>JAGCPF010000026.1 GCA_017642335.1 Fibrobacter sp.
AACAATTCACCGCCATGAGCCCGAACTAGCTGAAAGGCAGCGACGATGATCCGGTAGTGGCGTTCCGTAGGAATGTCCTATGACACTTATGATTCTCAAAATGATCGGTTGCCTTGCGCTGCTCATGTTCGGCATGAAGACGATGAGCGAAGGCTTGCAGAAACTCACCGGCGGTCACCTCCGCGCAGTCCTTGGCACCATGACCAAACACCGCATCGGAGGCCTCCTCACAGGAACGTTTGTTACGGCCTCGGTGCAGTCATCTACCGCTACGACCGTCCTTACCGTAAGTTTCGTTAATGCTGGCCTGCTCACATTGAGTCAGGCCATTCCTGTTATTATGGGCGCGAACATCGGTACCACAGCCACGGCGTGGATTATGTCGATATTCGGGTTCCAGTTCAACATGAGCTCGGTGGTGTGGCCCTTCTTCGCCCTCGGCATCATCCTTTCTTACACCAAGAAGAACTCGACCAAGAGTATCGGCGAATTCGTGTTCGGTTTCGCGTTCATGTTCCTGGGCCTTACCACGCTGCGCGAGAATGCCGTGGCGATGGACCTGGCTCACAACCAGGCCGTCATCAACTTCTTTACGACGACTGGCGGTTGGGGAATCTTCAGCACGCTCCTCTTCCTGTTGATGGGCAGCATCCTTACGATGTGCGTGCAGTCGTCTGCCGCCATCATGGCGATTACGCTCTTGCTCTGCAGTAGCGGCGTGCTCCCGATTTACCAGGGCATTGCGCTCGTGATGGGCGAAAACATCGGTACCACGGTGACATCGAACCTCGCGGCCCTTTCGGCAAGTACGCAGGCAAGGCGCGCGGCTTTGGCCCACATGCTCTTCAACGTGTTCGGCGTGGTGTGGATTCTGATCGTGTTCCGCCCGTTCGTGAACATGGTGTGCGGCATCGTAGGGTTCGACCCGAATTTCGTGCCGCATACCGAAGAAGAAATCGCGCAGGCGGGCGTACGCGTGACTTACGCACTTTCTGCTTTCCACACGGCATTCAACCTCTGCAACGTGCTTATCCTTATCTGGTTCATCAAGCCGATGGAAAAGATTATCTGCAAGATTATCCGCGAAAAGGAAGACGGCGAGGATTTCAAGGTCAAGTTTATCAGCGCTGGCCTCATGAGTACCGCAGAACTCTCGCTCTTCGAAGCCCGCAAGGAAATTAACTTGTTCGCGGCTCGCACGCAGAAGATGTTCCGCATGGTGCCCGAACTGCTCGTGATGAAGGACGAAAACGATTTCGTGAAACTGTTCGCTCGTATCGAAAAATACGAGGGAATCAGCGACAGCATGGAAATCGAGATTGCGAAGTACCTGAACCAGGTTTTGGAAGGTCGCCTGAGCCCCGAAAGTAAGACGACCATCCAGGCGATGCTCCGCGAGATTTCTGAAATCGAGAGTATCGGCGATGCCTGCTACAACATGGCCCGTGCCATTAACCGCAAGTTCCGCAGTAAGGACGACTTCACCGAGAATCAGTATGAGCATATCAAGCACATTATGCAGCTTTGCGACAATGCACTCACCAACATGGTCGATGTCATTAGCGACCATGCGTCCGCCGATGCGAACCGCACGCTGAACCTGGAAAACGAAATCAACGACTACCGCAAACTCCTCAAGGAGAAGAACGTCACCGATATCGAGAACCAGGAATACAGCTACCAGATGGGCGTCCACTACATGGACGTGGTGAACGACTGCGAAAAGCTGGGCGACTACGTGGTGAACGTCGTGGAAGCCCATGTGAACAAGAGGTTCCCCGCCTAGTTTTCCTTCGCAAGAGGACGACATTACAAAGGACGCCCCGGGAAAATCCCGAGGCGTTCTTTGTTTTTGGAAATAGAACTTGTTTGGCTATCCGTTACGTGCCGCGAGTTCTTCGGGCGTGCGGCAGAGGATGTCCCAGTCGCCGCGCTTGATGATCTTGTAGGCATATCCCTGCTCGGTGAGGAACAGCTGGCGGTTCATCGCGAATTCCTGCTCCTTGGAGTCCTGCGTGACGATGCTGTAGAAGTGCGCGGCACCGCCGTCGCTCTTGGGGCGCAGCACGCGGCCGAGGCGCTGGGCTTCTTCCTGGCGGCTGCCGAACGTTCCCGAAATCTGGATGAGCACGTTAGCGTCGGGCAGGTCGATGGCGAAGTTTCCGACCTTCGAAACCATGAGGTTCTTGAGGCTGCCGTTGCGGAAGGCTGCGTACAACTTTTCGCGGTCCTTGTTCGGCGTCTTGCCCGTGATGAGCGGAATGTCGAGTTCCTTGGAGAGCGATTCGAGCTGGTCGATGTACTGGCCGATGATGAGCACGCGGTCGTCGGGCTTGTCGAAGTACTTGAGCAGGCGTTCCACGATGTCCGTCTTCTCGGGGTTCGTGGAGGCGAGCGTGATTTTCTCGCGCACCGGTGCAAGCGCATACTTCATCTTGAGCTCGGCTTCCATCGGGATGCGGATTTCGTTACAGTCGGCCGTGGCAATCCAGCCCTGCGCTTCCAATATGCGCCACGGGATGTCGTACTTCTTGGGGCCGATAAGGCTGAAGACTTCGGTTTCCTTGTGGTCTTCGCGGACGAGCGTGGCGGTAAGGCCGAGGCGGCGCGTGGCCTGCATTTCGGTACTCAGGCGGAATACGGGCGCGGGCAACAGGTGCACTTCGTCGTAAATCATGAGGCCCCATTTCTGGGTGCTGAACAGCGGGAAGTTCGCGAGCTCCTTCTTGACTTCCTCGTCGGAAAAGTCGTCGAGTTCGGTCTCGGGCTTTTCGTTTTCGGCCTTCTTCGCGCGCTTGCGCTGTGTGAGAATCTGGTAGGTGGCCACGGTCACCGGGCCGATTTCCTTGACTTCGCCGGAGTATTCCTTCACCTGGTCGATGGTGAGGTCCGTCTTGTCGCAGATTTCGCGGATCCACTGGCGCGATGCCGAGATGTTCGGCGTGAGGATCAAAGTCTTCGTTTGTACTAAGGCCATCGTCGCAAGGCCGATGACGGTCTTACCCGAACCGCAGGGGAGCACGATGACGCCCGAACCGCCCTTCTCGGAACCGCTAGCGTAGAACACTTGGGCGGCTTCCTTCTGGTAGTCGCGGAGTTCGAACTTCTTGCCGCTGAGTGTCGTCTCGCGCAGGTGGATGGGCAGCGGGTCGCCCACGGTGTAGCCGGCGAGGTCCTCTACAGGGAACCCGGCGTTGGTGAGGGCCATCTTGAGGTGGCCACGGCGTTCCGGGTCCACGATGGCGCTGGTGTCACCGAGGAATTCGATGACGAACGGCTCGACTTCTTTGAGCTTGCAGATTTCGGTGAACATGTACTGGTCGTCGGATTCGATAATCAGCCTGTCGCCGTCTTTCTTGAGGCGCAGGAGGCCGTAGCGGGCCATGTAGTCCTCGACTTCCGTGATGACCGTCTGCGGGATGGGGTAGCGGCTCTGGCTTTCGAGACGTTCGATGACGTCCGGTGCGCGCAGGCCGGTGGCGGCCGCGTTCCAGAGGCTCAGGTGCGATATCTTGTAGGTATGCAGGTGTTCCGGGCTCTTGACGAGTTCGGTGAAGGGGGCTATCGCATCGCGTGCTGCTTCGTAGGAGGGGGCATCGACCTCGACCATGATTTCGAGGTTGCTCTGTACAATAATGGCGCCATTCGGATTCATAGGCGCCAAATTTAGAAAAAAAAGTGGCCGGTGTTTAGTGTTGCAGGCGTGAAAAATAAAAACCCCGATTCCGTAGCGGAATCGGGGCTTTCGAGCCACCCAGCAGATTTGAACTGCCGACCTGCTGATTACGAATCAGCTGCTCTACCAGCTGAGCTAGAGTGGCATAGCGGGGCAAAAGTTAGTAATAAGGCTCCCTTTTGTCAAGATTGGCTGACAAAGGAACTTTTTTTTTCTATGATTGGGTCACAAATTTTAAAATGGACGTCAATTATGGCTAACGAATCTACAACCAACAATTCTGAACTTAAGGATTTCTTTGTTACCCACGGTGCCAAGATCGCCATCGTTTTGGTCGTCATCATGGCTATCGTCGTGGGTGTCGTGCAATATAGGGAATACCGCCAGGGTGCTCTCGATGCCCAGGCTGAAAACCTCGGTCTCGGCATGACGTACCTCTATGCTGGCGAAAAGGACAGTGCTTTGGCTGAGTTCGAATCCAAGATGAACTCCGGCAAACTCGAAGGCCTCGCCTTGGCCAAGGCCGCTCTCTACAGCGCAAACATCAAGTACGAAAACAACGACTTCGATGCTGCCGAGCCCCTGTTCCAGAAGGCTCTCGACAATGCAGGTTCTTCTGCCCTGGTCCGTTCTGCCGCCATGCACGGCATCGCTTCTGTGAAGATGGAAAAGGGTGACTACACTGCCGCTGCCGGTCTCCTCGAAAAGTTCGTGAGCGAATTCGGCAAGCGCACGGGTGACCTCCAGGATCGTTACGAAAAGGACGAACCGGTGGACGAAACCCCGATGGTTGCTGACGCTATGTGGAAGCTCACGCTGGTCTACGACAAGCTGGGTCAGGCCGACAAGGCCAAGGCTACTGCTGAACGCCTCCTCAAGGTCTATGGCGACAACATGCAGTTTGCCGACAAGGCGTCCAAGTTCCTCGGCAAGTAATTCCCGAAACGATTATGAGTTTTCCCCGGTCTGACCGGGGATTTTTTTTATCCCGTTTGGATTACTGGTGGGCGAATGCCCAGCCGATGGCAAAGATGGCGTAGTAGGCGATAACCCAGAAAATGTCCGATGCCGCGACGGGCGCTCCCCAACGCAGACTCTTCTTGCTCGGGATGAACCCGCACAGGAGGCCCGCGATAAAGCCGTACAGGTGGGCGAGGATGTCGGCGTGCTCTCCGAGCCCGACAAACGTGGCCAGCGAGGCGGCCCCGCAGAGGGGCGCGAACCGGCGCAGCAGCCCGTGGCTTTCCTTGGGCATCAGGCGGAACTCCATCACGGAGAGCGCACCGATGGCGGCGAATACGAACGTGGAGAATCCCAGGCTGCGGAAGTTCGACTGGACGGTGGCCGCGACGCAGAAGTTCGCAAGCGCGCTTGAAACGGCGAGGAACGGGACCACCTTCGCAAGCGAAATCCTGTAGCTCATCATGCTCAGCACGAGGTAGCCCGTGAGCAGGTTGCCCCCGAGGTGCCTTGAATCCCCGTGCAGCGTGAGCGCCGTGATGCAGCGCCACCATTGCCCGTTCAAGACCTTGTCTGCATCGGAAAGTCCTTCGCCTTCGATGCCGGGGATGAAGCCGGAGAACTGGACCAATGTGACGGCTGCCGGTACGAGCAGGACCCAGATGGGCTGGAGGCTTGCCTTGAGTGGGAGCGGTTCGGTGGGTTCCCTGGGCGGGTTCTCGCGGTGGTACAGTCTTATCTGGAATCGGGCACGCTTCTGGTCGTCGAGGTCGACGAATATCTGGAAGGGCCCGTCGGGGGAGTGCTCCAGCCGGTGACTGATTCCCTGTGACAGGAGGACTAGACTCTCGTCGCGAATTTGTTTGTAACCGCCTTCGCTGATGCGGATGTCGGGCGGGGTCTCGGGCTCGTCGTTTTGTTCGATGGAGGATTGAGCGGACTCTTGATTTGTCGGCAAGATTGCGTTTGGGCCAATGGCGCGAGACTCTTCGTCAAGTTTATCTGTAACTGGACTGCGGCGAATCATCGGCGACATAAAACGGGGCATGGCTACCTTCCTTTTGCATCGTTAGTAAAAACGGACATTCTATTCTCACTGTTTTTGTTTAAAAGCAAACCGCGTGCCAAAAAGGGAAATCTGCTCAAAAAAGTAAAAATTCACTAAAAACCAAAAACAATAGGTTCCTCACTTATTCAAAAAATAACATGCAATCGTTTCAAAAGCAAATGTTTAAGTCGTTTTTTTTGAAATGCTGTCAGAATATCTGAGCTGCGGATGTGAGGGCGAACTTGCCTGTTGCCGTTTCGCATTCGGCGCGGAGGTAGGCGTAGTCCTCGAAGTCCATCGTGATGTCGGATGATGCGCGTGCCAGCACCATGCTGTGCATGTCTACGACTTCCTTGTCTGCAATCTTGCCGTCGAGTTTGCGCTTCCTGCCGAAAATGCGGATGTAGCGGAAGCAACCGCCCATGTCGTTTGTGCAACGAGCATGGAAATGAATGCGCTTGCCGTCGCGTTCCCACCAGAGCGCCGGGCCGTCGGTAATGTAGCAGTTGTCGCCCGCGAACGCCTCGTTTAGGCTCTCCAGCGAAAGTCTGTCCCTCGCACCTTGCTCCTCGAGCCCCGAGCCTCGGGCCTCTCGTCTCTCGTCTAAATCAACTTCTCTCTCGTCTCTCGTCTCTCGTCTCTCGTCTAAATCAACTTCTCTCTCGTCTCTCGTCTCTCGTCTCTCGTCTAATTTCACCACCGTCCGAACTTTCCCGAACACGTGGTCTCTCGAATACTTGAGCGTAAACAGCGGGAACCCGACTGCCGTGGTATCATTCAAGTCGCCGTGCGCGTCGTTCCCGCCGATGGGGAGCAAATAGTTTTCCTTGCCGAGTTCCTCGATCCACCATTGCCGTCCGAGCATGAACCCTTCGTCGCGCATTCCGTTCCAGAACTGGATACCGCGTATCTTGTGCGCCGCGTCCAGGTTCAAATCCTTGTGGCTCCAGTAGCCGCGCCGGAATACAAATTTCTCGATGATTCCCATCGGTTGCATGGGGTGGGCCGCGAAGCAGTGTGCTTTTGTTGCCGAAAGGTGGCCCGGGATTTTCCGGGTGGGCCTGTTCTCAAGCCAGTAACGCCCGCAGTCGCCGAGGCCCGGCAGGTATTCGTCGGGAGCGAGGACCGTCATGTGGACGTTTTCGCCCTTGGAGTTCCCGGCAGAGACCTCCTCGCCGGCGAGCAGCAGCGGGTAGCTTTCCGGAAGCGCCGCAATCTCGTCCCTGAGCGCCTGGAACCTGGGCATGGGCGATTCGGCTTCGCGCGTGTAGTCCTCGGTGGTGAATGCGAAGTCGTAGGCGTGGTCCGTGCAGCAGACGAAATCGAGGCCGACAGCCTTTGCCGCCTGCTGGAAAACTTCGGGTGTGGCGCCGAATTCCACGTGGTCGGCGGAGTAGTGCGTGTGGCAGTGCATTTCTCCGGCTGCATATCCGGGCGCCTTGGGGAGCGCTTCGGAAAGCACTTGCAAAGTAAGCGGTTCGGCACGCAGCCCCGGCAAACTCCAGCGCCTGAATGTGCGTACTTTCCCGTCGGAGATTCGCTTTACCGTGAATTCAACGTAAATGCAGTAGCGGCCCGGCTGAATTCCTTCGAGCGGGAGAGGGTGAAATTCAAATTGTTGCGTCGCTTCGATGTTGAGCGGGATTTCCCGTACATCCCATGCGGATCTGGGGGCATCCTGTGCGGCGATGGTTACCTTTGCCTGTTCCAACACGACGGGGAAGCGGTTCGCATCTCGCAAAACGATCCAGAGCACGGGCGTTTCCCCGGGAACGGCCTGGAATGCCATGTCCGCGATGATTTCGGGCCAGGGTCTGAACAGGAGCGACCATGGCAACTTGAACTTGAAGTGCGTCTCTGCGTAATGCAGCTTTTCCCAAGGTGCGAAAATCATCAAGGCCTCGCATTTTTCGTCGAGGTTTCGGTCGCCTTTTCTTCTTGTTTCTTGGGCTCGTTCTTGGGTTCGCTAGGGGCGCTCGGTGCTGTTTTTCCCGTCGGCGCCTTGGCTGTTGTATCTGCAGTCGGGTTTGCCGCGGGGGGCACCGTGTCTATCGCCGCTTTCTTTGTGGAGTCGGTAACGGCCGTCGTGTCTTTGTTTTTTACGGTTGTGTCGGCTTTTACCGTGTCGGCAGCTGCTTTGGTTGTGTCGGCAGCCTTCGTCGAATCTGTCGTCTTTGTCGTGTCCGCCGCAGCCTTCGTCGAGTCGGCTGTCGCTTTCGCCGAATCGGCCTTTGTTGTGTCGGTTGCTGCGGCTGTCGAGTCGGCCTTTTTCGCTGCCGGCTTGTCGGCCTTGGTGTCTTTACCCGTTTTGCTTGAGTCGGCTTTCTTGCCCGCCTTGGTCGTGTCGGTTGCCGTGGAGTCTGCAATCTTGGGGTAGTTCCACAGGCCGAATCCTATGCGGATTTGCAATTGCAACCCGCCGATGTTCCACTTGGCTTTTTCCGTGGGACCGTCCGGGACAATATCCGCGTAGCTTCCCTTCGATTTGACCGTGATGGAACTGTAACCGATGTCGCCGAACACATTGAAACCCTTCCAGCTGGTAATCAGGTAGCCGATACTGATGCCGAAGCCTCCTCCGTAAAGAGGGGTCTCCGCCTCGATTTTTCCCCAGGTCGAATAAATTTCGGTTCCGGGCAACACCCAATACCAGCGGGCGGCTACGCTGAACAGGCTTTCTCCGGAGAGGTCCATCAGGTTCTTGGGAATGGCGAGACGGTATTCCAGGAACAGCGGCATGCCCTGGATGGTGTATTCGTAGTGGTGGGTCTTGTTCTTCCTGTCGGTCAAGACGACGGATTCATGGTCGTATATGAACGAGAGGCCGAGACTTAAAAAGTTGTCCCGGATGGGCTGGAATTGCAGGCCTCCGGTGATGGGGAAGCAGAAGTTGACCTTCTGGAAATCCTGCTTTGCGACGGTGAGCGACTCGCTTTCGGTAAGCGCCTGCCTGTAGAATTCCCTGTAGATGGTGTCGACGGTGTTTTGGAAGTATTCGCGTTCTTCGAAATTCAAGAACGAGATTGCCGGCTGCAGGAATATGGAAATGCGCCCGTTGTCGTGCTCCGTCTTGTCTGCATCGGCGAAGACCATTGCCGTAAAGAGCAATACGCAGAGTAAAGTCTTCAGAAACGCAGGCCTTCTCATTTTGCGGACCTAGTTGGTCATTTCCTTTTCTTCTTTCTGGACGCGGTTCTTTTCGGCATCTCTCTTCAGCTTCTTCTCGAACTTGGCTTCAGCCTTGGCGATGCTCTTTTCCGTCTTTTCGATTTTCTTCAGGATGTCCTTGTCATCGGCATTGTCCGTGCGGGCGATGTTGAGGTACGACCGCGCCGCTTCAAACTGGTCGAGTTCGGTGTACGCTTCGGTAATCATGAACAGCGATTCCTGCCTGCGCTTGGACTTGGGATAGGTGTCGAGGAATTCCTTGAGGTAGATGACCGTGGCCTGGGGCTTGTCCATGCGCATGTAAAGACGGGCCGTCTGGAATTCTTTTTCGGCCATGCGTTCGATGAGCTGCTCGTAGTAGTAGTTTACCGAGTCGCGCAGCGGCGTATCGGGATAGTCGTCCAGGTAACGCTCGAAGTCCTTCATCGCAGTGGTGGTGTTGGTTTCGTCACGGGAAACCTTGAATTTTATGTTGTATGCGGAAACTGCCTTGCGGTATGCGGCCGTTTCGGCGAACGGGGAACCGGGGAAGTTCATGACGAAACTGCCGTATTCGCCTCGGGCCTCGATCCATTCTTCGAGATTGAAATAGGTTTCGGCCAGCAGGAACTGGCTCTTTTCCATGTAGCCCGTACCGGCACATTTGGAGAGGATTTCTTCCAGCTTGTCCTGTGTGCGCCCGTATTTTTGCTTCTTGAACAGTTCTTCGGCGGCTTCATATTTTGCACGGCAGAAATTGGTGTGCGTCACTTTGTCTCTGCTTACAGTACTTGCGCAACCGACGAGAAGCACGGTGCCGAAAAAAATCAGGAAGAAGATAGCGCTCTTTTCAAATACTTTCATTTTTTTTTCTTTGGTTAATTCTACTTTTGGGATGTAAAGTAGAAAAAAGAAGACCGACAGAAAAATGATTTTAGTCCGCTATGTGTTGAAAGAGCTGATTGCGCCCTTCCTGGCGTCTCTTTTTGGCATCACGTTTTTGTTCGTGGTCGATTTTCTCGTCAAAATATTGGACAATGTTCTTTCGAAGGGACTACCTGCTTCGACGGTCCTTGAAATCTTCGTGCTGAACCTCGCCTGGATGCTCTCGTTGTCCATCCCGATGGCCGTCCTCGTGTCGTGCCTCATGTCGTTTGGCCGCATGTCCGGGGACCAGGAAATTACCGCAGTGAAGGCTGCCGGCGTCTCGCCGCTATCCCTGATTCGGCCCGTGTTTGTCGTGGGCATGTTGCTTTCCGTGCTCCTCATGCTGTTCAACAACTGGGTGCTTCCCGAGGCGAACCACCGTTCCGTCGAACTGATGAATGCCGTCTCCCGTAAAAAGCCGCACGTGTTCATCGATGCTGGCAAACTGATTACGCAGTTCCCGGACGTGCAGCTCTGGGTAAGCCGCATCGACCCGTCATCGGGGACGCTTTATGGAATTCAGGTGTTCGAACAGGAATTCAAGGGACCTCCGCGCATCGTCTATGCCGACAGCGCCTCGATGGAATATGTGGACAACGGCGCCACGTTGATGTTCAAGCTCCGCAGCGGGGAAACCCACGTCGTCGATGCGGACGACCCCAGCAACTATTTCCGCATAAGGTTCTTTGCACAGGACCTTGCCCTCAAGAACGTGGACGATCGTCTCGAACGCCGCAGCCGCAGCTACAGGAGCGACCGCGAGATGCCGATCGAGATGATGCTCGACGTGGTCCACGACGCCGATGCCCGGTACGATACCGCCCTTATCGAGGCGAAGGAAAGGAGACTTTCGACGTTGCATGAACTGCGCCAGCGAATTACGCTGGACACTATCGTGCCGCCCGGGGTGAAGTCTCCCTATACGGTGGACGATACAAGCAAGGTGCGGCGCTCCCTTTCCAGAATCCGCATGAGCGAGATGTCTGTGCTTAGGACAACGGAACGCCTGTACAACCGCATGGAAACGGAAAAGAAACGCTCCGCGCAGTACCTGGTCGAAATCCACAAGAAGTTCAGCACGTCCGCGGCTTGCCTTGTCTTTATCCTCATCGGAGCCCCGCTCGGCATCATGGCCCGTAAGGGCGGCATCGGTACAGGTATCATTTACAGTCTCGCATTCTTTGTCATTTTCTGGGTCTGCCTCATCGGCGGCGAAAACTTGGCGGACCGCCTGATTATTTCTCCCGAACTGGCCATGTGGGCCCCGAACATCATTATCGGCGCTTTTGGCATCTTCATCACTATCGCCATGATTCGCGACCGCTTCTCGGGTGATTCCAAGTTCTTCCGCGCAATCCGCAAGGTGGGTCACCTGTTCACGTTTATCACCAAGAGGTTCGGATGAGATTCCCGCGGTACCTTATCTGGAATTTCGTGAAGATGTTCCTCATCGTGGTCGTCGGCGCCATCTTGGTGTTTGCGCTAATCGATTTCGTGGGCAATATCAAGACCTGGCTAGCTCGTGACATGAAGGACGTCGGCGACTACTATTTGAGCTACCTGCCCTACATGTTGTACCTGATTTCGCCGGTAGCGCTCTTTATCGCGGTCATCGCGTCCGTGGGTAACATGGCGCGCCACCTCGAGATGTGTGCGATGCAGAGTTCCGGACAGAGCCCGTTCAAGACGCTCATGCCTATATTCCTCATCGGCATCCTGGTCTCCGTCGGGTCTTACGAGATGAGCGAACGCTGGCTGCCCGATGCGAACCACAGGCGTTTCGAAATCATGGAGACGACGGCACAGAAGCGAAAGAATCCGCGCGTCAAGGAAAAGCAGAATTTTACGTTCATCGACAACGAGAAGACAAGCTGGTATTTTAAGTTCTATTCGGGAACCAAGAGGATTGGGCGCAATGTCGTGCTGCTCCTCCGTGACGAGGGCCGCCTAGTGGAACGCTACGATGCGCAGCTGGTTCGTTGGATCGAGGAAGACAGCACCTCCGCCGGTTACTGGCGCATGGAGCGCGGTTACCATCGTGTGTTCCGCAAGGACGGCTCGGTGGATGTCACCCCGTACCAGAGGGAATCCCTCGCGAACCGGTTGAGCACGCATCCCGACGACTTGATCAACGAGCGCCAGATTGCCGACGAAATGGATTCCAAGATGGTCAAGCAGCGTATAGACGTGTTGCGTCGTTCCGGCGAGGACACCCGCGTCATGGAGACCGCCCTTCATTTCAAGCGGTCCGCGCACTGGATGAACTTTGTTGTCCTGCTCATCGGCGCTGCGCTCTGCCACAGGTTTAGCCGTTCGGGAGGCCTTTCCCAGAAATTCGGTGTTGGCCTTTTGATTGTGTTTAGCTATTATATTCTTGAAAGAATCGGATTGAAGATGGGCGAGAACGGGGCCTTGACCCCGTTTATGGCTGCCTGGATTAGTCATTACGTTTATGGATTGTTGGCCTCCGTGATGCTCTACCGTTCATTCCGCTTGTAAGGGGAAAGTTGTATGTCGGATATATTGTTTGTGCTCTCGGGGCTCCTGCTGGGGCTTGCCTTCAAGGGGGGCATGTGGCTGTTCCTGATTCCGTTTGCCGGGGTTGCCTGTGCGCTCGCCATCATGAACCGTCCTAGGTTGCCGGGCGGGAAGACCGCTCCCATTCCGGTTGTGACGCGAGCCATCCGCGCGACGGGGCTTGTGCCCGCTACGACTCCCGACTTGCGCTCCGAATACAAGGATGTCCAGCAGGAATACAACGAACCGAATTCGACACTCAAGGTCAACCAGGTCTGGAACCGTGCCGACGCCGACATCGACAAGGCTTTCCACGACATGCTTGTCGGCCTCAGGGGACTTGTCCCGGCGGCAAACTCCCTGCTTATCCTTTCGCGTGTCAGCTCTAGCGAATGGGGCGTGCGCTCTTTCTACAACGACGGGACCACGCAAATCGCGACCGATATCAAGATTGGCGAGAATTCCGGACTTCTCGGGCAGCTTTTCCGCCCCGGTGTGGACCGCCTGCTCGAAGGGGACCTCACGGGAGGCAAGGCTTTACTTTACTACCTGGATAATCCGAGCATCAAGTCTATCGTGGCCGTTCCCGTGTTCGATCGCAACAAGAACCGTGCTGGCGCTCTGATTATCGACTCCGTCTATCCGAACGCGTTCAACACCAACACGGCGCTTGCCCTTTCGTACATTGCGAACAACATCGATATGCTGGGCTACAAGAGCTACGCTTCTGCCAAGAACTATATCGAGCAGCAGCAGTTCAGCGTGCTGTATTACTATCAGCGTAAGTTCTTCCAGACGATGAGCGTCAAGGATATTTACAGACAGATTTTCGAATACGTCAAGGAGAACATCCCCTTCGATCGACTCCTGGTTCTCGCCCTCGACAAGCCGAACGAGAATGTTGGTCACGTGGTGTTCTGCGACGGTGTGGATTCCGAGCAGTTTGTCAACAAGCAATTTACGCTGAACGACAAGGGCATCTGTGTGCTCGCGCTCCTGCGCAACCGCTTCATGGAGCGTGACTTCAGCAACGGGTTCAGCGAGTATGTGCCGCGTATCGACAACCAGGAAAAGCGCAACATGGAACTGTTGCAGCTACTCGTGATGCCGGTGCCCACCGAGGCGAGTGCCGAGATGGCGGAACTGGCCATATGCCTCGAGAGCCGCTTCTCGGGCCGCTATTCCGAGCACGAAAAGGAACTGCTCAAGGCGTTTGCCGGCGTGGCCGGCTTCGCTTACGATCGCGCCCGCAAGTTCGAACACGGCAAGGACCTCGCCATGCGCGACGGCCTGACCGGGCTCATCAACCATCGCACCTTGCACGAAAGCCTCCGTACCGAAAAGATCCGTGCCGATCGCAAGGGCTACAACATCGGCGTGCTCATGATGGATATCGACCACTTCAAGAACGTCAACGACACCTACGGTCATCCTGTCGGCGACGAGGTCATCAAGGGAATTGCCGATGCCATCAGCGGCGAAATTCGCAAGGAAATCGACGTGGTGGCGCGCTACGGTGGCGAAGAGTTTGTCGTGGGCCTCATCGATACGACCCCCGAAGGCATGGTCGAGACGGCGGAACGTATTCGCAAGGCCGTGGGTAAGCTCGTGTTCGACGTCCACCAGTCCGAACCGCTCCGCGTGACCGTGAGCATCGGCGCCTACCTCGTGACTCCGGATTTCCGTGATATGAAGGCTGCGTTGAACAACGCCGACCAGGCCCTGTACAAGGCCAAGGAAGGCGGCCGTAACCAGGTCATCCAGTACAAGCTGGAGCAGTAGCATGTTTACCCTGGTCGACTGGATCGTTCTCGCCGCTTATCTGCTCCTTTCGCTGCTGATTGGCCTGTGGGTCTCACGCGGCAACAAGAACCTCAAGGAATACATGCTCGGTGGCGGGGCCATGCCCTGGGTTGCCGTGGGCATAAGCCTTATCGCGACCTCCGTGAGCGCAACGACGTTCCTCGGCGCTCCTGCCGACGTGTTCGGCGACGACATGACTTTCCTCATGTTCCAGATTGGGGGCCTCCTGAGCATTGTTGTCGTGGGCTTCGTGTTTATCCCGCGCTTCCGTACGGCGGGCATCAACAGCGCCTATGAACTTTTCGAGGTGCGCTTCGGTTCAAAGGCAGTGCGCCGCATCGCGGCCGTGTTCTACTGCCTGCACCTGCTGCTGCGTACCGGCATATTGCTTTACGCCCCGTCGCTCGTGCTTGCGCAGATATTGCATGTCGATTTGAAACTCGCAATCGTCGTGTCGGCGGCGGTGGCGATATTCTATACGTGGTTCGGCGGTATCAAGGCGGTCATCTGGACCGACGTGATGCAGTTCTGCGTGTTCTTCGGCGGCGGCATCCTGGTGCTTATCCTGATTGCGAATGCCGTGGGCGGTTTTGGCGAAATGGCGACCCTTGCGAGCGAGGCCGGCAAGACGCGCTGGTGGAACCCTTCGATGGACATTTCCGATGCCCGTACGCTCATTTCGGCAGGCTTTGCTTACGCTATCCTCGAAATTGCGATACGTGGCTGCGACCAGCAGTTTGTGCAACGTTACTTAAGCTGCAAGGACGTGAAGGCGGCGAACCGCTCGAGCGTTCTCTCGATGGTGTTGGGCTGTGTGGTCTCTATCCTCTTTTACTGGGTGGGCGCCGCGCTGTTTGTCTACTACAAGGTCTCTAAGGTCGGGACGCTTCCCGCCGGGGCCGGGCAGAACGACGTGTTCCCTTACTTTATCGTAAATTCCCTCCCTGTGGGTGTCACGGGACTGATTGTCGCTGCCATCTGCGCTGCGGCCATGAGCAGTCTCTCCGGAGCCATCAATTCGCTCAGCAACACATCGGAACGCGACTTCCTCGGCTGGGACGAATCGAAGGGCATGGGCGGCCTCAAGCGTGCCAAGATCTGGACTGCCGTATGGGGCGTGCTCGGCGTGTTTTTCGCGCTCTTTGCGTCTACGCAGCAGGGAAGCCTCCTCAAGAACGCCTATTTCTTTACCGGCCTCTTTACAGGTCCGCTGCTCGGCATGTTCCTGCTCGCCTTCTTCGTGAAGGGGCTCAAGAGCTGGCAGGTCATTGTTGCCGTGCTTTGCGGCATGGCGAGCCTCGTGCTCATCCAGGGAATCCCCGCGTTCGGCGTGCCTGCGGTCCTTGGAGGCATTTTCAGCTGGCCCTGGATGCCGTTCATCAGCATGACGACGACCGTTGTGCTTGCGCTTCTTTTCAAGTTCTTTGAAAACCTGGTTGGGCTTTCGACGAAGAAACATTAGTCTAAAAAAAGAAATCAAGGGGGATTGTCGCGATGATTTCAAGGTTCCTGAACATTGTCTATTTAATCGCGTTGATCGTTTGCGTCGTGGTTCTTATCCGTACGGTCAAGGAAGAGCGCGCTATGGTCCCGGCAAGTGCCAACGGGACGGCTACGTTCGAGGTGCCCCGTATCGAGGTGTCCGCCTCCGAATCCAAGAAGTTCGCCGCCGACAAGTTCGAGATGGGTTTTCGGATGGAACTCCGCGGCAAGGACAAGGACGCCCTTTTCAAGCGCTTGTCGCAACGCCGTTCCGTCATCTTCGATAATGTGAAGGCTCTCGAAATTCCGGAATCGAACGTGGAACAGAACAGCGTCGACATGAGGAAGGAATGGAACTACTATAACGGCCGTCGCGAATTGGCCGGCTACGTGGCGACGCAGCGGTTCGACATTACCGTGAACCGCAAGGCGGATGCCGCTGCCCTGGTGCAGGCTCTTTCTTCCGAGCCGGATATCGAAATCGAACGCACGGCGGCGCTCCTGAAGGACGAGGAATCCGTGCAGTCGGCCGTTATCAAGGCGGCCAGCAAGAAGGCCATGGCGAAGGCCAGGGACTATGCGGAAGGCGTAGGGGCTGGTGTCGGCCGCGTGTTGCTGGTAAACGCGAACGGCGGAGGCATTTCTTACGGTATTCCCCGTTTCCGTACAAAGGGTGTCCGCCTGCTGGCTGCGAATGCCATGATGGACGGGGCCGCGGCTCCTGACGAAAGCGCTGTCGCCGATTCCGTAGAAGTGGAAGCTTCGGTCAGCATCGTTGTCGAACTGAAATAATTCTACCCGGAAAAATATGGTGATGGGTCGGCTAGCTACCGACCCGTTTTTTGTCAAGGTACTGCTCAAAAAAAAATCCATTTTTTGATGAGGCTCTTGCTAAGTATTTGTTCATCACGGAGTTAAAAATTTTAGGTCTCCGGGGACTTATTCTGTGTTGTATACAATTTTTTACAAATTGCTGTGATATATATCCAATTATTACAAAAAAATTATCTTCTTTTCCAAAAAAACATCCAATTGGCCATTTCTTTTATTATCTTAATGACTACATCTTGTGGGTGTCGAATAGACAAAAGCACAAGATATTGTAATTTTGGAACGTTTTCCAGGGTGGACCACCACAAGAGGACGGACCTGAAAGGAAATATGATGATTTTAACTGTGAAGAAGCGTGACGGCCGCGAAATGCCGTTCAACATCGAGAAGATTGCCGACGCCATTATCAAGGCATTCCGGGCCTCCGGGGAACTGAACGAACAAATTAAGGCGTCCCAAGATCAGCTGAATTTATTGGGCAGCGATGACGTTTTGAGCAGTACGGCGCTTAAGGTCGCTGCCGACGCCGTTGGACATCTTGAAGCCGCGAACAAGACGCAGCCGGACATCGAAGAAATCCAGGACGCCGTCGAAAAGGCCCTCACCGAGGGCGGTTTCTCCGATACCGCCAAGAGCTACATCCTGTACCGTGCCGAGCGTACCCGCATCCGCGAGGTGAACACCCGCCTCATGCACACGCTCCGCGACATCACTTTCAGTTCCGCGAAGGAATCCGATCTCAAGCGCGAAAATGCGAACATCGACGGCGATACCGCCATGGGCACCATGCTCAAGTATGGTAGCGAATCGGCGAAGCACTTCTACACGATGATGATGCTCAAGCCCGAGCACAGCCGCGCGCATTCCGAAGGCGACATCCACATCCACGACCTGGATTTCTACTCGCTCACCATGACGTGCTGCCAGATCGACCTCAAGAAGCTCTTCAAGAACGGCTTCAATACCGGTCACGGCCATCTGCGTGAACCCAAGGATATCCGCAGCTACGCGGCTCTTGCCGCCATCGCCATCCAATCTAACCAGAACGACCAGCACGGCGGCCAGTCCATCCCGAACTTCGACTATGCCATGGCCGACGGTGTGCGCATCACGTACCGCAAGGCTTACCTTTCCAACATGGTCAAGGCCCTCATCCTCCTGACCGGCAAGGCGGAAGAAGAAATCCAGCCGGTCGTGAAGAAGCTCCATACCGAAATGGCCGAAATGGGCATGGTCGCGACTCTCGTGCCGAACGAAAAGTTCCAGGAAGCAGAAGCCCGCGAACTTTCCAAGACCTTCGACGCCGATACGGTTAAGAAGGCTCAGGCGTTTGCCGAGAAGATGGCCTACGAAGAAACGGACAAGACCACGTTCCAGGCGATGGAAGCGTTTGTTCACAATTTGAACTCCATGCACAGCCGCGCCGGTGCGCAGACTCCGTTCAGCAGCATCAACTATGGCATGTGCACCGAACCGGAAGCCCGCATGGCCATCCGCAACCTCCTCCTCACGACCGAAGAAGGTCTGGGTGGCGGCGAGACGGCTATCTTCCCGATCCAGATTTTCCGCGTGAAGGAAGGCGTCAGCATGAATCCGGGAGACCCGAACTACGACCTGTTCAAGCTCGCCTGCAAGGTGAGCGCGAAGCGCCTGTTCCCGAACTTCAGCTTCCAGGACGCCCCGTACAACCTGCAGTACTACAAGCCGGGCCATCCCGAAACGGAAATCGCCTACATGGGCTGCCGTACCCGCGTCATCGGCAACAACTACGACCCGACCCGCGAAATCAGCTTCGGCCGTGGCAACCTGAGCTTCACGTCCATCAACCTGCCGCGCATCGCCATCAAGATGAAGTCCGTGGACCTGTTCTTCAAGGAACTCGACCGCATGCTGCAGCTGGTGAGCGACCAGCTCATGGAACGCTTCGCCGTCCAGAGCCGCCGCAAGGTCAAGAACTTCCCGTTCCTCATGGGACAGGGCGTGTGGATCGATTCCGAAAAGCTCGGCTGGGAAGACACCGTGGGCGAGGTCATCAAGCACGGTACGCTCTCCATCGGCTTTATCGGCCTTGCCGAAACCCTGGTGGCTCTCACGGGCAAGCACCACGGTGAGTCCGAAGCCTCCCAGGAACTGGGCCTCAAGATCATCGGCCACATGCGCGAATTCTGCGACAGGGAATCCAAGCGCCTCGGCCTCAACTTCAGCTTGCTCGCCACGCCTGCCGAAGGCCTCTCCGGCCGTTTCGTGCGCATGGACAAGAAGAAGTTCGGCATCATTCCGGGCGTCACCGACCGCGACTACTACACCAACTCGTTCCACGTGCCGGTGTACTACAAGATTTCGGCTTTCAAGAAGATTTCCCTTGAAGCTCCGTACCACGCTCTCACGAACGCGGGCCACATCAGCTATATCGAGCTGGACGGCGACCCGACGCAGAACCTGGACGCCTTCGAGAAGATCGTGCACCACATGGCAAAATCCGGCATCGGATATGGTTCCATCAACCATCCGGTCGACCGTGACCCGGTCTGCGGATTTGTTGGCGTCATCGGCGACTGCTGCCCGCGTTGCGGCCGTAGCGAAGGTCATGCGATTTCCCCGGAAAAGATCGAGGAACTGCGCAGGCTTTACCCCGGTATGCCGGTTTTCAAGGGAATCAGGTAAATTTTATAAACAAGGAGAAAGAAAAAATGTCAGAGAAAGAAATGAGCAAGTATGGTGAAGGCATCGGTTTCGAACGCATTCGCCGCATCACCGGCTACCTGGTCGGTACAGTGGACCGTTTCAACAACGCCAAGCGCGCCGAAGTGAACGATCGCGTGAAGCACGGTGTGTAAATGGATGCAGCTTATCCTCGTCTCCGCATAGCGGGGATTGTTCCTGAATCCTTCGTGGACGGCCCGGGCATCCGCCTGACGGTCTTTGTGCAGGGTTGTCCGCATCATTGTCCCGGTTGCCATAATCCCCAGACCCACGATTTCGAGGGCGGGCACTTTATCGACCGTGAGGATATCCTGGACATGATCGAGGAAAACCCGCTGCTCGACGGAATCACGTTCAGTGGCGGTGAACCCTTTTCCCAGGCCGCTGGCCTCGTGCCCCTCGCCCGCGAGGTGAAGGAACGGGGTTACCACCTGATGATCTACACGGGCTACACCTTCGAGCGCCTCATGGAACTCTCGCCCGAGCATCCCGAGCTGTTGGAATTGCTGTCCTTTGCCGATGTGCTGGTCGATGGCCCGTTCATCCTGGCGAAGCGTTCCCTGGAACTCAAGTTCCGCGGATCGAGCAACCAGCGCATCATCGACGTCCAGGAAAGCCTTTCTGCTGGCCATGTCGTGCTGCACCAGATGCAGATCGACGAGATGGCCGAACATCCGGAGTGGGCGCTGCAGAGCTAGCCAAACTCCGCTTATGCTTTTCGAAAAAAGATTCCGGTTACGCGCCGGAGTCTTTTTTTGCATGTAGGGCTGTTATCGGCTGAAATGCACCGTGCTCTTATTTAACCGAAGATTCCTCTGGCAAAGAGGTCTTCGAAAATCCGGAAGACTTCCTGCTTGAAATCTTCGTCCGTGCGGCCCGTAAAAAGGCGCTTTCTCAAGTCCAGGAATTCGGACTCGTTCCAGTCGTTTTCGTAGCGGGCGATCTTTTCTGCCGCGTCAGTCGCGTCGCCTTCCTTGAACAGCATCCGGGAGGGAAGCGCGTAGTCGTCGGTATAATCGGCATTGGCGGCAAGTATGGGACAACCGCATTGCAACGCTTCGAATAACACGATGGGCCCGCTTTCAAAATGGGATGGGATCAAGAGCAGGTCGATGTCCTTGAGCAATTTTTCTTGCACCTGTTGCGAGGGCATCCAGCCCGTGAGTTCGATAATCTCTTCGACTCCGGCGCCTTGAATTTTTTTACGGAGTTTCTTTTCGTGTGGCCCTTCTCCGACAACGGTAAAACGAACGTCAAGATTTTTCTCTTTCAATCGCAGGGCTACGTCGGGAAGGATGTCCTGCCCTTTTTGTTCAAAGAATATGCGGCCCACGACGGCGATGTTAAGGCGGTTCCCGGGCTTTTTGGCCGGTGCGGAAACATGCCATGCCAACGGGTTTAAAAGAATGTCGATTTCCTTGGACACGAATCTTTCCAGGAGACGCTTCTGGTATGGCGAATTCACTATCCACGAGTCGACGGACTGGTAAATCGGTTTGGCGAGCATGTCGCGGATCCATCCGAGGTTGGCGTGGGTCTCGTGTTGGGTGAAGGCTAGCGGCAGGTACGAAACGAGAGGGATACCCAGTTGCCTTGCCGCCCAGAGTCCCGGCAGGCATCGTTCGATATTTCCTGGGCAAAGCACCAGGTTGCGGGTTTTCTCTTTTTGGAACAGGTTCCTGGCTTTTGATGTCTTGCGCTTAAACTGGTCGCGAATAATCGGGAAGGGACTTTCGGAGTGGTACGGCAACGGGATCTTTTTGATGTTGGAGGGAAGCGCTTCCGCAAATTTTTCGCACGAAAAGAAAAAGGTGACCTCGTTCGTTTCGGCCAGTATGGAGGCTATCCGTGCCGAAAGAATTTCTTGCCCGCCCCATTCTTGGGCATCGCTATAGAAACTGATGGGTTTGCTGCAGATCGAAGACATCAATGGTAATATAGAAAGAAGAAAAGAAAAAACCACCTTGGAAGGTGGTTTTTCTTTCGAGCGGGAAAAGGGACTCGGACCCTCGACCCCGACCTTGGCAAGGTCGTGCTCTACCAACTGAGCTATTCCCGCGGGGTGCCCCAATTATAGATAATTAATTTAGGGTTGTCAAGGGGTATGGATAGAAAAAATTAAAATTTCTTTCTTTTTTCCCCGAAGCTCGAAAAAACCTTCCTTATGGCAGAAATATTCGTGGGGGAGAGGGAGCGGAAGCTTGATGTAGAGGTCTTCCGAGATCAAAAAATCCTTCCCCAGCTTGGTGCAAAGACTCTGGATGCGGCTGGTGGTGTTCAGTACGTCGCCGTGGTAGGCCATTTCGCTGCCGAAATTCCCGACTTCCGTGGAAATCACCTTGCCACAGTGCGCTCCGGCCTTGAACGTGGGGGTCACTCCGTATTTCTTGAGGAATCTGGGCCTTGTCCTTTCGAGGCAGACGGCAAAGTCGTAGAAGCAGTTGATGGGGCGGGCCTTTTTCTTGCAGGAGGACGTTTTCCAGGTGAGGAAGGCTCCGTCGCCGGCAATCTGGTATATGTCTCCCCGGTTTTCCGCACAGCAGTTGGAGAGTAGCTTGTAGTAGTCCTTCATGAAGCTGCTGTACTTGACGTGGCCCAGCTCTTCGGCCAGTTCCGTCGAATGGCGCAGGTCGATGAACATGAATATCAGGTCTTCTTCGACAGGGTCCTGGTACTTGCCGAGTATCGTGTTGACAAACACGCGCGTGCCGAATTTCTTGTGTACGGTGTTCAAGAACGTGAACATGTGGGCGAGCAAGAACATGAGCGCGATGGTGGCGTGACATTTGGGCGACGAGAATGCTTCAACAATCAAGGAAAGCCCGTGCGCCGTGATGAGTCGTCCTGATTCCGATTCCATGTCCCAGATGAGAATGCATAAAGCATAGTTGATGCTTATGTTTGCGACAAAGTAAAACGAGCGTATCAATAGCGCCGCGCTGACGCTGCGGTGGTCCATTTCGTCTTGCAAGACGACCACGTCGTATATCCCGTGCGAAAGCCCCACGAACATGGAAAGCTGCAATATGAAAAACAGCCTGTCGATGCTGAAACTGCCGAAGGCAAACATGCCGAGAGCCGATGCGCCGACCATCACTATGACCCAACCTGCAATGTAGTTGCAGATTGCTTTGAACTTGCGGGCTGTCACTCTGGTTATGAACATAGGCTAATGGATGAACAGTGGCAGGCACCAGATGATGAAGACGAGCAAGATGTCGGCGGACGAGTTCTTGAACAGAACGGTTGAGGCTAGTAGAAGGAAAAGGACGGACACGGCAATGAAAACCCCGAGCCCGAACCATTTCCGCAGCTTTGGCGGAACTTTTGCAAAAAACCTACTAACCATATGCCCTTATATAACTAAATTTTTTTTAAGTAAACGAATTTTTTTTGGGATACCGGCAAAAAAAGGGCCGGAATTGGCAAATACGGCGGCTGGCTATGCTTGGAATTTACATTCACGTACCTTTTTGCGAAAAAGTCTGCGATTATTGCGATTTTCGCGTGATGCCGTCGTGTTCCCCTGGACTGTTCCGTGAATATGTGGACCTGCTTGTTTGTGAGATGGAGGGCTTTGCGCGTGCGAATCCCGGTGTGCTCGAGTCCGCGGAGACACTCTACCTGGGCGGCGGGACGCCGTCGCTCTTGCCGGGGGATTGCCTCGTGCGGGTGTTCGAAACCCTCCGCGGTCTCGGTGTCGGCGTGTCGCGGCTCCGGGAAGTCACAATGGAGTTCAATCCGGAGTCCTGCAACGAGTCTACCGTTGCGCTTGCCCGCGAATGCGGCGTTGGACGTTTCAGTCTCGGGCTCCAGTCGTTCAGGAGCGAGATCCTGGAAAGGATTGGGAGGCGCCATTCTGTGGAGGTCGGCCTCCGTGCGCTGGAACTGCTGTGCTCGCAGCGGGGGATAGAGGTCAACGGGGATCTCATGTTCAACTTGCCTGGGCAATCTGTGGAGCAGTTTCTCGGCGACCTGGACCGGCTGGCCGATTTTCCGCTGAACCACGTGAGTTTTTACGGCCTTACGGTGGCCGGGCGGACCCGTCTCGGGCACAGGATTGCCCGCGGCGAACTTTCGGTGGACGAGAACTTGTACGGCGAGATGTACCTCCGTGGGGTGGACCTGCTCGGGGAGAAGGGTTTCGAACGCTACGAGGTTTCCAATTTTTGTCGTGCAGGCAAGCGGAGCGTCCACAACAAGAATTATTGGGATCGCGGGGAATACATCGGGTTCGGACCGGGCGCGCACTCCTATTTTCGCGGGTTGCGCTTCAATGCCCCGGAAATTTATCCGAGGTGGCGCGAGTTTGTTCGTGACGGGATGCCGCAGTCCCGGCTTAGCCAGGATGCGCTGACTCCGGACGACATCTGGACCGAGCGGGTCTGGCTCTCCATGAGGCAGAGTACGGGTTTGGACCTGGAAAAACTCCGCGCCGAGGGGATTGAAATAAAAGAAGCAAGTTATATGAAATGGCTTCAGGACGGTTGTCTGGAACAGGTCGGCGGCACTCTCCGGCTGGTAGGCCGTGGTTGGCTGCTCATGGATTCCGTTGTGACCGATGTTCTAAACGGATATATTCCAAATTGAACTGTTTTTCTGTCGATTTCCCCTTTTTTTGAGGGATTTGGCCCCTTGACGGTGCCTTTTTCCCGTATTTCAGAAATCGGTGTGATATTCGCCTCACCTTTGAAAGTAAAGGAAACTTATCGTTTCCAAAAGATATATATTGATACTTGTAGTTTTTTATTGTTGGAGCACCTGAATGAGATTGCATATCGCGAGCATTCTTAAGTTTTCGGCATTGTCCCTGCTTTTGGTGGGGACAAGCGCTTTCGCTGATGAAAAAGTCGATTGTATCGACTATGAAGGTTCCCCGAGCCCCTACTGCCTCTATTCGCGCATCGAGTCTTCGAGACGGTTCAATTTGTACACGTTGGATGAGGGCGTTACAGTCCAGAAGGATTCTCGCGGACTCCCTACCAATGCCAGGTGCAATGTCGATTTTTACGTCTATGCTCCGAAGGCGGACAATGATTCCGTCGATATTGTCCTGAAACCCGATACGGCTGTCGTCAATCTGATGATGGTCAATTCCCTGGATTCCGGTTTCCGCTGGTTCGGTGTCACGGCCTCCTATCCGGTCTTCAATGTCCCGGTCGGCACGCTGGTCGCAAAGAATGCGGAACCCCAGATTGTCGCCTACTACAACTTTTACGCCCCGGCCATCCAGTATTGCTGGACCCCCGAATGCGATAGCGTCGTGACGAGCGCTTCCGACCTGAACATGGACGTGGGTGAATCTTCTACAATCTATGCAAGGGCCTATATCCCCGTCGGCCCCGATTCTGGCGTTACCGATTCGACGCTCGTGAAGAGCTTCTATTTCTCAACCCAGGGCGCCGGCAACAACCTGCGGTTCGAATCGCTGGCCGGCGAAAAGCTTCCTGAACGTGAAGGGCTTGGCGTCCAGATCGATTTTACTCCCGAAGACCACGGCCTTGTCGGCTTTGTCGTTGTCGCTGTGGATACGGGCCGTACCGACCCCGGCGAGGCGTTCAAGCTTTGCGGCTATCCGGAATCCTTCGACAACAACGGCAACGCCGAGTTTATCGTGAACGGAGCCTTCCCGGGTAAACTTACCATCAACGACCGCAACCTCCCGCATCTTGACAGCGCCTGCGTGTACGATACCGACGGTGACGGCATCGGCGACAAGATTGTTTCCTGGTACAGCGGAGACCGCGATTCCGTCGTGTTGACTGACTTTGCCTACAGCTGGCCTTCCGATGACGAGTTCGGGAAATGGATGTCGTACAAGGACGACCAGGGCAAGGCGGGCAAGCTTAAATCCGAGATGGGCTTCGAGGCGCTCAACATGTCTCCTTCGGGCAACGACGCGATGGGCGCTCTGAAAGTGGCGGTCCAGTCCCAGTTCACGGGTATCGACGATACCCTGCGCACTGACCTGCTCGACCGCATCGGCGCTGTCATCCAGACGGCATCCATCCTTTATGGCGAAAAGGACAAGGATATCCTTATCGTCAAATTCAACAAGGACATCGATACGTCGTGGACCAAGGGCAAGGGCTTTGTCCTCAACGGCAAGGAGATTGCCGAGACCGCCATCGAGAAGAACGGCGACGAGTGGCGCTTCACCGTGGACACGGGTGTCGTGAAGGTGGGCGACATGATCCGCATCTCGATTGATGGCGGAATCCAGGCTGCCGACGGCAACAAGACGGGGAAGAACCATGAAGTGCCCGTACAGAATGCTGGCGGTATCTACGCCACCAACGAGAACAACGGCTTCTACGACCGTAACGGCGATGGCACCATGGACAGCGCATCCATCGGCTTCCTGAGCCCGCTTTCGGACGAGGACCTCAAGACGATGACGATCTCTCTGTACTGGCTTGACTCCAAGAGCGAAGTTCGCGAACTCAAGTTCAAGAACCTGGATTCCCTGCGCAAGAAAGGCGTCATTACGTTGTCCGAGGATGGGACCATTGTCGGCTTTGACCTGAGCGACAGCAAGTACGACATCAAGAAGATGCTGACCGACATTGATTCGACGAACGCCGTGCTGAACGAGAACTACGGGTTCGCGAAGATGACTAATACGATTTCCATCGCGGGCCACAAGGATTCTACCGTGACTACGATGCTGGGCATGCATGACCGCATGTCGCCGGTGATTTCGGGAACGTTCCTGAACCCCGAATCCTTCCAGAAGGCAACTCCGGACGTGTTTACCGTGACCTTTACCGAGCCGGTCGATACGACTGCTTTCGAACTGACCGAACAAGACCTGGAATTCTATGTTGATGGCAGCTGGGTCCACTATAGCCTTGGGTCGCACAGCTGGTCTGATGGCGGCCGGACGCTCAAGCTGTTCCTCGAGAGCGGCGTCGACCTTTCCGAACGTATGAACCCTGCGGATTCCGTCCGGTTCAGCAACTACGAGAGAAGCTTTACCGACCTCGAGGGGAACTGCGTCCGCGAGGAAGCTCCGACGGTCATGGTCGAGGGCGATCCGCGCGTCATTGTGAAGACTACGTCGCTCGCTACGCTCGAACGCGCCGTGCTTCTGGCCGACAAGGCTGCGTTCACGGAACGTTTTGTCGAACAGGATGTCCGCATGGATTCCGAAATGAGCAAGTCGCTGGGCGTGCTCCTGGATATCGGATTCTCGACAATCATGAAGTCCGATACCGCCGGTGGTGCTGAACTCGACTTGCAGAAGATTGGCCTCCACTGGGAACTGGATGTGTTTACGAATCTGGGCGGCTACGTCGCGAATGCGTCCGGTAACATCCGTTGCGACGACAAGTCCTTTGGTGGAAACTGTTTTGAAAATGCTCGGAAACTGTACCTGCGTTGGAACATGCGTTCGGATAACGGGCGCAAGGTCGGCGTTGGCGTCTATGTCGCCAAGTTGAGGGTGAAGGTTTTTGGAGCAAGGGAATCGTTTAAAGTGGAAAGAATCTATAGCTGGGGCATCCGTGCCGGTTCGGACGGCCTCACGCTAGGTGAATGATTCTTTTGGAGGATAGAGCTATGATGAAGATGGCAAAGTGGATTTCTATCGGGATGCTAGGTTGCGCATCCTTCGCTCTTGGCGCCGCTTCCGGTTTTAACGAACCGTCCTGCCCCACTACGGGTATTTGGATTCAGCAGGTCGGCGATATCGTCCCGCATGCGGCGACGACGGAAACGCTGTACTATACAAAGTATTCGCAGAACGACCGTGTCAAGAGTCTTGACTACTACTACGATGGCAACGGCTTTCTGCAACTGACGAACAAGAGGGTCCTGTGTACGGAAGGTGACGGTATGCAGGGGGCCGACGGTATCGTGCACCATCCGGACGGAAGCCTGATTGTGGCTGCGCAGAAGTCTACTGTATATAAGATTAGCAAGACTGCCGGAGCGAATTCCCATAAGTGCGTCGTCGCTTCTGCCGGGACATCGGCCGGTGTGTGGCACCTGATGGTTGACCCGAACCACAAGTACGTGTGGGCTGCCGGTATTCCGGGACATCTGCACAGGATCTTGATTACCGACAGCATCCAGAACCATTTTGATTCCCGTGGTTACCAGGTGAAATTGGAAAAGACCTCGGGCGACCGCGTCTTCCACGATTCCTTGGCAACGTTGATTTGGGACAAGGAAGGAAATGCCTTCTTCACCTATTCTAACTATTATGGCGGTGGTTGCGAACGTTATTCTGACTCTCAGACTTCCGGCGTAGGCTATGACTTCCGTGACTGTAAAGCGGACGAAAAGAAGAAGGAAGCGGCAAAAGCGTATTTCGGATATATTTCCGATACGACCAAGGTCTTGGTGAATACCCAGAAACTGGCGGATTCCCTCCGTGCTCCCCGCGGCGAATATGCCATTACCAAGATGAAGGTGAAGATCTTGATTGACTCCCTCGAAGGTGCGCATGGCGGTACCTATGACCCGTATTCCAATACGATATTCGTCTTTGGCGGTGCGAGGATTGTCCAGATCAAGCCCCAGAAGAAAAACGGGACGATGACGGCTTCCGTTGTGGGTGTCATCGATATGCACGACTACTTCTTTAGCGATTCCTATTCGACTTTGACGGAACCCAGAACGGACGACCACGTGGGCTGGCGCCTGGACCAGGGAACGGTGGATGGCCACGGCCATCTGTTTGTGGCTTCCAATACCGGTCACATGGTGTTTGTCGACTATACGTCTAACCCCCAGAAATACATTACGGACAACGTTCTGGTTCATGTGCAGTGGATTGACAACTGGCTCGATGACCTTGCTCCGCTCGATGTCACCGAGGAAATCCGTTCCAGTGCGAACCAGGGACAGGACGAACTGTCCAGCAGTTCCATGGGCATCAGCTCCAGCAGGCAGGAATATAGCTCAAGTTCCAAGCCGAAATCCAGCAGCTCGAGCAAGAAGGTTTCCAGTAGCTCCAAGGGCAATAGTTCTTCTAGCGGCGGCAACGGTGGCGGCAATTCCAGCAGTTCCAAGGGCGATGGCTCCTCTTGCAGCGGCAATGGCGGCAACGGCGGTTCCAGCAGTTCCGGCGGTAACGGTGGAAGCAACTCCAGTTCCGGCGGTAATGGTGGCAACAACTCTAGTTCCGGCGGAAATGGCGGCAACAACTCCAGCTCCGGTGGCAATGGTGGCAACAACTCCAGTTCCGGTGGTAACGGCGGAAATGGCGGCTCTAGTGGCAGGGACGGCGACGGTGACGACTTCCCGGATGAATCCAGCTCCAGCCGCAAGGACGGCAGCGGGGATGACTTCCCGGACGGTTCCAGCTCCAGCCGCGTGTATGTGGGCTTTGATGACTACGAGGACGAAAAGGGTACCCTTGACTTCTATCCCTCGAACGACAACTACGAAGATGGCGACAGCCTCGTAGGCAATGTTGGCGTGCTGCTTCCTGTGGATTCCGTTGAGGGAACTCCGGGTACGGTCAAGGTGGGCGAAAACGTCTACATGAAGGAAAATAACCCGGTGACCAAGATGGACCTGCGCTACGGCAGCGGGCTTGATTCCGCACAGGTTGGCCAGGTGGTAGCGATTGTCCTCGATTCCGCGAAGATCAAGAAGATTTTCGGCGAATCCGTCTCGTCTCTCACGATCGTTCCTAGAGGCGATGTCGAACTGATCAACCCGGAAGACGCAACCCGTCCGGACTCCATCGTTTACAATGCGGATGGCTCCGTGGTTATTTGGGTGACTGCCGATACCATCGTCGATCAGGGAAGCATCTATGTGGTGGGTAACGGCAAGGTGGCCATTATCGACAATATCAACTTCTACGATCCGATTCCGGATGCCCGCATTGGGTTTGTCAAGGATACCGATGGCGACAAGCTTCTGGACTTCCAGGAAATCTTGCTCAAGGACACTCTCCCGGCAAGCATCGTCGTGAAGTCGATTGAAGACGTAATCAATGGCAAGACAATCAAGGTGAATAACGTCATAGAGGTGAATGCATCACGTGACCGATTGATCATGGACGTGTCCGACCTGAACTTCCCGGAAAACTTCCCTGAAGACGCCTATGCGATCATCACCTACGAGACCGAGAACGGAACGTGCTACACCCGTCAGGTGCAGCTCCTCGAGGTGGGCAACAACGTCATCCATTCCGCTTACGCTATCCGCGACAAGTCGGGCAAGGACTCGCTGTTCATCAAGTTCAATATCGACCTTATCCCGGCGGATATTGCGAACCCCGATATGCTTATCATGATGAAGCAGGAACTCGATCGTCACGGCTTTAACCTGGACGACATTTCCAACGCCTACATGCCCAGCCGCAACATGGTTGTGCTGGTGGGCAAGAATCTGGGCCTGTCTGGCGACGACAAGGACAGCATCTCGCTCTATCCGAACGTCACCTTCCATAACCTGCAGTACATCACGTCCGACGAATACGAGCGCGAGGTCCCCGTGAAGGTGGTTGACCGTGTGCCTTCCGTGAAGAACGTGGAATACAGGGATACGGACGGCGACGGCGTTCTGGACCAGATTGTCACGAACTTCACGAAGAACGTGACGAGCGAAGACCTGGAAATGTTGCACATGTCCTATCCGTGGTACAGTTTCCGCGGTATGCTGATCCAGCTGATGGCCAGTCCTGAAGAACTGAGCCTGGATCCGAACGATTCGACGAGAGTGGTCTGGAACGTGCGCAGCAGTACGCAACTGACTACCGGCGTGACGAGCATCAGCGACGACCTGCCGCCTGCGACCATCTACACTTACTACGATGTGCTGGGCGAGACGTTTGTCAATGAAGAGAATGCTGTCATTATCGACAAGATGCCGCCGGTCATTGTGGGTGCCGTGCTCAATTACGGCTCGAAGGTGGACTCCCTGGCTGTCACGTTCTCCGAAGTGGTGCAGTATCAGGATCTGGAAGGCCGCGACTACTTCCGCTATATCCACGGCAAGGATGTTATCGACCTCCTGCCGACCAACATCCTGTGGTCCAGCGACGGTCGTGTCGCGACTCTGGTCCTCGACGGAAGCATCGCGACGATCCTGCCTGGCGACTCCCTCATGGTGGTTCGTGGCGAGAAGGACGATATCAAGGATAACTACGGCAACGTAGCCGGCGAAAAGCCGTCGCCGGTCGTCATCGCGGGCCTGCTGAACCATTTGGTGGAATCTACCAAGATGGGCCACTTCGATGATGCGGACGATATGTACCGCACGCTGAGCTCTGTGAACTTGCGCTACGTGCCGAGCACAACGACCAAGGAAGACCTCGAGAAAGAAGGTTCCCTCGGACAGTTGGTGCAGTTGGGTGAGCGGTTTGTGCCGCAACTTGTCGACCGTGCGCAGATATCGGCCGACGGTACGGTTGACCCGTCTGTACTCGATTCCCTGAAGCCCGAGAACATCTTCATCACCTTCGTGGTGAACTACTACGATCACCTTGGCCAGTACGTGAACGATACTTCTATCACCGTGCAGTGCAATAGCTGGAAGTTCGGCGGCAACTGCTTGGATACGGACAAGAAGGTCTTCGTGAACTGGAACTTCAAGGACCACAACGGCCGCTTCGTCGGTACGGGCGTCTATATGGTCCAGTTCAAGATGGTCGTGAAGTATGAGAAGAAGAAGATCGAAGAAGAGGTCAAGGACAAGTGGGGCGTACGCCGCAGCAAGAAGCGCAAAAAATAAGCAGCCTGCTGTACGCTAGTTGACGAAAAGGTTGTCCCGAGCTCCGGCCGGGACGCCTTTTTTATATCCCAGGCCTCGCACCTTGGAGCTTCGTGCCTGGAACCTCGCTCCTTGAGTCTATTTCTTGAAACGCAGATACAGTCCCTGGATCTCACTTCGGAAGGCGCGGAACAGCGTGAGTCCCTTGAGGTTGTCGGCGAAAAAGTCTACGTCCAGTTCGTCGGGCGCCGTGACGTCTGCTTCTTCCATGTCAGCCCTTATCTGGATGTAGTTTGTCGGGTCGCTGACCGCGAGGGTAATCATCGTGTAGTCCTGTTTTGCGGGGACCGAGAATGCGACAGTGAAGTCTAGCGTGAGCTTGCCGTTCTTCATTGTGGCCTTGAAGTTCCTTATCTCGCGTGCCGGCAGAAATTCTGTCCCGACCACCACGTAGTTGTAGTAGTTGCTTGTGGCTAAGGGGCCCAGCACGGCGTCCTTGATTTGAGGGGCTTCCTTTTCCGATATTTTGCCGTCGCCGTCGGCGTCGGCGGAGGCGAGCATCGCTGCGCTGTACATCTCGTCGAATGTCCAGAGGTTCCGCAACCCGGTAAATCCCGATTGGTCGAATACCGCGATGATTGTCGCATCGACGAACACGTGCGGGTGCGCTACGGCCATGGCCACAAGGCTGGCCGTGAGCAGCATGGCGGATTTTAGTGTTCTGCGCAAGTTTGCCTCGTCGGTTCAAAAAAAGGTGGGGCCCGAAGGGCTCCACCGGAAATATATAAAACAGCGGTTATAAAGCTGAGGCTCGCTATTTATTAATCGCAGCGAGGAAGGCGTCCTTCTTTTCTTGGAGGAAGTCCTTGCTGTTGTACTTGCGGATGCGGCGCAGGGCCTGGTCACGCAGCTGGCGGACACGTTCGTGGGAGATGTTCATGGATTCGCCCACTTCGCGGAGTGTCTGCGGGGCTTCCTGGTTGATGCCGAAGATGCCCGTGATGACCTTCGCTTCGCGCTCGGGGAGCTGTTCCATGAGGTCCTTGGCCAGGGCCTCGACGCTCTGGATTTCGGAGTCGGCTTCCGGGTTGGACGCTGCGCTGTCCGGGAGGACTTCGGCGTAGGTCGCCTTGGAGTCGGCCTTGAGCGGGCTGTCGAAGGAGACACCGCGCTGCCCGATCTGGATGAGCTCGCGGATTTCTTCGTTGATTTCCTTGCCGCGGGACTGTTCGTGCAAAGCCTTGCGCACGCGGAGGTGCTGGTTCGCCGGCAGGCGGATGAGGTTGCCCTGCTCGTTGATGGCGCGGGTGATGTAAGCCTTGATCCACCAGACGCCGTAGCTGATGAACTTGAGACCGCGGGTGTGTTCGAAAGATTCGATGGCGCGCACGAGACCCATGGCTCCTTCGCTCACCAGGTCCGGCAGCGGAATGGGACATCCACGGTACTGGATGGCCACTTTGAGCACGAAGCGCATGTTTGCGGAAATCAGCCTCTTGCGGGCAATCTTGTCGCCTTCCTTAGCTCTCTGGAACAGGATCTGCTCTTCTTCTCTGGAAAGAGGTGCGGTGCGACGAATATCTTCAAGGTAACGTTTAAGTGTGGTATCGGTAGAGTCAATATGCATTGCAAAAAAATCCTTAGCTATAATATCCATTATTTTCTAAGCAAGTAACGTGCCAATCGTGTAAATTTTTCCAAAGAAAGTTTACAAAAAGGTTATTTCCCCCCTTATTAGCCCGTTTGGACGTATCTAGACCCATACAAAATGGAAAAAAAGTCTACGTTTGTCATTAAAACGTTACAATGTAGTAAAAATTATACAAAAATCAAGGGGCGCGGCAGTGTTGTGGCCGTGCAAGCATGTGTGGAGAAAGGCTATTTTACACGGATGGTGCACGGAATCTTACATTTATTCGTATATTTTGCGCGTTATGTCAATTAAAGAGCCCGATCAATCCGTATGGAATCGCTTTTGGCAGCGTAAGAACGACATGGACAAGGTCTATCCGTCGTCTCCGTCTATCATGAATGCGATAAAGAAGAATTTTAAGCTGGAAGGCCTGAAGGTGCTGGAAGTCGGTGCGGGTACGGGCCGCGACAGTGCCGAATTGGCGCGTCTCGGCGCTGATGTCTATGTCCTTGATTTTGCAGAGAATAGCCTCAAGATCGTTGATTCGCTCCGCGCCAAGGAAAACCTCTACGGCAACCTGAAACTGGTGCGTGGCGATGCCTTCAAGGCGCCTTTCCCCGATTGCACTTTTGACCTCGTGTTCCACCAGGGCCTGGCGGAGCATTTCAAGGATTCGCTCCCGCTGCTCAAGGAAAACTACAGAATCCTGAAACATGGCGGATGCTGCCTTTGCGACGTGCCGCAGACGGTCCACCCGTACACGATCATCAAGCATATCCTGATTGCGATGGACAAGTGGTTTGCCGGGTGGGAAAAGCAGTTCACCATGCCGCAGCTCAAGAAACTCATGAAGGACGCCGGTTTCGTCTGCGAGTACGCCTACGGCGACTGGATGCGCCCGAACCTTTACTACCGTATACTCCGTGAACTGGGATTCAAGTTCGGCGTGGAATTGCCGAAGTACCCGTTGCAGGGGACGCTCTATCAGAAGGCGAAGGACGCCTTGCTGGACGCTTTGCAGTCCAATTCTTTGATGCACTACACGCAGCTCTGCATAGGTGTGCTGGGCCGCAAGCCGTAAGGGTCGCTCGATCCCGTGAATATCCTCGTCGTCAATTATCGTGATAGAATGCATCCGGCTGCGGGCGGCGCGGAAAAGCACCTGCATCGCATCTTTTCGCGGATTGCCGCCATGGGACACAAGGTCGTGCTGCTCACGACGATGTTCAAGGGCGCAAGCGAGCGCGAGGTGGTCGACGGCATCCAGGTGGTGCGTAGCGGGGGAGACCTGCTGTTCCAGCTGACGGTGGCGCGCATGGTTGGCAAGCTCGACCGCGAATTCCGATTCGACGTGGTGTACGAGGACTTGAACAAGCTGCCGCTGTTCACTCCGTACCTGTCGAAGAAGCCCGTGCTCGTGCAGATGCACCACCTCTGGCGATCTTCCATCTTTGCCGAGGCTCCGTTCCCGGTGGCGCTTGGTGTGTGGGCGTTCGAACGCGTGATTCCTTTTTTCTACCGCAAGCAGCGCTTTGTCGTGGTGAGCCCGAGTACCAAGGCGGAACTTGCCGGGATTGGCGTGGGCGAAAACCGCATTGACGTAGTCTACAATGGGTCCGATCCGGTCGAGCGCCCGGAAACCCCGGCTCCGTCTGCTCTGTACTTTTTGTGGCTGTCCAGGGTGCACCGTTACAAGGGCATCTGGACGGCGCTCCAGGCGTTCGAGATTTTTGCAAAGAAACAACCCGATGTGAAGCTTGTTGTCGCGGGGAGCGGCCCGCTGCTTTCGAAGTTGCCCGCCTGGCTCAAGGCACACGGACTTTCGGACCGCGTGGAAATTGCCGGGTTCGTGACGGCGGAACGCAAGCGCGAACTCATGGCGGGCGCTGTTGCCCTGTTGCAGACGAGCTACAAGGAAGGCTGGGGCTTGACCGTTGTCGAGGCTGCCCAGCTGGATACTCCCGCGATTGCCTCCGATGTTCCCGGACTTCGGGATAGCGTGCTTGACGGCCGGACAGGAATTCTCTTCCCGGTCGGGAATGCCGCGGCTTGTTCTGCGGCGATGGAAAAGGTTTATGCCGACAGGGGCTTGCGCGATTCCCTGGCCAAGTCGGCGAATGAATATGCGAAGACGTTCAGCTGGGACGATGCCGCAAGCAAGACTCTTGCCTTGCTGGAACAGGCAATCGCCTCTTGTGGCGGGGCGGGTGCAAAATGAAGATGAATCCTAAGTTTAAATCTGCGTTGGTATTCTGCCTCAAGCTGCTGGTTACGCTGATACCGGGTTATTTTGTTTACAATAACATTGTCAAGGCTCCGGACTGGAGCATCGACGACCTGTATACGCTATTTACCCGCGAAAGCGTCTTGCCGTTTGTCATCGCCATTCTTTGCATGTTCCTCTCGAACTTTTCGGCTTGCCTCCAGTGGAAGCTGTTGCTCGAAAAGCAGGGCGTGAGACTTTCGTATTGGCGCCTGCTCAAGCTGTACTATGTCGGGCTGTTCTTCAACAACTTCATGCCGGGCAATGTCGGCGGCGACGTGAAGAAGGTCTACGACATCCGCATGCAGGGCGGGCAGGATACCGTGGGCGCGGGACTCACGGCGACGTTCTTCGATAGGCTGTTCGGCCTCTTCTTTATTACGTTGTTCGCTATCGCGGTGGGATTGCTGTTCTTTATGCACGATGCGGCGCAGCGCGCCTTCATGTGGCCCTCGCTGTGGATTTTCTTCGGGTTCTGCGTGCTGTTCGCATCGTTGTTCAGCCGCCGCCTGGGACTCTTGCTCAATAAGATCCTTTGCCGTATCCTTCCCGAAAAGATCGGGCTCCGACTGACGCACATGTTCAGGCGTTTCCAGAGCTTCAGGTCGGTCAACTTGTGGCTGGCTATCACGGGACTTTCGGCGGTGACGCAGTCGCTGCGCATTTTCGTCCACTACTTCTGCGGCATGGCCGTGGGCGTGGACCTGACGATGTCCTGGTATTTCTACTATATCCCGCTGGTCGCCATCGTGAGCGCGCTCCCGGTTTCGATTGGCGGTTTTGGACCCCGCGAACTTTTGGCGCAGTCGCTGTTCGCACGGGCCGGTGTCCCCGGGCTCGAATCCGTGGTGATCCAGTTGCTTGCATATTTCGTGAGCCTGGTGCTCAGCCTGTTCGGGGCCCTTGTGTTCTTGCTTGGCGGCCGTCCCGCCGGTAAAACGTCGGAATCGTAACATTCCTTGGCAAGCGCCCCGTGCGCCTAGGCCTGTTGATTCATGTATTGGGGTGTTTTCCCCGGTTCAAAAAGAGGCGTTATGGATGCGGAAGGCATCTTGGCTGGTCTGAATTCCGACCAGCGCGCGGCGGTATTACATGATTTCGAAAAGGGAGCCCAGCTGCTCGTGCTGGCGGGTGCGGGTTCCGGAAAGACTTCGGTGCTCACGAAGCGTATCCAGTACAGGATTCTGTCGGGGGAGCCTCCCGAGAAAATTCTTGCGCTCACGTTCACGGCGAAGGCTGCTGCCGAGATGCGCGAGCGAGTGCAGGCGTTGTTCCCCAATGCGGGTGTGCGCTTGTGTACGTTCCATTCGCTCGCCCTGTTCATGCTGCGGCAGGTCATCGGGGAAAGCCCCGCTTACGAACTGCTTGGATTCAAGGTGCCGCCCACTCCGCGAGACGCCCCGGACCGGGATTTCCTGGCGAAACTCTCCAAACTCCACGTCAAGTCGTTTAGCCGCGAGGACCTGTTTTCCGATAGCGTGCCGGCTTCGGTGGCGGTGAAACTCGAGGGGTTGCGTGCCGATGTCCTCGAATCCGGACAGGTCGTGTTCGACGACCTGATTTACCTGGCAATCCGGCTCCTTGCGACAAACGAGGAGGCTTGCGCTTTTTTCCGCGAGATGTGGGAAGACATCATGGTGGACGAGTACCAGGACATCAACCCGCCGCAGTACCGGATGGTCCGTCTGCTTCTGGGTGATAGGAAAAACCTGTTCGTGGTGGGTGATGACGACCAGGCCATCTACGGGTTCCGCGGGGCGGACATCGGCAACATCAACCGCTTTTGCGACGACTTCAAGGACTGTACGATTATCCGCCTGGAGTGGAACTACCGCTCGGTGCCCGAGGTGCTTCATTTTTCGAACGAGATATTTACGAACAAGCCGCTCCGGCTGCGGAAGGTGCTGCGGGCGGGCAATCCCCGCGGTTCGGGAGGGAACCCGCTGTTCCGCGAAAATCGCAACGTGGAAATCTGGGACAGCGACAACCCCGTCGAGGAGATGGTGCGGATCGTGGCGCGCATGAAGGAACTCCGCGAGGGCTACGACCTGCACTGGAAAGACTTTGCGATTCTTGTGCGCTACAACCGCTTGCGCCTGTATTACGAGGAGGCGCTCCGCGACGCGCTAATCCCGGTGGCGGGCGAGAATGGTGACGGCGAGGGCGAGGTGGTGGAGGACGGGGTCCATGTGGAAACGGTACATGCCTCCAAGGGGCTACAGTATGCTGTGGTCTTCTATGCTGGACTGGCGGAGGGACTCACGCCCGGGGAATGCTTGGGTAGTCATGCGGAGCGAAAAAAACAACTTGACGAAGAAAGGAGGTTGTTCTATGTGGGGGTGACCCGGGCCGAGGCGTACCTGATTTTGTTATATTGTCGGAGAAGGTTTTGGAAGGGCCGTTTGCGGAACATGCGCCGGTCCCGATTCCTTCCGAAACAGAATAAGGTTGATGGGTTTATGAAAATGCCGCTTTTATTGTTCAAAATTCGTGCCGTGGCTGCTGCACTTGCGTATATGTTCGTGCATATTCCCCTATTCCTTTTTGTCCTGCTTTTCATGAAAAAGGATGCCGACCGCTGGCTGGATTACAAGATACAGAGCTTTTCCAAGTTCTGCATGAAGTTCCTCCGGGTCAACCTGACCATTTTGGACCAGGCGAACCTCGCCAAGGTGGACTGGACCCGGCCGGTGTTTGTCATGGGTAACCATGGTTCCTATGCGGATATTCCGGTGGCGTTCATCGCGCTTGAACGCAAGACCGGTTTTATCGCGAAGTCCGACCTCTTGAGAATACCGTTCCTTGGTTTCTGGATGAAGCGCCTCGGTTGCATATACGTTGACCGGCAGAAAAGCGGTGCCGCAAAATCTGTCCACGAGGCCGTCAAGCACAATTTGCAGTCGGCTCCGCTCATTTTTGTGTTCCCTGAGGGAACGCGTAGCAAGACAGGCAAGCTTTCGCCGTTCAAGAGTGGCGGATTTCGTTTTTCCGTGGAGACCGATGCAATTGTCCTCCCCGTCGTGTTCAAGGGAACTCGTCAGGTATGGGAAGGGCGAGTGTCGTCTGCCCCTTGCGACGTGAACGTGCGCATTCTCGAACCGATTGACGTGGCTGCCCTCAAGAAGGAACGCGGCGGCGTGCTCGACCCCAAGAAGGACCTCATGCCGATGGTACGCAAGGTCATGGAGGACAACCTGTGATAGGTGTGTTCGATTCGGGGTTCGGCGGGCTGACCATATTGCGCGACTTGCGCAAGGCGCTCCCGCAGTACGATTACCTGTACCTGGGCGACAACGCCCGTGCGCCTTACGGCTCCCGCAGCTTCGAGACGATTTACCGCTATACGTTGCAGGCCGTGCGCGAACTGTTCGCCCGCGGGTGCCCGCTGGTCATCCTCGCTTGCAACACGGCGAGCGCGAAGGCTCTGCGCAGCATACAGCAGCAGGTCTTGCCTGTGGAATTCCCGGACAGGCGCGTGCTCGGCATCGTGCGGCCCACGGCCGAGGAAATCGGGAAATTTTCCAAGACGGGCCATATCGGCATCTTCGGGACGTCCGGGACCGTGTCGTCGGGGAGCTACCTCCTCGAAATAGAGCATTTTTACCCGGAACTGAAGGTGACCCAGCATGCCTGCCCCATGTGGGTGCCGCTCGTGGAGTACGGCGAGCGCGGTACGGAAGGGGCGAAGTTCTTCGTGAAGAAGGACGTGGATGCCCTCCTGGCCGCCGACCCGGATATCGACACTGTTCTGTTGGCCTGTACCCATTATCCGCTCCTGAAGGACGAAATCCTGGCCGCACTGCCCCCGCATGTCCGCCTCGTTTTCCAGGGGGATATCGTCGCGGGCAAGACCGTGGACTACCTGGAACGCCATCCGGAGATGGAAGTCCGGCTGTCGAAGAACGGGAAATGTTCCTTTTTGACGACCGATACCGCTAAATTTTTCGAAAAAGGCGCTTTTTTGTTCGGAATGTCGGATATTTCGGCGGAGTCATTGACTTTTTAGCGCACAATATGTATTTTGCAGACGTAATCAACGAACCGTTCTCGGTCCGCTTGTATTTTTGTTATTAAGAAAGGATAGAAAATGCCGAAGACTCAGATTAACCTCGAAGGATGGCAGGACTACCGTGGCAACATGGCAGGAAGCTTGCTTTACGTTGAAACCAGTCACCAGTCCGAAGTCCCTGTTCGCGACCAGATGAATGAAAACGGCAAGGGCTTTTTCTACGAGCCGAACTACGAGACCAGCACCTACGGCCTCATGAGCTGCTGCAACGTGAAGAATATTAATGCCATTGTCAAGGCGAAGAGCCGCTACATCCTCTTCGGGACCCGCTACGAGGGCCTGAGCGATTCCGAGCTGCGCAACAAGTACCTCATCATGGGTTACATGCGCATCGACAAGATCAAGGACGTGCGTACCCGCCATATCCAGCGCTACATGGCCAACCCGGACCTCCCGGAACCGGAATGCATGTTGCTGGAGCACAACTGGGCCGTTTACGGACCGATGCGTTTTGTTTCCATGAACGATTCCTTCCTCGTGACCGACGAAATCCTCAAGGAATGGGGATACAGGGGCCATGCCTCCCGCCAGCTCAAGGCCGTGTTCAGCAAGGATCACCTGGAACAGATTCTCAACCACCTGAACTCCAAGGAAGACATGATCGACGAATACATCGCGACTGTCGACGAGTACAAGGAAGCCCTGGCGGAAGAGTAATACAAAATAGTTTGTATGACAAAACCCCCGTTCCGGAAAGGAACGGGGGTTCTTGTTTTAAATAGGTTGTAAACTACTTGTCCGCGTTGCGGATGACGTCAATCATGTCCCTGACGGCGCGGTCCATGCCCACCATGACGGCGCGGCCCACGACGCTGTGGCCGACGATGATTTCGTCGATGCCATCGATGGCGGCGATGTTCACGGCGTTCCTGTAGTTGAGTCCGCGGCCGGCGAACACCTGGAGGCCATATTTGCGGGCGAGAACGGTCATGTCCTGGATAGCGGAGATTTCGCGGTCGACTTCCTGGCGGCTACCCATGTCGTAGGCGATGGCGTACTTGCCCGTATGGAACTCGACGATGTCGGCACCGACCTTCTTGGCGGCCTTGACCTGTTCTGTTTCGGGCTCGATGAACACGCTCACGGCGATGTCGTTGTTCTTGAGCGTCATGACTGCCTTGGCGAGGACTTCCGCTGCGGCGGCGACGTTGAGGCCGTCTTCGGTCGAGAGTTCCTGGCGGTTTTCGGGGACGAGGGTCACCATGTCCGGCTGGATGTTAATGGCGAACTGGATCATTTCCTGTGTGGGGGCCATTTCCAGGTTGAGCTTGGTCGTGACGGTGCCACGGAGCAGGCGGATATCGCGGTCCTGGATGTGGCGCTTGTCTTCGCGGAGGTGGGCGGTGATGCCGTTTGCTCCGGCAAGTTCGGCGATGTACGCGGCGGCAATCGGATCCGGTTCCCTGATTTTACGGGCTTCGCGTATGGTGGCGATGTGGTCGATGTTTATTCCGAGCTTTACAGTCATACAATCTCCTGTCTAATACGAAATAAAAGTAGATAAATTCACGATGGATGTGCCCTGGGCCTCGGCTTTTTTCTGCAAGGTGGCGGCCATGTCGAGCCCTTCGTCGTTCAGGGGGATGACCATGGAGGCTATGCCGTTCTTGCGGGCGTCCTTGAGTTTATGCTTCACGTAGTCGCCGAGGGTGCTGTTGTCGGGGTTGTAGGGGGCGGTGCTGTTGCATTTGATTTTGAAATCCTTGCACGTTTCCTGGACTTTGGTCATCTTGTTGAGGGAGAGGTCGACGAAGGCGAGCTTGTGCGCCTCGAGGGGCTTGAATGTCGCCTGCAGCAGTTGCTTGTGCTCCACGGCCTGTTCGCCGAACCGCGTGGCGACTCCCATGGCGTCGGGGAAGACGGTCTTTGCCTCGTTGATGATTTCACCGATTTGCTCTTCGGTATGGTGGATTCTTATCGGGCGGTACTTGTTGTGCCGCTTGTTCAGCTTGTTCGATTCCATGTAGAGCCACAGGAAAACGTCTTTGTGCTTCACGTGCTTGACGTCGGTGACGAATCCTTCGGGCATGTTGAACGGGGTGACGAGCAGCGTGAACGGGTATTCCAGCTTGTTCAGGGCGACAATCTGCTCCGGGGTCAGCTCCGTGACCTGGAACGAGACGGCCAGCACGGAGGCGTTGGAACGGAATACGTTTTCGGAAACTTGCAACTCCAGGTCGAGCGTGTCGCCTTCGGGCTTGAGAACCTTGAGCCTTGCCGCCTGGAAGACGTTCGGGTTGTCGTGCAGTTCTTCCATATATAATACGTTCCCGCCGCGGGCCTGGATGAACCGCTGCGCCTGCAGTAGGTAGACGATGATGGTGCTGCCCTTGCCGAGAGTCCAGACGTCGAGGTTCTTTTTCTTGTTGAAGCGCGTGCTCAGCACCTGGAGTTCGCTCTTGAGCCCGTCAACAAAGGGGAGGGAATCCTGTGCGCTGGCTTCGGGAGAGGATTCTTCGGAGACGATGCTTTTCGGGAGCCACTGCTTGCCGAAATCCGTCTTGGGCAGGAAATACACTATGGCCGCAATTATTCCGCAGACAATAAATAGGGCGACGATATGTTTTATCTTGCTCATGGTGCTTTTAAATATAATTATATTGGCGACATGCCTATCCTTTTTGCCTTGGCCGGAGCGACCGGAATCGGAAAATCGGAATTGTCCTTGCGGCTTGCCGAACATTACAGTGCCGAAATCATCGGCGTGGATTCCCGGCAGGTGTACCGCGGGTTTACCATAGGCACGGCGCAGCCGTCGGCTAGCGACATGGCCAGGGTGCGCCACCATCTCGTCGATTTCCTGGAACCGGAACGCAAGTATTCGGTGGGCGAGTTCTGCCGCGACGTGAAGAGCATCTTGCAAGGGAACCCGGAACGCAACTATATATTGGTGGGCGGGACCGGGCTGTACATGCAGACTTTGATGCTCGGGCTCCCGCAAATCCCTGCCGTGCCGGAAAGCGCCCGCGAGGAACTGGAAAAAATTGCGCAGGCCGAAGGTGCAGGTAGTTTGTACAAGATGGCGCTGGATGCAGACCCGGAACTGGTGCGCAGCGTAGAGCCGAACAACGTGCAGCGCCTCATCCGCATATTGGAAGTGTACAGGGCCACAGGCCGCAAGCTCTCGGACTGGCAAAAGGAACGCGAAGGCGGGATAGGGAAGCTTCCCGTGTTCTGGCTCCAGCGTGAACGTGATGTTTTGTACAAACGAATTGATTCCCGTGTAGACAAGATGATAAAGGACGGCTGGGTCGAAGAAGTGCGTGAACTTTCGAAGACGGTGCCGCTCGATGCTCCCGCATGGCAGAGCTTAGGTTATCGGGAATTGCTCGCGGCGCAGACGGATGCTGAGATGGCGCAGGTCATAGAAGAAGTCAAGAAGAAAACGCGCAATTACGCCAAGCGCCAGCTCACGTGGTTCCGCGGCCAGATGGACTGCGTGGCGGTAGACATGGAAAACAATCCATTTAAGATTATTGTGGACAACGTTGTCTAAATGGATTGGTTGTAAATCTATAGGTTTACTTATTGGCGTTGCCTCATATATTGAAGAGAAAAGCGAACGATCCGATGAGGAAAATCGTGGGAAAGTGTTAAAATAGAGGCTAGAGGCACGAGCCTGGAGCCTCGAACCTCGCTCATAGAGCCTCTTTCCCCTTAAAATTCCCTTTTTTCTGCGCAAAAACAAAACTTCGATACGGCTGTTCAAAAATAAATGTGAATAGTTTGTGAACTCTTGGTGGTTTTCCCTGCGAAAGAGTAGTGGCTTACCCGTTTTTTACGAAAATAAGAAAAAAATGCGATTTTTCTGCAAAAAACCCCTTGACATTCTCCCTGAAAATTCTATCATTGGCGTCACCCGCGAACGGGACGCCTGAACGGCCGAACGGGACTGGGACGGAGGCCCCTAGAGGCCGCCGGGCAGATTGAAGGAATCGGAGATGTGCTTAGTGACGGCCCAAGAAAGTTTCTTGGAAGTCAATACGAACAGAATACAGGACAAGACTATAAAGATACAATGAAGAGTTTGATCCTGGCTCAGAACGAACGCTGGTGGCGTGTCTTATACATGCAAGTCGAGCGGTGCAGCAATGCATAGCGGCGAACG
>JAGCPF010000027.1 GCA_017642335.1 Fibrobacter sp.
AGGCTCTCGCTGAGGGAGCTCGTGAAGGCGGACTCAAATTCTAGTGAGGTACACTTTGGAACGCGAAGCTCAAGTTTCTGAATTTGAAGACAAGGTTGTACACATCAACCGTTGCGCTAAGACCGTCAAGGGCGGTCGCCGCATGTCCTTCTCCGCTCTCGTTGTCGTTGGCAACAAGAACGGCAAGGTCGGCGTGGGTCTCGGCAAGGCCAAGGAAGTTTCCGAAGCCATCCGCAAGGGCACCGAAGCCGCTCAGCGCAACCTGGTCGAAGTCCATCTGTTGGACGGCACCATCCCGCACGACATCGAAGTGAAGGCCGGTTCTACCCGCATCCTCCTGATGCCGGCTGCTCCGGGTACTGGCGTTATCGCCGGTGCTGCTGCCCGTGCCGTTCTCGAACTCGCCGGTGTGCGCAACATCCTTACGAAGATTCACGGTTCTTCCAACCCGAGCACGGTCGTCCGCGCTTGCCTGGAAGGCCTGATGTCCCAGAAGAATAAACAGGACTGCGCTGACCTGCGCGGTTTTAACGCCTAAGGGGTAATACAATGAAAAAAGTTCGTATTACTTTGATCAAGGGTACCGTCCGCCGTCTCCCGATGCACCGCGCCAACGTGGCTGCACTCGGTCTGCGCAAGATCGGTCAATCTGTTGAACATAATTTGACCCCCAGCATCCAGGGCATGATCAATGCCGTGGCCGACATGGTCAAGGTCGAGGAGATCTAATACATGGAACTCAATACTCTCAATCCTGGCAAGGCTGCCAAGGGCAAGAGCCGCAGGCGCATTGGTCGCGGCCCGGGTTCTGGTTTCGGTACTACCGCTGGCCGTGGCCAGAAGGGTGCCGGCGCTCGTAAGAGTGCCCAGGCCGGTCGTGTCGCCTTCGAAGGCGGCCAGATGCCTATCCACCGTCGCATCCCGAAGCGCGGCTTCAAGCACGCTGGTGTTGAATTCCAGATCGTGAACCTGAAGAAGCTCGCTTCTTGCTCCGTCACGGAGTTCGACGCACAGGTTCTGTTCGACCAGGGCTTTATCCGTAAACCCGAACTGCCGGTCAAGGTCCTCGCTTTTGGTGCCATTGACAAGGCTATCAACGTAAAGGTCAACGCTATCAGCGAGAAGGCAAAAGCTGCCATCGAAGCTGCTGGCGGCAAAGTCGAGATCATCTAATGGAAGCTCTCAAGAAAGCCATCGATGCGTTCGTCAATGCCTTCAAGATCGAAGACTTGCGTAAGAAGCTGATTTTTACGCTCGTCGTTCTGATCATTTACCGCATTGGCGCGCACATCACCATCCCTGGAGTCAATTCCGCCATCCTGGGGGAATACTTCCGCAACTCGAATAACTTGTTCGGACTGTACGACTCTTTCACGGGCGGTGCGTTTGCCAAGGCGACGGTCTTCGCCCTGGGTATCATGCCGTACATTAGCGCGAGCATTATCATTCAGTTGATGGGCTCGGTCATCCCTGGCATCCAGATGCTGCAGAAGGAGGGCCAGGAAGGTCGCGCTAAGCTGAACCAGTACACCCGCTACTTCACTGTGGCACTGTCCGCCTTGCAGGGCTGGGGCATTTCTGTATGGCTTTCCAACCTCAAGGTGACTGTTGCTACCGGTGCGAGCCTGTCTGTCCTCGCGGACGACTTTGCCTCGGGTCCCGGTAACATCGGCTTCCGTCTGCTCGCTACCCTGACATTCACCGCAGGTACCATCTTCGTGATGTACCTCGGCGAACAGATCACCTCTCACGGTGTGGGTAACGGTATTTCTCTTATCATCTTCGCCGGTATCGTCGGCGGCCTTCCGCGGGCCGTCCTTGCCGAAACGGAAATGCTGAAGGAAGGTATTCAGCCTCTCGCCATCGAGATCTTCATCTTGGCCATGGTGGTGCTGATTATCGGATTCATCGTTTTCGTGGAGACCGCGAACCGTCGCATTCCACTCCAAAGTCCTCGTAGGACGATCGGAAACAAGGTCATGGGTGGTCAGTCCAGCTATTTGCCCTTCAAGGTAAATACCGCCGGCGTGATTCCCGTGATCTTCGCAAGCTGCATCATGTTCATTCCAGCAATGATTGCATCTTGGTTCCCGAACGTTTCCGTTATGCAGGCTTTTGCCACTGCGTTCATCCCTGGTCACCTGGCCTACAGTGTGGTTGACGCGCTCCTCATCATATTCTTCACCTACTTCTACACGGCAATCCAGTACAACCCTAACGACATTGCCGAAAACCTGAAGAAGTCTGGTGGGTTTATTCCGGGAGTTCGTCCGGGTAAGCAGACGGCAGAATACATTGACCATGTCCTGACCCGTATTTCTCTGCCGGGATCCCTTTTCCTCGCTCTAATCAGCGTCGGACCCTGGTATCTGAAAGACGCTCTCAATATGAGTTTCTATATTGGGGGCACCTCGGTGCTAATCGTGGTCGGTGTGGCGCTGGATACGCTTCGTCAGCTCGAAGCCCAGCTGCATACCAAGAATTATGAAGGTTTCCTGAAACGTGGCCGCATTCGCGGCAGGATGGCATCTTAGTGGCTAAAGAAGAAGGCATACAAGTAGAAGGCGTTGTGTTGGAAGCACTCCCCAACGCGTTCTTCCGTGTCCAGCTCGGAAATGGTCACGAGATCCTCGCTCATGTATCAGGAAAGATGCGTCGGCATTTCATCAGAATTTTGCCCGACGATAAAGTGTTGGTTGAGATTTCCCCGTACGACCTAAATCGCGGGCGAATCACTTACCGTTACAAGTAATAGGTATCAAAAGAAGGTCAAACCTATGAAAATCAAAGCCTCCATCAAACCCAGGTGTGAAAACTGCAAGATCATCCGTCGCAAGGGTGTATTGCGTATCATCTGTTCGAAGAACCCCCGTCACAAGCAGAAGCAGGGATAAGGAGATCGTATGGCACGTATCGCTGGTGTCGATTTACCGAAAAACAAGACTGTTGAATACGGTCTGACGGCAATCTATGGCGTCGGTCTGTTCACCGCTAACAAGGTCTGTGCCCAGCTGGGCATCGACAAGAACAAGAAGTGTGACGACCTGACAGAAGAAGAACAAGGTAAGATTCGTCATCTCCTCGAAGACGAATATCAGGTGGAAGGTAACCTCCGCGCTGAAATTACCCTGAACATTAAGCGTCTGCAGGATATTGGCTGCTATCGCGGCATCCGCCACCGCAAGGGCCTCCCGGTCCGCGGTCAGCGTTCCCGCACCAATGCCCGCACTCGTAAGGGCCCGAAGAAAACTGTGGCTAACAAGAAGAAGTAAGGAGATTCCTCGTGGCTGAAGAAGAAATCAAAGAAACTGCTGCCGCCGCTGCCGAAGCTCCGGTCGCCGCTGCTGCTGAAGAAGTTAAGGTCAAGAAGGGCAAGAAGCGTATTGACATCCAGGGCATCGCCTGCGTCAACGCTACCTTCAACAACACAATCGTTTCCATTACCGACGCTCGCGGTAACGTGGTCGCTTGGGGCTCTCCGGGTAACTCCGGTTTCAAGGGCTCTCGCAAGAGCACTCCGTTTGCAGCCCAGCTCGCTGCCGAAACTGCCGCCCACAAGGCGTTCGATCTTGGCATGCGCAAGGTGGATGTCCGCGTCAAGGGTGCCGGTGGTGGCCGTGAATCGGCTGTCCGCGCTCTCAAGAATGCGGGCCTCGAAGTTCTGTCTATTCGCGACGTGACGGGCATTCCGCACAATGGTTGCCGTCCTAAAAAGAAGAGAAGAATCTAATATCCAAAGAGGTATCGCCAATGATGTGGAAATCACTTCAGATGCCGCGCAGCTTCCAGAAAGTTGAGACCGGCGAAGACGGCCGCTACGCCAAGTTTGTCGTAGAAGCCTTGGAACGTGGCTGGGGTATCACCCTCGGCAACGCTCTCCGCCGTACGCTCCTCTCCTCTCTGCAGGGTGCGGCTATTGTCTCCGTGAAAATCGAAGGCGTTCAAAAGGAATTTTCGACGATTCCGGGTGTGAAGGAAGATGTCACCGACATTATCCTGAATCTCAAGAGCATCCGCGTCAAGCTCCTTTCTGATCACGACGAAACCCTTCGCCTGGATATGTCCGGCGACGGTGAAGTCACCGCCAAGGACTTCGCGGAAAACTCCAACGTCAAGATCCTGACGCCGGACGTCCATATTGCAACGCTGAACGGCAACGCATCGCTCTCGCTCGAGGTTAAGATTTCCTCCGGCCGTGGCTATGTCACTGCCGACGAGCTCAAGGCCGCTGACGCCCCGATCGGTGTTATCGCCATGGACGCCAACTTCAACCCGGTGCAGAAGGTCGCGATGCACATCAGCGATACCCGTGTTGGACAGCGTACCGATTTTAACCGCTTGGAACTTGAAATCACGACTGACGGTTCCATCGATCCCGAAGACGCTCTCGCCTATGCCGCGAAGCTCCTCGTGGACCACCTGGAAATCTTCATCAACTTCGAAGGCGAACTGGAATCTCCGGAAGAGCTCGAGAAGGACGAAGAATGTCAGCGTATTGCAACGCTCCTGCGCATGCGCGTGGACGAACTCGAACTCTCCGTTCGTTCCAGCAACTGCCTGCGTATGGCGAACATCCATACCATCGGTGAACTTGTGCGTAACAAGGAAAACGATATGCTCAAATACAAGAACTTCGGTAGGAAGTCCTTGGTCGAACTTAACGAGGTGTTGACGTCGATGGGCCTCAGCTTTGGCATGGACGTCGATGAATACTTGAAGGATTAACAATGAGACACGGTGTAAAAAACAAGAAACTTGGCGTTAACGCCGAACACAAGCGTGCCATCCTCCGCGCCCTTGCCACCTCCATCATCGAGAAGGGCATGGAAGCGGACCAGAACAAGCGCTACGTGCGTACCACCCTCCACAAGGCCAAGCTGGCCCGTGGCGTCGTGGATCGCCTGATTACCTATGCAAAGAAGGGTGACCTTTCTGCCCGTCGTGAAGCTGCCCGCTTCATCACGAGCCCGAAGGTTCTCCAGGATTTGTTCAACACGATCGGCCCGCGCTATGCCAACCGTAACGGTGGGTATACCCGCGTGCTCAAGCTCGGCCCGAACCGCGCCGGTGACGCCGCCGAAATGGCCTTGATCGGTCTCGTCGAAGACGAAATCGTCGCCAAGTCCAAGAAGGCTGCCGAACAGCCCAAGTCCGATGCCGTGAGCATGGTCGAAGGCGAAAGCAAGTCCGCCGAATAACCTTTTGCAGGTTTTGAATGGGGCCCGGCTGTAAAAGCCGGGTCTTTTTTTGTGTATGCCGTCATATGTCGCCCGTAATAGGTAAAACTTTGATTCTATTGGAATTACGACGATGAGTTTTTTTGTATAATTGTAGGAACATCTCGTTTTTACGGAATCTTTTATGCCGCATTTTTTGGCTATAGTCCTGTTCGTTTTTGGGTCCGCGCTGGCCCAGTCATCGCTGTTCGGCGGAAGCGCGAGTCTGCTTTCGGGCGAACAGTCCCTGCCTTCGCGTAGCGCTACCGTTCTCCAGCCTGCCTATTCCGAGGTCCAGGTGGATTCTTCTTATGTCCTTGGTCCCGGCGACTTCCTGGATATCATGCTCGAGAACAAGTATCTCACTGTCCAGATTTACCCGGACGGCTCCGTGGCCATCGAGGAATGCGGCGCGGTGGTCGTGGGCGGGAAGACCGTGGCCGAGGCGCGCCAGCTGATTCTTGACCTTGTCGGCAAGCGTTACAAGCGCGAGTACTGCTTTGTCCAGCTTTCGTCCCTGAAGCGCTTCCGCGTCACCGTCATGGGTGCGGTCAACCAGATTGGCCAGCATACGGTGGAGGCGCAGACCAGGCTCAGCTATTTCATTCGCCAGGTCGGCGGCACCCTGCCCAACGCGAATACCGAGGATATCAGGGTGTTGCGCGGGAAGGATACGCTGCATGTGGATTTCCACAAGCTCTCGGTCGCCGGGGATTTCAATGCCGACGTGATGCTTGAACAGGGCGACAGGATTTTCGTGCCGTTCAACGACGTGAGCGAAGTGGTTACGCTCATTTTCCCGCATGTCCGCACGACAGTACCGTACAAGCAGGGACGTTCCCTGCAGGAATACTACGACCTCTCCGGCGTGGAGCGCATGCAGAACTATGGTTACAAGGCCATCTGCATCAAGGACCCGGGCAAGGATCCGCGCTGGGCGCCGCTTTCCGACATGGCCAATGTCTTCCCCGAGAAGAATGCGGAAGTGGAATTCCATTTGAACCAGAGGTTCGTGTACGTGGGTGGAGCCATCTCGCGCATGGGACAGTTCGACTACAATCCTTCCTGGCATGCCCTCGACTATATCGCGGCCGCCGGGACGAACTCCATCACGGGTTCGTGGAACCAGGTCCGCGTGTGGCGTGGCAACCAGCCTAAGGCTATCATGGTGAAGGTCGCCGAGGACCCCATCTTCCCGGGCGACTATATCGAAATCCCGAAGAGCCACTATGAGTCGTTCAAGGATTTCACGCTGTTCATCGCGTCGCTCCTGACGGTCGTCTCGTCGGCGTTCATCATTTACGTTAACTACAAGTAGGCTTATGGAAAAGCAGGAATCTGTTGGATTGACCGAAGTCCTCCTGAGGATTATCAGCAACGACTTGAAGCATTTCAAGCTGTGTTTGTTTTTCGTGCTCCTGCCGACGATTGTCGTGTTCGTGCTTGTCATGTGGGTCATCAACCCCACTTACAGGGTCACGGCGATTATCACTCCGCCGCCGGCCAGCACGCCCAACGTATTGGGCGGATTCTCCAGCATGCTGGGCATGTCCGGCGTGGGTTCGCTTCTCGGCCTGTCCGACAACAACGACGATATCGGTGCCGTCTGGACAATCTTCAATTCCTGGGAGCTGCATAACCAGGTCATTGAGAAGTACGACCTGAAGAAGCACTACAAGTTCAAGGGCAAGTTCCATGCCGACTTGCTCAAGGAATTCCGCAAGAACTTCGGGTTCGAGAAGAATAAGGAAGACCTGTTCGCCGTTTCCATCGAGGACGAGGACTACAAGCTCGCTGCCGAGATGTTGCGCTTCATGCTAGCCAAGGCGGATTCCGCGTTCAATGCCTTCAAGACTTCGCAGGCACGGCAGTCCAGGATATACTTCCAGAGCAGGCTTGATTCCTGCGAGAGGGTCATGGACTCGCTGCTCGTCTCGTTCGCGCAGTTCCAGGTAGACAACAACTTCTACGATCCCGAGGTCCAGCTCGAGGCGACCATCAAGTACATGGGCGAACTCCAGGCCAAGCGCGAAGAAGTCGCCATGGAAATGTCTTTCGAAAAGATGAACCGCGGCGACGACAGCAAGCGCTACGACGAACTGAGCAAGCGCTACCGCGGCGTGACCAACGCCCTCAACAGCACGCTGGAAGGCAAGCGCGGCGACGTGGGTGTGCTTTCGCTGAAGAAGTCTCCCGCCCTTGCGACTGAGTATCTGCGCCGCGAGTCCGAACTCAAGGTGCAGGAAACCCTGTACAAGCTTCTGCGCCAGCAGAGCGAGCAGATGCGCCTCGAGGAGGCCAAGATGCTCACGAACCTGCATATCCTCGAACCGCCCTGGGAAAACGACAAGAAGGTGTCCCCGCTTCGCGGTGTCGCGCTTATCTTCACGGTCATGGTGTCGTCGCTTCTCGTGACGCTCCTGTGCAACTTCATCGAATACATGAAGGCTGAATCTGCTCGCGGCTCTCGTGCCGCGGCAGACTGGGCTTCGATCAAGGGTTTCTTCAGAAGGAAGTCCAAGAAGGCGTAGGCCATGCTTTCGTTCCTGTTGGAATATCCGGTAAGCTGCGCGCTGTTCCTGGTCGTCCTCGTCTGCATTGCGCAGGCGTGGTTCTTCAAAAAGGATTTTTTTAACCCTCCTACGGTGTACTGCTTTTCGCAGTGCGTCACGCTCGGCATCGCCTATTTCAAGTACAACAAGACGATGACCGATTTCCAGCTCAAGACATGGCTGTTCTGGATCGGTGCGATGATCGCGTTTTGCGTGGGCGGCTACCTGGTGAGGCTCGTGGCGAAGACGCATGGCGAACCGGTGCGCATAGCCGAGGCGACCGTGCCCGAGAGTTACAACTGGAAATTGCATGTCGCGCTGTCGTTCGTTCCGTTTTTGCTTTTCCTGGTGGGCATTTACGGCATTATCCAGACGGCGGGAAACCTGCTCCTGCTTACGGACGACCCGTCGCACTGGATGAGGAAGGAGACCGACTACGGCTATTATTCCGTGCTGTTCAGTAGCGGTCCGCTGTGCGTGATGCTGTTCGGTGCAGCTTCGTTCAGCAAGTTCAATCCCTTGAAGGGCGCCCGCTGGGTTGCACGCTTCATGGTGTTCCTGACCATAGGGATCAACCTGCTCGCCTACCCGAACCGCGGTACGTTGTTCTTCAGCATGGGCGCTCTCATCATCATGTTCAACTATCTGCGCAAGCGCATTTCGGCCGCCTGGATTCTTGTGTTTCTGGCTCTTGCCGCTGCGGGCTTTATCGCCATCAGTTCCCTGCGCGACCAGTACGGGGGCAATTCGGTGCAGGGCATGGCGGTCAAGGTCATGCTCGACCTGCCGTACAAGTACGTTTCGAACAACTTCTGGAACTTCGACTACGCCATCAACCCGCCGCCGGACAGGGAGTACCATCCGCATACCTACGGCATCGACTTCTTCTTCGGCATGTTCGAGTTCACGCAGCTGCCCGGCAGTTTCCGTTACAGCATGGGCTGGGACGGCCTCTACAACGAGCGCATCGAGAAGGTGCACGGCTTGAACACGGCGAGCTACCTGTGGGAGGTGTACAAGGATTTGTACGCTCCGGGCGTTTTCCTGTTCCCGTTCCTCGTGGGGCTCGTGCTCGCGCTGATGCACTTGCGGCTCTGCCGTAAAGGTTTTACCCCGCGTGTGTTGCTGCTCTACACCATGCTCATCTACATCATCGGCTGGTGGTTCTTCACGCCGGGATACAAGCAGGGAATATACTGGGCCTGGGCGTTTTTCATATTCTGCATTACGACGGTGAGCATGGGCAAGGTCCGCTGGAGAGCCCCGTCGCCGGCCCTAGAGGGTGAACCGCCTGTTCTTCAGGAAATAGGCCGCGAGGACGAGGGTCAGCAGCAGGTCTCCGCTTAGCGTGAACAGCGGGATGCAGGCTTCGTCGAACGCGTGGGCCGCAAAGATGCAGGCGGCGATGTTCGCCACTCCGCATGCACTGATGAACAATCCGTAAAGCCAGGTCCGCTTTTCTTTGAGCATGGTCGATATCATGCCCATGCGCATAGCCTGCAGCACAAGCGATGCCGAGAGGATGCGCAGGCAGTAGCTAGACGCGCTGAGCAGGTTGTCGGTCCAGGGGGCGGCAAAGAAGATGATGCGCAGCGCCCACTCGGGGAATAGCCAGAAGGGGGAGGAGACGGCGACGATGAACAGCGTGAATATGGCCTGGTCGCGGATGGAAAGCTTGCGGCTGTCGGTCTGGTGCAGCGTGATGAGGCTCGACGAGATGAAATGCACCATGAGCCCGGACGCGAGGATGATTAGTTTGTGCGCAAAGTTGTACGAGGCGAGGAAGGAATCGGGCGCATAGTGCGCCACGGTATAGAGGCCGACGGGCAGGTAGGCGAAGCTTGCGATGCTTGCGACCGCGTAGGGGCTTGCGGACTTGAGCATGAGCCTGAAGAACTTCAGGGTGTGGTTCCCGATGCGCAACACCTTGGATGTGAAGGCCTGCCGGACACCGAACCCGAATGCGGGCAGCGCGGCGGCGACCATCGCCAGGGCTATTGCCGGGATGGAATCGACCCGGAATACGTGCAGGGCGACGATCATGACGACCGTGTACGATATCGTGTGCAGGACCTTGGAGATGAGGAGCTTCTTCCAGAAGTTCCCGCAGATGAAAAACCAGTCGAAGAAGGCGTGCTGGAACAATAGCCCTAGCGCGAGCACGAGCTCGCCGGCGAACGCCGGGTGGTCGCGCCGTACCGTGAACGCGAATATGACCATGGCGGCTGCGGTGAGCGCCGTCATCGCCAGTCTCAGTTGCAAGACGCTGGTGAAAAGCCCTCCCTCGGTGGCGCGCTTTCCGAAGTAGGCGAGGATGAGCGTCGCCATGCCGAAGTCCGCGATGGCGCAGAATACGGTGTAGTCCGTCTGCAGCACCCCGAAGTACCCGAAGTCCACGGCCCCGAGGTTCCTGGCGACGAGGTTCTGTACCAGTACGGACACGCCCTGGATGAGAATGTTCACCAGGGAAATGAAAACACCGATCTTTATGTTTTTAAATACTTGCAACGGGGATAAAATAGATGTTTTATTGGCAAATGTTTTGGTATTTTCTATTTTTGGGGCGGATTCGCGAGAGTGGCGGAATTGGCAGACGCACCAGACTTAGGATCTGGCACTTCGGTGTGAGGGTTCGACTCCCTCCTCTCGCATGTTTTAATCATTTTTTTAACAGTCTACCGGAGTCTATATGTCCGTTGAAATCAAAGAAACTAGTGCCACCGTGCGCACCCTTGAAATTTCCATCCCTCAGGACGATCTGAAGGCACCTTTCGAGAAGAAGCTCTCGCAGTACAAGAAGCAGGTCGCCCTCAAGGGTTTCCGCCAGGGCCAGGTGCCGAAGAGCATGATTCTGAAGCAGTTCGGCGAATCCATCCGTCATGAGGTGGTGGACGAAGTCATCAACAAGCTCATCCAGGACGAACTCAAGAAGGCGAACATCATCCCGGCCGGCCCGATGAAGGGTGTGGACTTCAAGGACGACAAGGTCGCCGACATCCAGATCAAGATCGAAATCGAAGTCGATCCGGAAATCGACATCAAGGGTTATGCCGATCTCGGCATCACGGTCCCCGATGTCGCCGTGCACGAAGAAGAAGTGAAGGCCGAATACGACCGCCTCATCCAGATGTGGAGCAAGGACGAGCATGTCGACCGCGAAGCCAAGAAGGGCGACGTGGTTGTCGGCAACTATGTCGAAGTCGTCATCGACGGCGAAAAGCAGGAACTGCCGGAAAACAAGGAATTCCGCAGCCTCCTTGGCGAATCCGCCTCTCCGGGATTCGACGAAGGCCTCGTGGGCTCGAAGGCCGGCGAAGCCAAGGAAATCAACTTCAAGTACCCCGATGACCACAAGGACGAACGCTATCGCGGCAAGACCGCCCAGTTCAAGGTCGAAATCACCGACATCCGCGAAATCGTTCCGCCCAAGATGGACGAAGAATTCTGCAAGCAGATCGGCGTGAAGGACGAAGCCGAACTGAAGAACAACCTTGCCGAAGGCCTTGCCGCCCAGAAGAAGGACGCCGCCAAGACGAAGGCCATCAACGAAGCCATCGACAAGCTCATCGAAAGCAACCCGTTCGAAGTCCCGCAGTGCCGCGTCGTCGACCTCATCCGCTGGACCATCAACCGCAACGTGCAGGACGAGAAGGACCGCGTGGAGCCGACCGAGGAACAGATCCAGCAGCTCTCTCCGGAAGCCCTCCACGAAATCAAGAAGCACCGCATCCTCGAGTTCGTCGCTGCAAAGGAAAAGATCCGCCCGACGCAGGCTGTCGTCGATGCCCGCCTCAAGGAAATGGCGAACGCCTACCATGTCGACTTCGAGACCCTGAAGGGCCACTTCCGCCAGTCCGGCCGTATCAACCAGCTCCGCGACGAGCTGCGCTTCCAGATGGCCGCCGACTTCCTCGTCGGTATCCGTCCGGCTGCCGAAGAATCCAAGGAATCCAAGTAAGGAGCTTCGATGATCATCCCTACCGTCATTGAGACCACCGGGCGTGGTGAACGCGCCTACGACATCTATTCGCGCCTGTTGAAGGAGCGCATCATCTTCTTGGGTACCCCCATTAACGATGAGGTCGCCAACAACGTCATGGCACAGCTGATTTTCCTGGAATACGAAAACCCGGAAAAGGACATCACGCTGTACATCAACAGCCCGGGTGGTTACGTGTCGGCGGGGCTTGCCATCTATGACACCATGCAGCACGTGCGTCCGAACATCGCGACCATCTGCATCGGAAGCTGCGCCTCGATGGCGGCCGTGCTCCTCGCTGCCGGGACCAAGGGCAAGCGCTATGCGCTCCCGCATTCCCGCATCATGCTGCACCAGCCGTCCGGTGCCGCCACCGGCCAGTCCAGCGACATCCAGATTACGGCGAAGGAAATCGTGCGTACGAAGGATACCCTTACCGAGATCGTCGCGAAGCACACGGGCAGGAGCGTCGACGAGGTTCGCACCAAGACGGACCGCGATTTCTACATGGGCCCCGAAGAGGCCATGGAGTTTGGCGTCATAGACGAAGTTTTCGTTCCGCGTAAAGAAGGAATCTGATGTATCGTAACGGGAAGAACCATCCTCGGGTGACATGTAGCTTCTGCGGCAAGCCCGCAGAGCAGGTCGAGAAAATGATTACGGGCGCAGGCGTGCATATCTGCAACGAATGCGTGACGATGTGTTACCGTATTCTCGAGGAGGACCTCGCACGTGGCAAGCAGGGAGAGAAGCCTGCCGTCCAGGACAAGCCGCTCCCGCTCCCGACCGAAATCAAGGCCCACCTCGACGATTTCGTCATAGGTCAGGAACAGGCCAAGAAGGCTCTTTCCGTGGCGGTGTACAACCATTACAAGCGCTTGCGCTACAAGCAGGCGCATTCTACGGCGGGCGATGTCGAGGTCGACAAGTCCAACTTGCTGCTCGTGGGTCCGACCGGTTCGGGCAAGACGCTTCTGGCCCAGACGCTGGCCAGGTTCCTCGACGTGCCTTTCACCATCGCCGACGCGACCGTCCTTACCGAGGCGGGCTACGTGGGCGAGGACGTGGAAAATATTTTGGTGCGCCTCTTGCAGGCGGCCGACTACGATGTCGCCCGCGCCGAGAGTGGCATCATCTTCATTGACGAAATCGACAAGATCGCGAGGAAGACTGCGAACCCTTCCATCACGCGCGACGTGAGCGGCGAAGGCGTGCAGCAGGGCCTCCTCAAGATTCTCGAGGGTACCGTGGCCGCTGTCCCGCCCAAGGGTGGACGCAAGCATCCTGAGCAGGCCCTCGTGCAGATCAACACGCGCAACATCCTCTTCATTTGCGGCGGCGCCTTCGAGACACTCGACAAGATTATCGCGCACCGCGTGAACAAGGGTGGCATGGGCTTCGGTGCCGACATCCGTTCCTCCGAGGACAACACCCTCACGGAACTCTTCAAGCAGCTTGAACCCGATGATCTGATCCAGTTCGGCCTCATCCCCGAAATCGTGGGCCGCCTGCCGATCGCCGTCGCCCTCGAGGAACTCGACGAAGACGCGATGCTCAACATCTTGACACAGCCCAAGAACGCGCTCGTGAAGCAGTTCAAGAGCTTGTTCGCCATGGACGGCATCGAGCTGGAATTCAGCCCGGACGCCCTCAAGGAAATCGTCCGCGAGACCATGGCCCGCAAGACCGGCGCCCGCGGGCTCCGCTCCGTGATGGAAAAGGCCTTGCAGCAGGCGATGTTCGAACTGCCGGGCTCCGGGACCAAGAAACTCGAGCTCACCGCCGAGATGATTCGCAAGGGTCTCAACACCATAACGGCCGAAAAAAAGAAGCCGACGAAAAAGCTGGGCAAGAGCGTCGCTTAGGTCCCATTGTTAGAGATTTATAGAAACGGGAGAATATCCTTTGAGTTTTGACTTTTCCAAGACATACCCCCTGCTTCCGCTGCGTGATGCCGTAGTGTTCCCGATGACGACCCGTCGTATCCTCATAGGTCGTGACATCTCGCTACGTGCCCTCGACCAGGCCGAATCGGCGGGTACGGAAATTATTCTCGTTTCGCAGAAGAATATCGAGCAGGAAGTCCTCGAAAACCCGATGCTGGACCTTTACAGCGTGGGCGTTGCCGCGCGTATCGACAGCGTCACGCCGTTCCCCAACGGTTGCGTCAAGGCTGTCCTCGAAGGTGTTCAGATCGTGGACCTCCGTTCCATAATGATGGCGGACGGTTATATGCAGGTGACGGTGAGCGAGCGCAAGAACTCCATTAAGCTTACCGACAAGAGCAGCCGTTTTGCGGAAGTCCTCGCACAGTTCAAGGCTTATTCTTTAAAGCACAACATCGCTGACGGCATGATGGATGCGCTGTTCTCCATGGACAGCCAGGTCAATACGCTTTACGGCATTATCCCCTTCCTCCAGATTTCTCTGGGCGAACGCCAGAATCTCCTGGAATGCGGTTCCATCGATGAGCTGGCCAACCACATTGTCGCGCTCATGCAGGTGATGGACGAGAACGAGAACGTGCTCGTGCGCGTGCAACAGAACGTGCGCCAGAAGATGGCCCAGCAGCAGAAGGAATGGTTCATTACCGAGCAGATTCGCCAGCTGCAAGACGAACTGGACGGTGACAGCGCGGGCGCCTCGGAACCCGACCAGCTGCTGAAGAAAATAAGGGCGAAAAAGTTCTCTGCGACAATTCTTGAAAAGCTCGAGGACGAAGTCGATCGCATGCGCATGATGCAGCCGACCTCGCCCGAATATGCGGTGAGCCGCAACTATATCGACTGGTTCCTGAACCTGCCTTATGGCGTGTACACCGACACCGTTCTCAACATGAAGAAGGTGAAGAGCGAACTCGATTCCAAGCACTTCGGGCTCGACAAGGTGAAGGAACGCATCATGGAATACGTCGCGGTGCTCAAGCTTACCGGGACGGAACGCCGTTCGCCCATCCTGTGCCTTGTTGGCCCTCCGGGCGTGGGCAAGACGACGCTCGTGGAATCCATCGCGAACGCGATGCAGCGTAACTTTGTCCGCATTACGCTTGGCGGCGTGCGCGACGAGGCTGAAATCCGTGGCCACCGCCGTACTTACATCGGTGCGATGCCGGGCCGCTTTATCCATGCGCTGCGCCGTGCCAAGTGCATGAACCCGATTATCCTCCTGGACGAAATCGACAAGATGGCGAGCGATTTCCGCGGAGACCCGGCGAGCGCGATGCTCGAGGTGCTGGACCCGGAACAGAACCACGACTTTACCGACCACTTCATGGAAGTGGGGCTCGACCTTAGCCGCGTGCTGTTCATCGCGACGGCGAACACCGAAAGCGAAATCCCCGAGGCGCTGCGCGACAGGCTCGAGATTGTCCGCCTGCCCGGCTACTACCCGCACGAAAAATTGCAGATTGCAAGCAAGTACCTGCTGCCGCGCATTTGCGAACGTACCGGTGTGAAGCTTGAAGAACAGGTCTCCTTCGACGAGAAGATGGTGACCGAAGTGATGCGGGGCTGGACCCGCGAAGCGGGCGTGCGCGAACTGGAGCGCACCCTCGAGAACGTCGTGCGTCACCGTGCGAAAGAAATCGTGATGGGCAAGAAGTTCAAGCCCGAAATCACGGAAAAGCAGTTGCAGGAATATCTGGGGGCGCCGAGGTTCCTCGACAGCCAGCTGCCCGAACCCGGCCGTCCCGGTGTGGTGACCGGCCTTGCGTGGACGAGCGTGGGTGGCGAAATTCTCCCCATCGAATGTATGCTCCTGAGCGGCAAGGGCCAGATTATCATGACGGGTAAGCTCGGCGACGTGATGAAGGAATCCGCCCAGATTGCGGTTTCGCTTGTCCGCGAACGCTTGCACCGTTTCGGAATCGACCCGGCCATCGTGAAGAAGACGGACATCCATATCCACGTGCCCGAAGGCGCCGTGCCGAAGGACGGCCCCTCCGCGGGTATCGCCCTCACGCTTTGCCTGCTTTCCGCGTTCACCAAGATTCCTGTGCCACCGGACATCGCGTTTACCGGCGAAGTGAGCCTCACGGGCGCCTGCCTTGCGATTGGCGGCCTCAACGAGAAGGCTTTGGCTGCCCTCCAGGCCGGCGTGAAGACGCTTCGCCTCCCGGCCCAGAACAAGAAGGACGTGGACGAACTCCCGGCACCTGCAAAGAAGGGCCTCAAGATTTTCACGCACAAGCATATTGACGAACTCGTGAAGATTTTGTTCAAAGTACCGAAAGTGGCAGAACAGACGAAAGACGAAAAGGCCGCGAAGGTTGGTGAGCTTGCCGAACCGCCCGAAGCAAAGAAAAAAGCCGACGCAAAAGTTGCAGATGTGGATAAGACTGCTACGAAATCTGCAAAAGCCGTCAAGCCCGCTGTAAAGAAGCCCTCGAAAAAGCCCTCGAAGAAAGCGTAATTTTTTTTGAATAACCTGTCATCCTGGAGGTCGTAAATACGACCGATAGGATCCAGGGAATTTTTTTATTGCTTGAATAGAAATGAAATTGTCATTCCCGCCTTGGAGCGGGAATCTCCTTTTTTGCTATTTACGAACAAGCTTGATTCCAATCTAATTTTTTTATATATTGGGGAAATATGCAGAACAGTAAGCCTTTATACATTTTTGAAAAGAAGAAAGTTATTCGCATTATGATTGTGGAGGCTATTCTTTTACTTTTGCCTGCAATTGTTTTTGCAATTGCTTTTGCGTATTGTTATATAAGATTTATGGGTTTAGAAGATCCGAGTCAATCTGATATTGGACCTGATTTTATGATAGCGATTATATTGGCTCCTTTTTTACCGATATCGTTTGGGGCGCCATTGGTGCTTTTTTATCGCAGGCTTTGGAAACGTCCGATAAGTAAAATGAAATATCTTATGGTGGCGATAATTCCTTCTATTCCTTTGTTATTAAGTGCTATATTGTGGATTGGGAATATATTCGTAGTTATTTTTGGTCCATTGGCATTGGTGATTGTTTTAGGAAGCATGAATGCGGTATCTGAATGCGCGATTGAAGTTAAGGATGATTTGTTATAGCTTCTTGCTGATTTATTATCTTTTAGCTGACAATTGAGTTATTAACCTTGAAGCGCCGCCGGCGCGACTTGTACCTAACCGCTAATTACTAACCACTGTTTACTGCTATTATGGGATTTACTCTTGATGAAATGCGCGAGCACCTTGCAGCTCTCGAAGCAAGGATTGATGAAGCCTGCAAGATTGCGGGCCGCAGCCGTGAATCCGTGAAGATCGTTTGGGTGAGCAAGTTCCACCCGGCCGAAGCCGTGGAAAATGCGATCAGCCTGGGGGCGACCGACTTTGGCGAGAACCGCGTGCAAGAAGCGGAACTCAAGTTTTCCGAGCCGCGTACGGCGAAGGACGGGAGCCGCGTGCGTTGCCATGTGATTGGCCCTGTGCAAAGTAACAAACTCAAGAAGGCGGCGATTGTCGCCGACTGCATCCATTCTATCGCAAGCATCGAAGCGGTGGAAAAACTGGAGAAGGTTTGCGCTGCAGCTGCAAATGGCGAGGGCAAGGTTCTTGATATTTTGTTCCAGGTGAACGCTGGCGAAGAAGAGACCAAGAGCGGGCTCGACGTGCACGAGGCCGAGGCATTCCTGAACCAGCTTGCAGAAAAAGCGGGTGCCGCATCTGCCGACGGCAAGAGCGAAAATTTCCCGCACCTGCGCTTCCGCGGACTCATGACCATCGGCAAGAACACGGGTGTCGCCGAAGATTCCCGCGAGTGCTTCGCCTTTCTGCGTGGCCTGCGAGACAAGTTCCTGGCCCGTGGCGGTGCATTCGCCCATTTCGACCAACTCTCCATGGGCATGACGCTTGATTTGGAAGTCGCGATTGAAGAAGGCTCCACGATGATCCGTGTGGGCACGGCTCTCTTTGGCGAGCGTGACTACAGCAAACCTGTGAACGATCCGGTTTTATGAAGCTAGGCAAAAATACAGACCCGAACCTGCTGCTTTCGATTGTTGGAGTAATTCTATTCCTCATCTTTGTTGCGGGAATCCTCATTTGGAAATATCTCGTTCCCAGGGGAGTGAATCCGTTTACGCTTTTCCCGCTCGTTTTCATGGGTGTGCTGTTTGCCGTCGTCATTTTCATCCGCAAGCTGGGCGTCCAGAAGGCAAAGCCCATGGCGGACATGCTCAAGGATGCGATGCTGACCCCGATCGATGCGCCTGCCACACCGACACGGCCGACATCTCCTGCATCTCCTGTTGCGCCCGCAACGGGGCCCGGGGCTTCCCATACGTTTTCCATGGTCACTGCGGATTCTGTCAACCCGCTGCTTAAGAAGTACATGAAGAGGCTCAAGCCGAGCGTTAACGCCATCACGAATTTCTTCATGGATTTTATCCAGTACAACGGGGTCGCCGAAAAGCTCATGAGGTATTTCACTCCGGATTCGGGCGATACCTACAAGGCGCTCTCGACGGTGTTCCTGACAGACATCGACTACATCTCCAAAAATCTCGGGCATCCTGTGACCCTGCAAACATACGAGTCGTGCGGCTTTGTCGAACTCATGCTGCGCCTTCGGACCGATGCGCCGTCTTCTACGGATTGGGAGACGCTGGTGGTGCAGACGTTTGTTGAAAACCAGCTGGACATGGAAGGGCTCGTCGCGGGGCTCGAGAAGAACCATTCCCAGCTCAACCCCACCATTGGCTGCTTCCTTTTCCCGGCAATCTTTATCGGGGTTTCCCCGGACGCGGTGAGAAAGTACATGCGCCTGATGTACGACTTCTCGGCGGCGCTTGCCAACATTGACGGGCGCCTGACGCCCATGGAAGTCCAGTGGCTCCAGTTCATGGAAAGGAACATCGGTGCTGGCGGCTTCGTGGGGCTTGCGCCGGGCCGGGCGCGGTTCACCACGCGGGTCGTGGGTTTCAAGGGAGCCGCCCAGTCTAACGTCGAAGCGCAAGAAGAACCGCAGGCCTACCCGCAGGAAGAACCCCGCGTGGTTACGCCCGTGCCCGCCGGGGAATCCCCGGACGCCCTGGACGCTGCGACCGAGCTCAAGTCGCTCGTGGGGCTTGCCGGCGTCAAGCGCGAAATCGTCACGTTCCGGAATTTCCTCAAGGTCCAGGGCGTGCGCAAGAGCCGCGGCTTGTCCGTGCCCCCGACATCTTACCACCTCGTGTTCTCGGGCAATCCGGGAACCGGCAAGACGACCATCGCCCGTATCATCGCGCGCATCTTCAAGGAACTCGGAATCCTTTCGAAGGGCCACCTCGTAGAGGCCTCCCGTGCCGACCTTGTCGCCGGGTACATGGGGCAGACCGCCATAAAGACAAACAAAGTAATTGACAGCGCGTTGGACGGCGTCCTCTTCATCGACGAGGCGTACACGCTCTCGCGCAGCGCGGAGAACGACTTCGGCCAGGAGGCGATAGACACGCTCCTCAAGCGCATGGAAGACGACCGCGACCGCCTCGTGGTCATCATCGCCGGGTACACGGACGAAATCAAGACCTTCGTGAATTCGAACCCGGGGCTCGCTTCACGCTTCAACAGGTACATCGATTTCCCCGACTACACGCCCGCCGAGCTTGTCGAAATCTTCAAGCACATGGTCGCGAAGTACGACTATACGCTGAGTGCCGACGCCGATGTCGCGCTAAAGGAATGCATCGCGCAGGCCGTAAGCAAAAAAGACGCCCGTTTCGGGAACGGGCGCTTTGTACGTAATTTGTTCGAAAAATCAATCGAGCGTCAGGCAAACCGTCTCGCTGCCGATGTCGACCTTTCCAAGGCGAACGTCGGAGAGCTGGAAGCTGCCGATATCCGCGGCTGATTGCGCTAGTCCTTGTTTCGCTTGAAGGCAAACCTTGCGCCAACCCAGAGGGAATGGCCGAAGTCGCCGTAGTCGATTTCTTCCGTGCTGGAAACAGAGTACGTAAACGAGTAGTCCAGAGAATAGGCTACACCGAAACCGATGTTCCACGACTTGCTGATGGGGAAGAGCTTGCCTATTTCGAATTTCAAGAATCCGGTTGCCGTCACCTCGCGGTCATAATCTTCGGCAACATTGTCATCTCGCTCATGGATCGCGGCACCAAACATGATGTCGAGGTAGGAGTTGTACAAGGCGTTTCGGGTGCTGTTGAAGGGGAAGAGCGTTGCCACCGCGCCAAAGCGGTAGTCTGTCCAGTCGGTATTGATGTTGCTGCAGGAATCACAGCGGACGTCCTTGCTTTCGTAGCTGCTTTCGCCCGATTGCATGCCTATGTTGAGGAATCCGCGCAAGCCGACGAAGTCCTTGATCACTGCACCCAGCGAGAGTCCGACGGCAAAACCCTGTCCGTCGTAATATTGATAGGCGTAGACATCGTCTCTGTGGGTGTTGAGGTCGTATTCGCTCTCTTCTTCGTAGGACTGGCTCGTGAGGTAGTAGCTCAGGTCGGCTTCAAAAAACAGGGAAACCCTGGATTCGCGGGCCGCGGGGGTTGCGACAGGGAGCGGTTGGGAGGCGGTTGTTTCGCTTATATTGGTGTAGTGGCTCTGTGCTGCCGGTGCCGGGTCGTTCTGTGGCGCCTGCGTCTGGGCAGGGACGATGTAATATATGGGCTGGGGGGCTTGGACGGGGGCCTCCTCGCTGGTCGCTTCTTCGGTAGGTGTTTCTTCGGTGCTTTCGTAGCTAGCCGCTTCGGGGGATTCCTCCTGCGCAAAGCAAAGGCCGGTGTTTACGAGAGCAAAGGCAACAAGGGCGGCAAAGAGGTGCTGTTTCTTGTGCATGCAGATATACTCCAGAAAAAAAGATGGTTTGATGCCCTACAATTTATATAAAAAAAAGAAAAATCAACCATTTTTTTGCCCTTTTACAGCGGAGTCTCCGAATTTGGGAATGATGGCTTATCCTATTGAGCGATAATGCATTAGAAATGGTCCATTTTTTGCCATGGAAGGGGGCTCGGGGACCCAAGTTTTGTGTATTCACATATTATCCACAATATTCCCCCCATTGTGTGTACGGATTTTTTGAAAAAATTTATTTTTTTTGAAAAAATCGCGTTTTTCGTTGACAAAAGCCCATAAAACTTATTAAATTTGGTGCGCTCTAGTTTTCTAAGGAAAATTGGGGTTGTGCCAAAGTAGCTCAGCTGGTAGAGCAGCTGATTTGTAATCAGCCGGTCGTAGGTTCGATTCCTATCTTTGGCTTGATAAATGGGTCGTTGCCCGAGTGGTTAAAGGGGACGGACTGTAAATCCGTTGGCTTACGCCTACCGTGGTTCGAAACCACGACGGCCCACGCAACAAACGCCCTATGGTGTGAGAGCGCCATAGGGCTTATGCCCAGGTAGCTCAGTGGTAGAGCACTTCCTTGGTAAGGAAGAGGTCTCGGGTCCGACTCCCGATCTGGGCTCTCACTAAAATGGAGATAGAATAATGGCAAAAGAACA
>JAGCPF010000028.1 GCA_017642335.1 Fibrobacter sp.
CGTGTCTTCGGACACTTCGTAGGCACCGCCTTCCACCATGCAGACGGAATCTTCGGTACCGGCGACCACCAGGTCCAGATCGGCGCAAGCCATCTGTTCGTAGGTGGGCATCACGATGTTCTGTCCATCGACCACAGCCACGCGTACGGCGGCGACCTGCTGTTCGAAGGGCAGCTCGGAAAGACCGATGGAAAGGGAGGCAGCCGAAACACCGAGCACGTCGGGTGCGAACTTGCGGTCGGCAGAGAGCACCTGGACAATCACCTGGACTTCGCGCGTGAAGTTCTCGGGGAACATCGGGCGAATCGGGCGGTCGATGATGCGGGCGGACAACGTCTCTTCGTCAGAGGGGCGTCCGGCTTCGCGCTTGTTATAACCGCCCGGGAGGCGGCCGGCAGCATAGGCCTTTTCACGATATTCAACGGTCAGCGGGAAGAAGTCCCCTTCCTTTTCTTCGCCGTAGCAGACAGTAGAGAGCACGAACGCGTCGCCCATCTTGGCGACGGCAGCTCCGCGAGCCTGCTTTGCGATACGGCCCGTTTCAAACGTGATGACACGGCCGTCCGGAAGCGTAACGGACACTTCCTTGGGGTCGAGCATCTTGCCGTATTTTTGATGGTATGCGTCAATAGACATAGATTTTCTCCAGTCCGCAGATTAGCCGCGGAGACCGAGTTCCTTGATGAGAGCACGCTGAGCGAGGATGTCCTGTTCGGCGTAGTACTTGAGGAGGTTGCGGCGCTTGGCAACCATGGCAGACAGACCACGGAGGGAGTGGAAATCCTTCTTGTGGCTCTTGATGTGTTCCGTCAGATTCTTGATCTTTTCCGTGAGGATAGCGATCTGGACACGGACGTTACCGGTATCCTTTTCGTTTGCACCAAACTTGGCGGTGAGTTCTGCAGCTTTTTCCTTAGTGATAGTAGCCATTATAGCCATTCCTTTTTTTGTTTTGTTGTTTCATTACATGTTTTTGTCCGAGTTTCCCTGCTCTTGCACCAGTGGAATTGGCGAATCTGGTCACAGGACCCAGTCAAAAATGCAATTTGGCGGAAAATATAGATAATAGACGAGAGACGAGAGACGAGAGACGAGAGAAAAAAGGCCCAAAAAAGGTGTTTTTGGGGTGATATTGCTATCTTTACCTCCCGAAATGCTTGAATCCCTGAACTTTCACTTTTCTTTCTACGACTGGCTCCTGATTTTCATGGTCACGGCCCTCGGAACGCTGAGCGCCTACCTGAAGGACCCCCAGCTCAAGGCCGTCACGGCGACCATCCCCATCCCCTGCGGGTTCGCCTACATCGCGGTCGGGCTTCCCATGGGCACCGCCAACGCCATTTCGGGATTCATGTGCCTGCTGTACGTGCATATCGTGCGCATCCTGCATTACAAGGTGAAGATTCCCATCGTCCCAAGCATTGTCGCGGGCCTCGCCTTCTTTGTCGCGCTGGGAACGTTCCTCATGCCCCGCATCCCCGAAGGGGAAATCTACTTTATCGCCGTATGCGTCTTCGACCTTGTCGTGGGAGTCATCCTCTTCCAGAAGCAGTCCTACAAGTCCGGGACCCGCTACAAGACTCCCCTCCCCGTCTACATCAAGGCCCCGGCCATCGCGGGCGTCGTCGCGGGGCTCATGCTCATAAAGCGGCTCATGGGCGGATTTTGTACAAGTTTCCCGATGATGAACTCCATCGTGAGCTACGAGAGCCGATTCTCGCTGGGCGACCAGTGCCGCCAACTCCCGCTGTTCCTCATCGCAGGGCCGTTCATGTTCGCCGAGATGCGCTACATCGAGATATTCCTGCACCTGAACCACTGGATTGTTCTGCTGTGCGGCTACGTCCTGTTCGCCGCCATCTACTGGCCCCTGAACAAGGAACTCAAGCGCAGGAACGAGGCTGCCTGCACAAAATATAGCCATGCGGAGAACTTGCCCGTTAAATAACGTTTACCGCATAGACCATCACCCCATATTTGTATATATTAGACAAAAACAAAAAATAGAGGCTTAAATGAAAAAGAGCGTTTCTCTCCTCCCCGCCATGGCGCTTTCCGTAGCATTCCTCGCCGCCTGTACCGACGATTCCTCCAACGGCAATCCAGCAACCCCCGAACAGACCAGTTCCTCGTCCGAAATGCTTTTGCCTGCCAGCAGTGACGTGGCACCGGGTTCCAGCAGCGACATCGCAACCGAAGCAAGCAGTTCCTCCGTGGACGCCTACCAACCCATTGACCCGTCCGCCATCACGCTCGACGAGAACGGCTTTGCCGAAATGCAGGCCGTCTACCGCAGCCTGCAGGCCAACGAGAAAGTCGTGTTCGCCGTACGCCACGCCGAACGCGACCAGTTTGTCACCAGGCAGGGCGAACTCACCGAAGACGGCGAAGAACAGGCGCTGGAAGTCGGCAGGAAGCTGGTCGGCCCCGACGAATTCACGTTCTCGCACACCGACTACGTGAGAACCTACAAGACATGCCTTAACATCGCAACCGGCAGGGGCCAGACGACATTCCCCAACGACACGAACGACATCTATTCCGAAGGCTGGTTCGTGAGCAACGACAGCCTGTTCGACGAATACTCGAAGAAGCCGAGCAACACGCACATCGTCGTATCGAGCTGGGCGTATAACGGAGAATTTGCCGACGCATTCAACGACTTCAACGAAAAGAACGAAGAGATGATCAAGATGCTCGTCGGCGACTTCGCGACGGCAAGCCGTGTCAGGGTGGTCTGCGCGCACGACAACTTCCTCGTCCCGCTGGCCGTCTACGTGACCAACAAGCAGGTCAACCTCAAGGTGTTCGAAGACAACCACAAATGGATCAACTACGTGGCCGGCATCGCCGTGGTCACCAATGACGCGGGCACCCGCCGTTCCTACGCGGTGAAGGGCCTGGAATCCGGCGTGCAGTAGTAAGTCTCCCATTTCCGGGACACAAAAAAAGCCTCTTGCGAGGCTTTTTTTTTTCAAGGTCAACGCTACATCGCGGCACGGATGCGCGCCCAGCCTTCCTCGGGAATCTGAGCGCCCATGACCTGCACCACCTCGTTGCTCACGATGCTGCCGAGGTTACCGGAACGTTCCATGTCCCAGCCATTCACGTAGCCGTACAGGAATCCCGACGCCCAGAGGTCGCCGGCACCCGTCGTATCGATAGCCTTAGCAGGGCCCGCCTGCACGCGGGTCACCTGACCGTCCTTGGCAATCAGCGCACCGCGCTTGCCAATTTTCACGACAGCGACCTTCGCCTTCTTCGCGAGCACTTCGAGAGCGGCTTCTTCCTTCACGCCCGCATAGGCAAAGGCTTCGTCCTCGTTCGCGATAACGATATCGACCATCTTCTGCTCGAACAGTTCGTCGAGCGTCTTGCGGCAGGCTTCCACCACGCCAAAGGAACTGAAATCGAGAGCCGTCTCGACCTCGAGCAACTTGGCCAGGGAGAACGCCTTCTTGAAGCAGTCCGCGTTAAATGCCCTGTAGCCCTCGGCATACAGGACACCGACACCGTCGTAAAGGGCCGGTACAAAATCATCGCTACCCAGGAAGTCGGACGCACCGAGGAAAGTCCACATGGAGCGCTGGGCATCCGGCGTCACGGCACTGAACACGCAGCCCGTCGCGGCATCGGAAATACCCACCTTGGATTCCACGCCAGACGTTTCCAAATGCTTGAGGAACAGACGGCCCAGTTCGTCGTCGCCGACCTTGCTGATGAACGCGGCCTTGCCGCCCAGCTTTGCAAGCCCGACCATCGTATTGCAGGTGGAGCCGCCCGGCACGCGCAGGGGCTTGTCGAGCGCAGCGAGGAACCTTTCCATCTGCGGCCAGTCCACCATATTCATGCCACCCTTCTGAACACCCTGGGATTCAATCCAGGCATCATCCACATTAGCCAAAACATCGACAAGGGCTGCGCCCATACCAAGTACTTTTTTCATAATCAGCCTCCACGGCGGCGGCGCAAACGCTCCCCCGCCTCCATTAAGAATTTCCTTTCCGAAACACTCAGCGACTGGACACCTTCACTGCTCACCTTCTTCAGGATTTCGTCCATTCGCTTTTCTTCGTCCACGTAGAAAACTTCACCTTCAATCGCATCGGAGGAATCGTTGTTCCCCTCGTCGCTTTCGGAAGATGCCTTGCCACCACGCGTCACTTTCACCTTCGGGCCGCGGGATTTCAGCGCACCCGACAGACGGCGGAATCCACCTTCATAAAAATACATGTAAATGAATCCAGCCACAACGCCGCCCAAGTGGGCCAAATGCGCGATGCCGTCACCCGAAGGAGCCATGAACACGTCAATGGCGACCATCACCCACATCGCATACTTTATCTTCATCGGGAAAAAGAAGAACAGGAGCAGGCGACGTTCCGGGAAGAACCGGTAGTAAGCGACAAATATCCCCATCAAGGCGCCGCTCGCACCGATAATCGGATTGTTGGTCAAGCCAAGGAGGCACATGGCGACGCAGAAAACCGCAGCGACCACGCCGCAGAACACGTACATCCCGGTAAAATGCTTCGAGCCCATCCACTCAGCGACCTCGTCGCCGAACATCCAGAGCATCAGCATGTTGAACAAGAAATGCCAGAAGTCCACATGCACGAACATGTAGGTAAAGTAACGCCAGACCTCGAACGGGCTCGTCGGGAAAAACGCCCCGAAGAAGGTAATATAATCGCGGAGGCTGCCATACCCCGCTCCCGGGATATTCAGGTGGAGCCCCATAATTCCGCCAACCAAGAAGGCCAGCAGGAACACAACCAGGTTCGCAATCAGCAGTACGCGGATTGGCTTGGCTAAATATCTAAAGGGTTTCATCGGTCACCTTTCTTGCGGACAATTTCGTTAATTATCGAACCGGGGACAAATTTAGAAAGAGTCGTCTTCTTTTTCACGCCGTTGGCCAGCAACTCGCGGACAACGCTGCTACTCACGGACAGATGCTCGGGAGCGCTCAGCAAGAAAACGGATTCAGCATCGCCATACAAGGCCTTGTTGTTCCAAGCCACGCTCTGCTCAAAATCTAGGTCGGAAGAATTGCGGATTCCGCGGACCAAGTACTGTGCGCCCACCTGCCGCATGAAATCCACGGTCAGCCCCTCGAAAGAAGCCACCCGCACATTGGGAATCTTCTGGACAGCCGTCTCGACGAAACCCTTGCGCTGTTCTGCAGAAAACATGTTGCGCTTGGAAGAGTTCTGCGCGACAAGGATCCACAACGTATCGAACAGCTTTGCAGCGCGCTGCACCACGTCGAGGTGTCCCAACGTGAACGGGTCAAACGAACCAGCGAAAACGGCAATTTTCTTCATACTTCAAATGTAGTAAAAGGCTCGAGGCACGAGCAGTGAGCGATGAGGCTCGAGGCCCGAGGTTCGAGCGATGAGGTTTTATACCTCATTGCTCAGAGCGAAGCGACCTCATTGCTCATCGCTCAAAGGCACGAAGTGCCGACCTCATAGCCCCTTACTACCTATACACCAGCAGCGAGGATTCGCCATAACGGCGCACTTCGGCATCGCTTGCCCATGCGGGGATGTTCCTGCTGGGAGCTTCGAATACGGCCACGCCGCCTGGTTCCAGCCAGTCGATGAACGGGCGCAAGTCCGGGTATTCCATGTTCTTGAACGGAGGGTCCGCATAGATGAGGTCGAAACCGCCGTCCTTGCAGAACTTTTCCCTGTCCAAGGTAAGCGCATTCGCTTCGAGCAATTGCAGCTTGGATTCCTGCCCCAGCGCCTTGTATGCCTGATAGACCATGCGCGCCTGGGAATGCACCATCTCGACCGCCGTAACGCTTGCAGCCCCGCGGCTCAGCGCTTCGAGTCCCATGATGCCACTGCCGGCAAAAAGGTCCAGCATCCTGAAACCATCGACACTCTGCAAAATGTTAAAGAGGGCTTCCCTTGTACGGGAAGCCGTGGGGCGAGTTTTCATTGAATCTGGCGAAGGGACGTTCCTTCCGCGGAGCATCCCACCGGTGATGCGGATTGGCATATTACTGCCCAACCAACATTACAATATAGAGCGTCGAAAGCAAATCCTTCTTGGCAAACTTAAGGTCAGCCTTGCGGATGCTTGCCCTGATCGGAGAATCCGCCAGAGCGGCAACGAAAGCCTGCAAGTCAACATAGTCCGCAGGGGTCGTCGCCGTAAACGCGAAGCGCTTATAGACACCGAAGTCTTCGATGTTCGGCTTGTCCAATCCGGACAGAGAAACTTTGTTCGTAGTCGCGAGAGCCTTGAGGCTCTTGATTTCAGAAGCAGCTTCTGCAGCAGGAACAAACGAAGTAATCGCAGCCAGGTTAGGTCCGGTCACGTTGAATTCGCCAAAGGCGGTAATGTCCGTAGCCGGAGCATTTTCCGGAAGAGGCGGAGTCTTGAAGTTTCCGCTGACCGTCTTGATGCGGTCGAGGAAGGCACGCTGCGAAGTGGTCTTCACCGCCGAGCCACGCACGTAGTAGTAGTTGGGCGCTTCGAACACACAATCCGAGAAGCCGATGTCGTCCGGAGTGGCAGTCGACATGAACGTCAGGAACTGGTTCAACGCTGTGCGCTGGAACGAAAGTTGTTCGAGCGGCAAGTAGGAGGCGTAGTCGAGACGCTTGTTGTTGAACAAGGCCTGGTGGTTGATGGCCCCGACCAAGCCCTTGACGGTCATGGCCTCACGACGCTTGGCTTCAGCCATGGCAGCCATCTGCTGCGCTTCAAGCGCACCACCGGCGGTGGTCATTTGACCAGCACCCAAAGACAGGGCGGAACGGCTCGGGTCCTCTGCACCGATAAGGTCCAGGAACTGCGCGGGGAAAATGCCCTGCAAAGCCTTGGGAACGCCGCAAATGCTGAGGAAGCAGCAGAAGGCGACGCACAGGAAAATCACACCGAGGAACACGTTCAGTGCCTTCCTCTTGGACTTCTTCTGAACTTCGGCGAAGTTTGTCAGATTGACGGACGCGACGTTGTCGACCTCGAATTCTCGTTCGGCAACTTCAATGAGATTCAAGCGAATCATACACCCTCCATCACATTCAGTGCAGTTCCAATGGCGCCGGCGCAGCAAAGCACGGACGCAGAATCATCGGAGTCTATCGGGAGACGAAGATTGGAGAAGGAATCCATGAGGGCAATCTGCAACTCGGGGTCCTTCTTGCGGAGCAAGTCCACGAACAAGGTGTCTTCGGCAACATCGCCGCAAAGGTGAATTTGCTTGATGTTCGGAGCACCGTTTTCTGTCTGGGCGAGCGAAATCTGTTCGACGATGTTCGCCGCCAAAAAGTCAAAGGCCTCTTCGCGGGTCTTGTCCACGAGGGAAAGGGTAGACACGGCGCGCATGGCCTGAAGGTTGTCCTTAGAAAGCCAGATCAGCGTAACGCCGCTGTAATCCGCCTTGACCACGCATTCCACGTGCTTGACGTGTTCAGCGAAATCCATAAGGTTCATCACGGAAAGAACGTCAACTTCGAGCGACTTGGGAGTCAGGGTCTTGTTGCGGAAACCTTTACGCAAGGCATCAACCCATTCACGCCGGACCGCAATAAGAAGTACGGACTGTCCCAAGGATGCGCTGCCACCCGCAAGTACCTTATAGTCAACGACATAGGCACCCGGATCGGCATTAGTAATGAGCCCGAGGTACCACTTGAGGTAGTCCTCCATGTTGGGTACGGCCTCGGCCGGAACGAAAATCTGCCTGACAACGGAACGGAAAGCCGGAATTGTCACCGAGATGGCCCGGATGTTTTCAATCTTGTTCTCGTCCACCCAGTCCTGCAAGGCGCTTTCGAAAGAGAAAACGTCATCGAGCGGAGAGGTCTCCGTGTTCAGGACGGCGGTCTTCAAGACGCGCTTTTCGGCAGCGTCCAGAAGGGCGACTTTCAAGGAAGCATCGCCGGCTTCAATTCCAAGGTATAACTTCGTATCACTCATATAATCAACGACTTATGATAATTTTGATAGTACAAAACTAATCAAAAATTACCCCCGAAAGGAGCCCTTCCAATTTTTTCTTACCGATTCCGGGCACTTTTTCTAGGTCTTCCGGTTTTTTGAAGGGTCCGGAGGCCTCCCGGACGGCAATAATCTTCTCCGCGAGCTTGGGTCCAACCCCTTTCAAAGCGCAAAGTTGTTCCGCAGAAGCCGTATTTATATGCACTGGAAGCTGTACTTTGGGCTTTTTTTGCCTTGAATGCGATTTCTTCTCGGAATGTCCGGAGCCAGAACCTCCACCGTCGGATAGTTGCACCTGTGAATATTCCAACTTGGACGATGAGTCCGCCACCGCCAGAGCCCTGACCGACGCCTCGGCAACGTCGTTTTCAACTATCGACGGGAGTCCCCAGGGCAAAAAACGGACGACCAGTCCTACCACAAACAGGCAAAATGCCAGGTGGAGAAGTTTCTTTTCGGGAGAATTCACGATCCCTCCCCGGCGAGCAACTTTACTTTATATGTAAGTAGTCCGCCTATTAACGTTTATGAAGCAACGCGTCCACCGATTCAACGTCGGAAGGGACATCCACAGAAACCGAGGGATAGGGGCTCTGGACAATGCGAATCGGGCGCAAACCCATTATACGCATCTGCTCCAGCGAGCGCTCCAGTTCCACGGGGCTCTGCGGCAGAGAGGAGAATTCATCGCGGGCCGCCCTAGAATAGGCGTAAATCCCTTGATGCTGGAACCAGGACGGAGCCTCCTCCGGTTTCACGTTCCTGGTAAAATCAACAGCGAGGCCGTCCCGGACCTTGACCTTCACCACCGTGGCAAGTTCGGCTTCCGACGGATTCAGCGGGCAGGCGACCGTGACCCAGCATTCAGGATGGGCCTCCAGTTCGCGGGCCACATCGCAAAGCACAGAAGGCTCCACCAGCGGTTCGTCACCCTGCAGGTTCACCACGAGGTCCAGGTCCAACGCCCGCGCAGCCTCGGCGACACGGTCCGAACCCGTGGCACACGCGCCGGTCAGCAGGAACTCGAACCCGGCATTCGACACCACCTCGGCAATCTTCTCCGAATCGGTGGCACAGACAATCCGCTCGAAACAGCCAGCCAACAGCGCGCGTTCCAACGTGCGGACAATCATTTCCTTGCCCCCAATCTTGACCAGGGGCTTCCCGGGAAAACGCGATGACCCCATCCGGGCGGGGACAATGCAGTGTACAGGCATTACAGGCCAGCGGAACTAGCCGCCAATCACCTTGGGAATGGCAAAGTGGTCGTTCTCGACAGCGGGAGCATTCGCAAAAGCCTGTTCCAGAGTAAAGCCCTGCACCGGCACGTCTTCGCGAAGGATGGTGGCGCCGTTTTCGACAGCCGTCATAGGTTCCACATGCGAAAGATCGAGCGCCTTGAGAGCGTCCAGGTGATTCAGCATCTTGTCGAGATGGCCCTTGAACGCAGGAATTTCTTCTTCGGAAATACTCAGGCGGGACAACTTCGCAAGCTTCAGAACTTCATCATTTTCAAGCATAAAACCTCGTTTCTTACACTAACAAGATAGTAAAAAGGGACGAGCTGTGAGCGGCCCCTACCCTACTATATCCAGTGCGGCGTACTTCAGGATAATGGTACGCACGACGTTATCGCGGGCAAAGCGCACGTCTACGCGGGCATTGTCCCCTGTTCCATAGGCCTTCATGATGACCCCGACCCCATACTTGGAATGGCTCACCTTGACTCCTGCGTGGAACGGGTTCTCGCTGTACTCGTCGTAGACGATTTGCGGACCGGAGGTCGACGCCTTCTGGACCTTGATGGGATTGCGGTAGACAATGTGCTTGTCGTTCTTCTTGATTGACGCAGATACAGGCGACGGACGATTGTAACCGCCGGAAGAACGGCCGAAACCGGAACCGCCAAAACTAGAGGACTGACCGTAACTGCGACCATAGCTGCCCGACGAAGCGGTGGGGCGGTGGGCATAGGCCGGAGGCATATTCGGGCGCGGAGCCGGAGAACGCGACGCAAAGGGAAATGAACCGCCCATTGACGGGTTGCCTTCACCGATACACGGCGTGAACTCGACAACGGACGGGTCGAGTTCACCAAGGAATCTTGAAGGATCAAATGAGCGTACAGTCCCCTGGTAAAACCTCCGTTCCGCATGGTACAGATAAAGTTTCTTTTCGGCGCGGGTACAGCCCACGTAGAACAGGCGGCGTTCCTCCTCCATCTGTTCTCGCTTAGCCTCGCTAGACATTTGAACAGGATCACGAATCAGCGGGAAAATTCCCTCGTCGCAACCGGCGATGTGAACCGTATTGAACTCCAGACCCTTGGCCATGTGGATGGTCATCAACGTGACGTGCCCCTTGGAATCATTGACTTTCTTATCGGCATCGGTCAGCAGCGAGATATCCTGCAAGAACGCATCCAGCGTCGCGTCAGGATGATCCTCGTCGAATTCACGGACGGCGTTCACCATTTCATCCAAGTTGGCAATGCGCTCGTCAGCAGTTTGCTCATCTTCTTTGCGCAAAAAATCCTTGTAGTTCAAGTCATCGATAATCTTCTCGACAAGGATGGGCAACGGAGTCTCCCCGGCAGCGACCAACGATTTCCACGTGTTCACCAGTTCCACGAAGGGCTTGAGTTTGCCGGCGGCGCGGCTTGCGCTAGAGGCTTCCGCGACAAGCATTTCCCAGAACGTCCCGCTTCCCATGCGGACAAGCCCTAGAATGTTCTCGACAGTCGTCTTGCCAATCGAACGCGGCGGCGTGTTGATAACACGCAGGAACGCCGCATCGTCCTTTTCATTCGCCATCAGGCGAAGGTATGCGAGAATATCCTTGATTTCCTTGCGGTCCCAGAAGCGCGTCCCCCCGAAAATCACGGACGGAATGCGGCGGTCATTCAGCGCCTTTTCCAAGATGCGGGATTGCGCGTTGGTTCGGTAGAAAACAGCCGTTTTTGAATAGTATTCCGGCCCCGCAACAGCAATCAGGTCAGCAATCGTGCTAGCCTCGGAGCGGTCGTCGACAAATTGGCGCACGCGAATCGGGTCCCCCGCTTCTTCCTTGGAAAACACCTTCTTCACCATCTCGGCAGGACGAATGTTGTGCGCAATTACGGAACCGGCACCCTGGACAATGTTACTTGTCGAGCGGTAGTTGCGTTCCAATTTTACGATCGTCACCGGTGCAAAGTCGCGATGGAAATTACGGATAATCTTGATGTTCGCGCCGCGCCAACCGTAAATACTTTGGTCGTCATCGCCCACCACGGTAACATTCTTATTTTCGTTTATCAGCAGTTTCAGAAGTTCGTACTGGACGTCGTTCGTATCCTGGTATTCGTCCACGACAACATAATGGAAATGACGGGCAATTTGTTCGGCAAGCTGGGGAACCTTCTGCAGCAATAGCACCATATTGAAAAGCAAATCATCAAAGTCCATCGCATTCGATTCCCTGAGACGTTTCTGGTATTCCGCATAGTAGCGAACAAAGATTTTTTCGGAATAATCAGCGTAAGACTCAGCCACTTCAGGAGTCTGCAATATCGCAACACCATGCTCATACAAAATCGTATTCTTAAAGCGCGATATGGCGGAACGAGCCTTTTTTATTTCCATATTAAGTTTCAAGACATCATTTTCATCTTCTAGATGTTCTTTCACTATCAGTTTCAACAATCTCTTTTGATCGTCATCGTCGTATATGGAGAAATTCTTATCGTACCAGTTGCCACCCAGGGCTTCCACCACAAACGACTTTCCCAGGCAAAGTTTGAGCAACTTGAGGCAAACGGAATGGAATGTTCCCATCCATTTAAAAGGTAAATAGCGAGCATCTAAAAGATTTTGAATTCGCTCCTTCATTTCTCGAGCGGCCTTATTAGTAAAGGTCACCGCTAAAATGTCATCAGGATTCACATTGTAACATGAAACAATATGGGCTATCTTATACGTAATCGCGCGAGTCTTTCCCGAACCGGCACCAGCAAGAATCAGCATCGGGCCGTCGATCTTTTTTGCGGCAGCGGCCTGCTCCGGGTTCAGTTCACGATCAAGTACAGCACCATCAACAATGTTCGCCATCAAACGCTCCTATAAGACATACGGGAGGGGAATATAGAAATTAGGGGCTGGGATCTAGGGGCTAGGGAAATAGACGAGAGACGAGATAAACGATACTAGGCACTTTAGTGCCTTAGTAGAGTATCCTCTATGAGGAGAACGCCGCTGCGCGGCTACAGACGAGAGACGAGAGAAAGTAGGCAGTAGGACAAATGCGTAAGGCGAGCGCCGCGGTCAAGCTTGCTTGAACATGGCCGAGCCGAGCATTTGGTACTTGAGCGTAGCGAGAGTACAAGTAGACAGTAGGAAGTGGTTGGTGGTTATGGAAAACTTGTCATTGCGAAGGGCGAATAGCCCTGAAGCAATCTCGGTTAGAGGATCTAGGGGCTAGGGGTTATGCGTGATTCTTTTTCCCTAGCCTCTTGTCTCTAGACACTATTCTCTAGCTTTGAGCCTCACTACACATCATCGGCAGCGGATGCGCCGACCGCCTGTTCGAGCGTGGTCGCGCCGTCCAAGGCCTTCTGGATGCCGTCCATACGCAGCGTAATCATCCCGCATTCCTTCATGGCGGCTCGCTTGATGACGTCACCCGAAGAACGCTTGATGATGAGGTTACGCACGGTCTCGTTCGGCACGAGGAACTCGTAGATACCGCAACGACCCTTGTAGCCCGAGCCGTCGCACTTTTCGCAACCGCGGCCGTGGTAGAACTGCATGTCCGGAGTGAGGTGCAGTTCTTCGCGCAGGGAATCCGAAATCTCGACCGGCTCCTTGCAGTACTTGCAGATGCGGCGCACAAGGCGCTGGGCAAGCACGCCCTTGATAGCAGTCGACACAAGGAAGGGTTCCAGTCCCATTTCGAGCAAACGGGGGAATGCACCGGCAGCGTCGTTTGTATGCAACGTACTGAAGACCAAGTGACCCGTCAAAGCAGCTTCAATAGCCATCGACGATGTCTCCTGGTCACGCATTTCACCGATCATGATGACGTCCGGGTCCTGACGAAGCAAGGCACGGATGCCCGCGGCGAAGGTGAACCCCGCCGCATTGTTGATTTGCCCCTGGTTCACCCCGTCGATGTTCAATTCCACAGGGTCTTCCATGGTCGAAATGTTAATTGTAGAATCAAGAATCTCGCGGATGGAGGCGTAAAGCGTGGTAGACTTACCGGAACCCGTCGGACCGGTCACAAGCACAATGCCGTTAGGCGCATTAATCGCTTCGAGGAACTGCTTGAGGACGCGGGCGTCGAAACCCATGTCCTTCAGCGGGAACTGACCCGAGTTCGGGTCCAAAATACGCATAACGATCTTTTCGCAGACGCCGCGCTTGCGCAAAGAAATCGGGAACGAGCTCACACGGAGGTCGACTTCGGCGCCCTTGTAACGCACGGTAAAGCGTCCGTCCAAAGGTTTACGCTTTTCGGCGATGTCCATCTTGGACAAAAGTTTAATACGCGAAAGAATCTGCGGCATCAGACGCGCCGGAATCGGGGACATCACCTGCAAGTCACCGTCAATACGGTAGCGGAGCTTGAGGAACGTTTCCTGCGGCTCCAGGTGAATATCGGATGCGTGGCGGGCAATGGCTTCGTGAATCAGCGTCGTCACGATCTTCACGACCGCTCGGCCTTCTTCGTCACTCAGTTCAGGTTCATTATTGTTGTTCGCATCGCGGTCAACCGTTTCCAGCTCGCCATCTTCCCTCGATTCGCTGATAAGTTCGGCAAGGGATTCTTCTGCCGGGCCGTGACCGGAGTACACGCGTTCAATCGCCTTGAGCACATCCTTTTCGGAGGCCATGACGATATCCACTTCCATCTTCACCTTGAACTTCACGATGTTGATGACGCGCATGTTGGTCGGGTCGGTCATCGCAATCGTCAAGGAAACGCGCGGCATGCGGCGGTCATCCTCTGTTTTCAGAACGAACAGAGGTACAATCTTGTACGTCTTGCACAAATCTTCGGGAAGGAAGGTGTAGGCGTCCGCATCAATGATGAAGTTTTCAAGCTTGACATACGGGACCTCGAACTGCATCGACAGGATTTCGATGAGACGCTCCTCGGGCATAAAGCCGAGATCGACGAGCGTGCGTCCCAGGCGCTTGCCCGAAGCCTTCTGCATCTCGAGGGCCTTGTTCAGCTGTTCCTCGTTGATGTAGCCCTGCTTGAGCAGCATTTCGCCGATGCGCATCTTGGTGGTGGACTGCATCTGCACGCCGAGAATACTTGTCAGCGTATCTTCACTCACCATGCCCAAGCGCAGGAGAATCTTGCTCAGCATCAGCCCCGTACGCTTGTGCTCCGCCATCGCGTGCGCAAGCTGGTCTTCGTCCAGGATACCCTGTCGAAGCAAGAGCTGCCCTAAATTCAATTTTGCACTACTATTCATATATGTGACCAAGCCTGTGCTTTAAGTAAATTCCTCTTACCCTCCGGCCCGAGGCAATACACTCCGGAACCGTCTCGGACAGTCCCAATCCTTGAAACCGCCCCTAGGCGTTCGTTATCCTTTAACAATATACTTTTTGTATCCGCAAAAGAAAAAAGCAAGTGATATTCCTCACCGCCATTCAGAGCCAAATCCAGTGCCGAAATTTTGAAATAATCGGCCATTTCGAGCACTTGCGGGTCAATTGGAAGCTTTTCCAGGTCGATTTCCATCGAAACGCCGGACGAAAGGGCCAGGTGGTTCAGCTCCGACGAGAGCCCGTCGCTGATGTCCATACAGGCCCCGCAACCGCCCAGGCGGGCCAGTTCCGCCCCCGCGGATTCGTGAATTTTCGGGCAAAGGTGGTATTCCACCAGGCGGGCAAAACGGGATGCTTCCTCGGGATGGTTCATGAGCAGCCACAGCCCCGCGGCAGACTTCCCCAGCGACCCCGCAACATAAATGCCGTCGCCAGAGCGGGCAGCACTCCGCAAAAGGGGCGCCTCACCCGCTTGCGTTCCCAACAACGTTGTCGAGAACACCGTCGAGTCGCCCGCAACCGTATCGCCGCCAATCAGCGCAATACCGCGCTTCGCGAAGCCTTCGGCCAGGGCAGCCGAGACGCGCGAGCACAACGCAGCATCCCAATTCCTGTTCAGGCAGACCCCCAGCAGGGCCATGCGCGGCACGCCCCCCATCGCGGAAATATCGGAGACGTTCGAGACGATATGCTTCTCGACGGCCTGCTCCGGCGAGGCCCAGTCCATACGGAAATGCACGTTTTCTACCGACAAGTCCTTCGTGGCGATCCACCCGTCAAAAATGGCGGCATCGTCACCGGCCGGAAGCCAGCCCCTGTAACGCGGAGGACAATCCTCCATCGGGGCGGATTTGGAAAGCAGGGATTCGACAAACCTGAATTCGCCAAGGTCGAGAAATTTCGCTTTTGGGGATAACATGTTTATAAGTTAGAAATTAAATGAGAATTGGGCAAAAAAAATAAAAAAAGGGAAAAAAATAGAATACTAATTACATAAAAAAATAATTATCTTTAATGCCGTGGGACACATATTCTTCATAGCACCTTCATCGCCCGGCAGTTTGGAAAAACTCAGCCAGTGGACCTTGCGGTGGTTGCTGGAACGCGACCTCGCCATAGATTCCACGATGTACACGTGCAACAGCATCGAAGACGCAACCAGCCTGCTTGAGTCCGCACTGAACTTTGGCCAGTCCCCCACGCTGATCATCTTCGATCATTCCGACCGTCCCACCGAAAAGAATATCGCCTTCAGCAAGGCCCTCCGCGACGGGATTCCCGAATCCTGGATTATCGAGTTCGTTCCCGACAACATGCCCGTACAGCAAGACGACGACAACCTGTTCTGGGTGCGCCGCCCGCTCACCGAGGACGAATGGGACGAGACTCTGGACCTGGTCCTCTTGAAAAGTGGGTCTCCGCAATGGGCGAAGGTAGAAACCTAACCCCCGTCAAGGTAAAGGGTGTAAGCTATTTCGGCGTGCGTTCGCCCGACCACGCCATTTCGGACATGCAGCAAATCAAGGCCGCGGGATTCAGCGCGGTTCTCCACACGTGGAGCGAAGAGGACCTGCAATACTATTTCGACACAATGAAAGAAATCGTGGACCGGAGTGCCGGGCTCGGTCTCAAGGTCTACGTGAACCCGTGGGGCATCGGCCGCGTGTTCGGCGGCGAGGCCTATTCCGAACTCACGGCCAGGAACCACGACATGTGCCAGGTGGCGCTCGACGGCAAGCCCAAAGTGGCCGCCTGCCCGAACCACCCAGAATTCCGCGCCTACATGCACCGCTGGATCGAAACCGTGTGCGCGACGAAGGTCGACACGATATTCTGGGACGAGCCGCATTTCTATTTCGAAAAGGGCGGGCTTGCCAACTGGAGCTGCCGCTGCGAGAAATGCCAGGCCAAGTTCCGCAAGCAGTTCGGCTACGACATGCCCGCGGAACTCACCGACGACGTGTTGAAGTTCCGCGAAGACAGCCTCATCGACTTCCTGAAGGAAATGACCGACGACGTACACGCCCGCGGCAAGCATAACTGCGTTTGCATGCTGCCGCCGTGGTTCCCCGCCGGGCTCGACGACTGGGGCCGCGTGGCTAAGCTGGAAAGCGTCGACGAAGTGGCCAGCGACCCGTACTGGGAACGTGGCGCCACCGAGGAATGGGTCCGCGAAAAGTACGCCGAAACGGCAAAGAAGCTCGTGGATGTCGCCCGCCAATACGGAAAGGCCGTGCAGATGTGGATCAAGGCGTACCAGATCGAGGCCGGCCGCGAGAACGACCTAGCCATCGCCGTCGAGGAAAGCCGCAAAGCAGGTATCGACAACATCTTCGCATGGAGCTACCGCGGCACCGAAACGCTCAGCTGGCTAAAAAGCGACAACCCGGACGAAGTCGCGAGAGCGTTCCGGGCGTCTATTGGAGCAAACTAATTTTCAAACAGGCCCTCCTTATGACAAGAAGACTATTTGCAGCAACGTTATTAGCATTCCTTTTTGCTTCATACGCCAACGCTTGGGATATGGGCGCATATGTCGAAAACGCACACGCCGGCGAAGGAGTCAAGGACACAGCGTTTGTTTGGAAAGACGAACAAGCGCAACCTGAAGCCGCCGAAGACAGCAGCATGGCATTGACCCAAGAAAAGAAAGAGAAATACAAGGAAATAAAGCAACAGAAAAGGAACGACAAGAAAATCGCATCCCAGCAAAATACGGACGCCCGCCAAGGATTCTTCTTTTCGACAGGACTTTCAGTCGGCTACACATCATCAAACAATACCGAAGGAGGCGATAGGTATTACAGCAAAAATGTTAATAAATTTAGCGGGCTGTCTATTCCTTTCATCGAAACACGATTCGGCATTTACATTGCCAAAATAGTCTCTGTTTATGTAGCTTTAGGACTCGGCCTCGAATCCGGAAACTACGAAGGCACCATCAATAATAGGGATGATAAAGCAAAAGTTGATGCAATAAGCCTGAGAGGCATAGCAGGGCTCGGCGCAGAATTTTATCCATTCCAGGACAAAGAGAGCGCTCTTTACGGTCTATATTTAGGGCTTTGCGTTGGCGGAGCAAGCGAAAGGGTACAAGCGGACGAAGGAGACCACACTTTCAGATCGGAAGATCGTGATTTAGATAGTTTCGCGACCACCTTCGCCCGTATCGAAATAGGTTACGACTTCTGGTTAGGAAAACGCTGGAGAATAGGCCCCGCATTCAGTTACACCTTCGGCAAATATGACACTGACGATGACGACAGCCTTATCACAAAAAGCCATAACATCAATTTAGGCATCAGATTTGCACGCTAAGAGCCGTTTGGCTCCGTAAATCCATCACTTTTTTTGATACACATTTTAGCATTTGTATATATTTTATTCGTACTCTGTTACGAAAAGGATATACAAATGAAAAGAATCATCGTTTCGCTCCTGTTGATTGCATCTTGTGCGTTTGCACAAAACCAAACATCATCCAGCAGCGACCCCTCTTATCATACCCGTAGAGGTTTCTATTTCAATGCAAATCTCGGAATCATCTACACTTCCACAACAATGGAAACGACCGATACATACGAGAACTACACATACGAGGAAATGAATAACTTTTCAGGATTCATCCCCCACGATGAAATCCGACTCGGTTTATCCATAGCCAACATATTTTCTATTTACGCAGCTCTAGGTTTCAGTTATGGAACCGGCTCCTACGAAGACAAACAAAAAAATACCGGCGACAAATACGAAGAGTATACTTTTCAAGAAGCGGAAAGCCACAATGATGACATTAGGTTCCTTTTTGGTTTAGGCGGGGAATTCTACCCCATCCAAGACAAGGAAAAATCCTTTTACGGCCTATTCGTAGGAATCACCGCAGGTTTCGTAATAGACAACATTTATCATACCGACCATTCTTTCGATGACATCTATAAAGACGAAATAATCGGCCTCCCCATCGGAAATTTCATTTTCCGCTTTGAAGTCGGCAGGGATTGGTGGTTCAGCAAACGCTGGAGTTTTGGCGTCGCTTTGAATTACACAATCGGTTTCATGGAAGAAGAATATTCCTATACCAAATACGAGGAAGAGATATCCGAATCCAGCCACACCATCGGTTTGGCGGTTAGGATGACTCATTAAACGTTCATCACATTAATCTTTTATATAACACAACAACCCGGGCGAAATCGCCTGGGTGTTTTTTTTGCGGGGACGGAACGGCAAATAATATGTTTTCACAACAATGTATAATTTTTGTATTACAAATTTCTCAACAAACAATTTTATATGTTTTTTTATTTACAAACAAAATGAATTTGTATAATATTTTTTTATTAAGTTATTGTTAACTTTTCCAATAGTCAACCAACAAACTAATCTACTTTTAAGAAGGAGACAATATGTCCGAAAATACGCCCGAAAATATGCCTACATCAGAAGATAAACAGGCTCAATTCACCCGAGCTTTTTATAAAGAAGTGCAAAAATTAATTGGAGGCGACAACTCACAAGAAAAACTCGCTCTTATGCTTCCGGGCATTGCTCTGAAACAAAGCGATTACTCCTTCGACAAAGTCAAGAGCCCCATTGTGGAGGCTAACGAATCACGCCTAGCAAACAAGTTGTACGACCCGGCCGAAGTTGTGGGTGCCGATAACGGTATGACACTGCCCACACAGTACATGTCCGCACTGAACGCTCTCACCCCTAAAATCAATTCGTTCATCGCGCTAGCAAAAAATAAACTGCGCGAGCTTCTAATCAAAAAATACCCATTCACCTTCGAATACCCCGACGGCACATCGAAATACAATCCCGACTCTACCTTCCAGGAAGTCTATTTCCACCTGTATAATGACTACCTAGAAGCCGCCAGGGCATGGGCACAAAAGCAGACTCAGCAAAAACAGGAACTGGGAAACAATTCAAACGAGTATTTGACCTGGTACCAAGACCATGCCGAAGTGGAATTTAACATCATCAACCAAAAAAGGGCAAAGATTCTCGCAATCTTCTCCCCCAATGACATGAAGATTCTCGAAGGCGTACTTGACAGTGGTAGCGGTGCAGAGTTGCAAGAAGCGCGTCAGATGCTGAACAACCTCAAAAAGATGAATCCCGACGGCAGCTACACCTACCCAGTTTCTTTCTATCCCTCGGACTGGCACAAGTACCTGACTACATCTTTTACTCCTGTTGACTTGCTGAATTCTCCGGAAAAGCTCGCTGACGACATCCGCTTGCTCGTTGCACGCAGGACCGGCATCACCTATCAACTTGACGCCATCAAAGACCAGATTCCGGACGCCACAGATCTTTCTAACGCAACCACGGCAGCCCGTAACGCAGAAAAGGCCTGGGATAGCGCATTCAACGCGATGGCAATGGCCGGAGAACAGGCGGGTATTGACTTTATCATCAACACAGTCAAATCCGTTTGCAGTGTATGCGGTTCCAGCGACCAAGCCAAGGGTGTACTCGACAATATCACCACCCAAAAAACAAATGAAGAAAACGAAACTATCAACAAGCCTGTTTCTGACACAATGACAGAAAATGTGGCCAAGCTCATCAATACGGCCAACAGCAACAATGACAGCAATGAAAAGAAATTCCTTGACACTCTGAAAAACAAAGTGGACGTCAGCAATCTTGACAAGGATACCCTCAACACCATTGCCAGTGGCAACCAACCGAATAAGGGCAATCAAGCAGCACTCACCACAGCAGACGCAGTTTCGAAAGTGGTTGGCGAAGTCTTCAACGAAATCAAGAAGGGTGCTGAAGCAGTCGACAAAGCGCAAAACGATTTGATGTCCAAGATTAGCGAATATGTGAAAACCGCAGCCTACGAAACAAAACTCGCCAACCGAGCCCAACTCAAGACGACCCTCAGTATGCTTAACAAGCAATTGAATGATATTGATGACAAATTGGAAGAACTCAGGAGCAATTTCGCTATTTCACTGCAGAGCAAGGGTGGCAACGTAGAACCCCCGACCATTCCAGAAGGATTCTCGCAGTGTCTCATCACCCACAGTATGAGCACTACGGTTCATGAAGAAGATTCATTCACATATGCCACGAGAAAAACATCAAAAAAGGGTTTCTGGATATTCAAGAAATCCAGTTCGTCCTCCTCAAGCGAAAGCACTTTCAATTCGTTCTGCGAAGACAACGACACAACAATATCTATTGGCATGAACATCGCAAAAGTTGCTATCGAACGCGAATGGTTCAACCCAGGATTGTTCGTGCTAACAAAGAACATGTACAGTCTTTCAAACGGAGTCAAAATTTCGGAAGGGGACGATTCATTATCCGATCAGGAAAAAGCAGCACAAAACATCCTGCCCTGCTACCCCACGGCACTGGTTATCGCACGCGATGTGACAATCAAGATAACAAACACAAGTTCGAAAGCGTCCTCCTACGCCCGCAGCATCTCCAGTGAAACGTCTTCGTCCAGTTCTTTCTTTGTATTCCATTCTGGCGACGGAACAAAGGCGGAATCCACATACAACACGTCCTCTAGCAGGTTCGACGGCAACACGCTCACCATGAAGTTCGCAACACCTCAGGTAATCGGCGTATACCTTCATGCCATTGCGAAAGATGAAAGTACACAATATCCGACCACATTGGACAACGACGATCTCTCTACAATCACCAGGTTTGTCGAATCCTACAAGGATGTCCTCGACAACCATTTTATCAGCAAATAACGCGACAGAAGAGATCCATTTAGCCATGGAATCCGGGGAGAATTACTCACCGGATTCCATTTTTGGGAGTTTATATGGCCAATTCGAAAAAAAAGAGTTCGAGCATAAGCGCAAAGAAGAAGAAAAAGAAAAAAAGCAACACAAAGAAAACAACATCAAATACTGTAAAAAAAGATCCTATTACAGTCATTATAAATAATGACAATACGAACAACAATCCGGATACCGTAGAAAAGGATCCAATTACAGACGCCATAAACAACGAAGTAAAAAAAGTCATTGAAGATGTCAAATCAAGCACTGTCGCAAGCAATTCGTTTGCTGACGCGATTTATAATGGAATAAACAACGCAATCGGGGGGGCAAACCCCAATCAGTTTATTACATTGATGCTACCGGGCATTATCTTGAATGCAAAGGATTACGCCTACGATTACGATTCGAACGCTCCCAAAAGCGTAATTGTAGAGCAGAATGAATCTCGACTTGCGAATAAAATGTTCGACCCCTGCCGTATGACAGGCAGCGATAACGGATTTTCTCTACCATACCAGTACAAGGCCGCACTGGATATCCTAACGCCCAAAATAAACAAGACCTTGGCAGAGCAAAAGACTAGGTTACGTCAGCTCTTGATAAGCGACTATCCCTACGATTTCGGCGACGGCTCCGAAACAGTCTACTCGCTACAAGAGGTGTATTTCAGGCTGTATGACGAATACATGGCAGAAGTCACTCGCTGGAATAAAGTCCAGCAAGAGAAAAAGACTGAGCTTCAGAAAAAATTCCCAATTAACAGCGAATACAATGAAGCCTATCTAGAATGGTACGAGCATAACGCAGAACTGTATTTAAACGAAATAGAAGAAAAAAAATCGAAGATTCTGTCGGTATTTTCGCCAAATGACATGAAAACATTGGAAGGAATACTTGACAGTGGTTGCGGTGCCGAATTACAAGAAGCACGGCAAACCCTGCTCAACGAGCGCAAACTTACGCCGGGCGGTGGCAGCGTATACCCAGTCAGGTTTTCTCCACCGGACTGGTTCAAACTAATTGGCACATCGTACACCCCTGCAGACTTGCTGCGCAGTCCCGAAGAAATTTCAGAGGAACTAGAAGTTTTTTCTGTGCGACGGATGGAATTATACTCGTTCGTACTAAATACTGCCGCCCTAATAAAAAAAGCCGAGATTGTAACACTATACAATAGCGCAAATAAAATCAAAGACGCCTTGGATGAGGGCAAGTCGACTTTTGTCAATAACTACGGAACAGCCATCAACAGAGTTATTTATTCAGCGATAGACCTAAAAACGGTTCTCGCAACTCGTACAAAGATGCAAAAGAGCGTTCTAAAAAGGCTGTCATTAAAGACAGAACCTCTTTTGAGCAAGAACATCAAATCTGTAGGACAAATTGTAACGAATATTACCTCAAATTTGGAGACGTTTGCCAACATACAGCAGCAATATATAAACCAAATGTCCAAATTGATTGCACTCCTTGAAAAGTCATTTTCAGAAAAAGATTCTGCGATCAACGCACATTTCAATGAACTTCTTGCCCCGATTTTTAAACAACTTCGCTATATTGATGAGAAAATTGCCAAACTTCAGCAACAGATGGAAATATCATCTAAATTTTATGAAGAAGGTAAGACAGATCGCCTGAACGCAACAGATTCCACCGTTATTGTCCCGGAAGGTTTCACACAGGTTCACATCGTATCCAATTTCAGCGAGTTAATGAATTCGACGTCCAATGCGTACATGACTACGTCGAAGGGCATCGAGTTTCTATTCCTTGGAACAAAGAATCAGGCCTCAATTTCGCCAGTCATGGAAACTCTATTAGATGAGTCATGCGACGTTGAAATTGACATGAATGTTTCAAAGATTGGAATTGAACGAGACTGGTTCAACCCAGGGATATTTGCGCTTACCCGAGATATGCTTAAGTTGGGAGATACGATGATTTCTCCTGCAAAAGATTACACCGACATGACGGACGAGCGGTTGAGCGAAATGCAAAAGTGCCTTTTCCCAGCATACCCCATAGCCATGATTATCGCACGCGACATAAAATTATCGTTCAAATTCAAGCAGACGGCTAATATCGAGGAATTTTATCAGTATTTCGAAAAACATGCCAAGTATGGCGGCGATTTCTTGATTTTCAAGGGAACCAGCATTACTTCGGGAAATCCTTCCGGCGTTCATTCAAGTCTGGTGAACGATGATACCATCGTACTCAAAATTGATACAACCCAGCTAATTGGTTACTATCAAGAAGCAACTCGCGCCGATAAGAGTGCTAAGTTTGATATAGCAAGCATTAGCAACCGCGAAAAACTATCGTATCAATCTATATCAGATTTTGTCAGCAACTACAAAAATGTGCTAGGCACTTCGGATCGTCTTGTACGTCTACGCTCTTATCATGCAAGACACAACGGTGATGTTGCGAATTATGGTAAAAAAGACAGTCCATCAGATTCGTCAACTGGTTCGTAAATTCATATTCCCCCTACTCTCAAACCGTGGTCCCACGCCATGGTTTTTTCTTTTTTCACGACAGGAGCGCTCTTTTTGAGCATTTTGATATATTTTTATTTGCACATCCGCCTCAAGAAGGAGAATGTCCCCAAATGAATCGAATCATTCTCTCGCTACTGTTGATTACATCTTGTGCGTTCGCACAGTACGAAACACAGAAATACGTTCCTCCTGTTCATGAGCATAAGGGGCTCTACTTTTCTGCCAATCCGGGACTTGCCTATACAAATGAACGCAGGGACGCCAAATATGATGATGGAGACGACATCGAATCAAAAAAATTCTCTGGAATTTTGCCCTTCGTCGAACTCCGAATCGGTAGATCCTTTGCCAACATGGCATCCTTTTATGCGGCGCTCGGATTGGGTTTGGGGGATGGCACATTCAAAGGAGAAGAGATCACCAACGAGAACGGAAACGAAATCAGCAAAGTAACCGTCAAGGACGATGATGACGGCACTTTCAGGTTTTCCTTGGGCGGAGGCGTAGAAATCTACCCCATTCAAAACAAGGAGAGCCCGATGTACGGGATTTTCGTTGGGGCCAATGCAGGTTTTGTAATCGACTACTTTAACGTAACCGCATACGACTCTCGCCAAGTGTACAAGGACTCGTCGATGATAACCGGGACCATAAACCTGTTTGGTAAATTCGACATCGGCAAAGAATGGTGGTTCACCAATCGATGGAGTTTGGGTTTCGCTTTAAACTATACATTCGGCAGGCTCTACGACGAACAAAAATGGTATAATTATCGCAAAGAGAAAAATACTGTAGACATAATATCCCACAAGAGCCACACCTTCGGCGTGATGTTTAGGGTTACGCACTGACCTTGCCCCCTCCCGACACGGAAAAATCCCTTTTTTTTCACTTTTTCGCACTAACAAGTACGTTTTTTTACTTTTCTATATATTTTATGCCTATCCCTATTCTGAGAAGGAATCACAATGAAAAAAATCTTTTCTACGATACTTTTAGTCGCGCTCTGTGCATTCACGCAACTTAACGCAGCAACAAACGATGATCCAGGTAGTCATGTCCATAGGGGCTTCTACTTTTCAATAGGAACAGGCCTTATCTACACCTCTCTAGACCAAGAATACAACGACAAGATGTCCGAAGGAGTCGAGACAACAACATCCAGCTACTCCGGCCTGTTTAGCTACGACGAACTTCGACTTGGGGCATCCATTGCCAACCTCGTTTCTATTTACGCCACATTTGGATTTGGATATAACAATGGTAGCATGCCCTCCTCCTACGAGGAAGAGGTAGAACCCGTCAACAAAGATATGCCCAAAAGCCGTTTTGATGAATCCGACAACGTAGATTTCAGGCTTCTTTTTGGCATAGGTGGAGAGTTCTACCCCATCCAGAACAAAGCAAGTTCCCTCTATGGTCTTTTTGTTGGATTAAGCCTGGGCGAAATGATCGATATCGTCATCTATACAAGCCATGATTACGACAAAATTTACAAGGACGAAACAGATTCTCGCGGCTTTGCGAACCTCTTTTTCCGTGTAGAAGCCGGCAAGGAATGGTGGTTTAGCAGAAACTGGAGCTTCGGCGTCGCACTCAGCTTCGCATATGGATCCGCCGATGGGGAAGTGGATGATGACGACTCTAGCAAATATGTTGATACAGAATCCGATTCTGGCGTTACCGTCGGCTTGATGGTCAGACTCACGCACTAGCAAAAAACGACAAACTTAACAGAAAAAGCTCCCGTTGAACGGGAGCTTTTTTTTCGTACACGCGTGTGACTAAGGGAAGTCTTTGAGGCAACGAACCGAGAATGCGATGTTCTTATTGTCGCTGACCAAGTACGCATCCTCACTGCTGTAGTACAGATACATGTTGTAGGCGTAGCTGCTATTGTCCTCAGTGGCACTCCAGAAGGTAGCGTAGATACCCTCATCGTAGAAGTAGCCATTGTCGTATCTGTTACCAGCAGGGAACGCAGAGAAACCGTAGGCGTCCGTACCGTTGCCACTTGTACCATTGTAATCATTCCAGCCTGTCTGCGACTTGAGCTTCTTGCCTGCAGTGCTTTTTCCGCCCACTGCGGTAAACAGTTTGCTCCATTCCGTGGTATCGGGCAAGTGCCATCCTTCAGGACACACGCCACGCACCTTGCCGGAAAGCCCGCAAGTTTTGCCGTAACCGCATTCATCTTCGGACTTGCCAACTGCGGCAGCCCAAGTGTAGAGACGACCGTACTTGGAGCAATCACCTTCGTTCTCAACGCTTCCGCCACCACACCAGCTATTTTCTGTTTTATAGTTCAGGTTCTCCGCCATCCAGGTCTGTTCGCCGATAGTCACTACCCTATAGAGTTGCTTGTCGCGAGGATCCACCATCCAGCCATCTACAAAACTTTTTCCATCTTTACCATCAGCTCCGTTGCTCAGCGTAAACGACTTGCCGTCGGTGCAAGTAATCTTTACTCCGTCAGAATCTTCTTCGGCGGAGCAACTGGTACCCGCCACGCCCGTGTCACCTTTTACACCTGGGTCACCTTTCAGTGAAGTAATCCATTCTTCCTCGGTTCCCGTATAGCCGCCAGCTTTGGCGATTTCATAAGCAGAAAGGCCATTATTACCCGTTGCACCGGAATCACCTTTTACGCCCGGGGCGCCCTTGGTACCGTCATTTCCATTCAGCACAACGCCGACGGAATCGCCGCCACATACAATCTTGTAACCCTTGCCGTTTTTCAGGGCTTTCGCCGTACAAGAGGAGCCGTCATTACCATCAGCCCCAACCGAACCGGCTGCACCAGCCGCTCCATTTGTACCATTCTTCCCGTCTTTTCCGTCCTTGCCGTCGGCACCGTCTTTCCCGTCTTTGCCCTTCATCGAGGTCCACTTTCTGCTGATGCAGGTGTATGCTGCGGCAGAATCCACGGAATAAACCATCGCGCCCTCGTTGTCTGCGGTGCACTTGGGCAAAGCATCTCCAGCTTCTACCACCTGCATCCCGACAACCTGAGTTACCTCGGTCACTTCCGTCACTTCGGTGACCTCGTCGCCACAGGCAGCAAACATTGCCGAGACAAACAAAATGGTTCCAATTGCGGCACTTCGCCTGCGCCAGGATGACTGTTTAGAGAATAAATTCGCCATGTTTCCCTCTTTAAAGAATAAACCTGATAAAAACATAATAAAAAAATTCGTTTCTTCGCCTCGAGGCGTATAAGACCTACAAAACCAAGCAATTTATACGCACCAGCACGAAAAAAGGCGTCCGAAGCGCCCTTGTTTGATAGATAGATTGTCCATGAAGCAATTAAACTACGGCAACACCCCACCATTCATCATTTCGGGCATATATTACCGAAGAAAAAACAAGGTTAAGGGGGTATATTTTGCAAAAATATCAGAATTTACACCATTAAATCAGTCACAACAGTTTTTTTTCGCACTTCGACTGCTACAAGAAGCAAAAAAGGTGGATTTTTGAATGAAAAAAATGTATCTTATAGATTGTCCAGTAGAGGAAATCATGACTTATTCCGTACTCGAATCAAAGATTAGGACAGTACCAGAAGAATACCTGGCGGTCATCGATGCGTTCATCGATGGTTTAATGATTCAGTACCAAATGAAAAAAAAGACTTCCAGTGAACTCTCCGCCGCAATCGAAGAAAGCGAAGCCATGCTAAACGACCCGAATGCAAAAAAATTCGACACGGTCGATGCGCTTTTCGCCGCTCTTGACGCGGAGGACTAATGCCTTACCAGATTGAATACACTACTCGATTCAAAAAAGAGTACAAACTGGCAAAGAAAAGAGGACGTGACATTAATTTGTTGCGAGCCGTCATTGAAATTTTGGCCAAAGGCGAACAGCTCCCTGAAAAATATAAGGATCACCCGCTCGTATCTAATTGGGTTGGATACCGCGAATGCCATATTCAAAGTGACTGGCTGCTTATTTACAAGTACAAAAACGAAGAACTCATTTTGAGTTTAACAGCAACTGGGACTCACAGCGACTTATTCTAAAAATTTTCAGACCGGCTTCGTCATTGTCGCCTAGTTCTCGAGGCAACGAACAGAAAAAGCGAGATTCTTATCGTCGTTGCCCAAGTACGCATCCTCGTAGAGGTAGCCCAGGGTCATGTCGTAGGCGTAGTAGCTATCGTACTCAGTGGCACTCCAGAAGTAAGCGTTGTTACCTCCATTGAAGAAGTAGCCATTGTTGCTTCTGTAGCCAGTAGGGAGCGCAGAGAAACCGTAAGCGTCCGTACCGTTGCCACTTGTACCATTGTAATCATTCCAGCCAGTCTGCGACTTGAGTATCTTGCCAGCCTCGCTTATTCCGCCCACTGCGGTAAACAGTTTGCTCCATTCCGTGGTATCAGGCAAGTGCCATCCTTCAGGACACACGCCCCGCACCTTGCCGGAAAGCCCGCAAGTTTTGCCGTAACCGCATTCATCTTCGGACTTGCCAACTGCGGCAGCCCAAGTGTAGAGACGACCGTACTTGGAGCAATCACCTTCATTATCAACGTTCCCGCCGCCACACCAGCTATTTTCTGTTTTATAGTTCAGGTTCTCGGCCATCCAGGTCTGTTCGCCGATAATCACTATCCTGTAGAGTTGCATGTCTCGGAAGTCACAGAGTTGTTTTGCAGGATCGTAAGGTTTGGTTCCGCACATCGCTTTATAAAGCATCGTTGTATCTTCGCCACACGTCAGGGTGATAACTCCATTCGTATCACGCACAATTTCGCAATTCCTGCCATCGGAACCATCGGCTCCGTTGCTCAACGTAAACGACTTGCCGTCGGTACAGGTAATCTTTACTCCGTCAGAAACTTCTTTTGCAGAGCAGCTGGTACCCGCCACGCCCGTGTCGCCCTTGGCACCCGGGTCACCTTTCAGCGAAGCAATCCATTCTTCCTCGGTTCCCGTGTAGCCGCCAGCTTTGGCGATTTCATAAGCAGAAAGGCCATTATTACCCGTTGCACCGGAATCACCTTTTACGCCCGGGTCACCCTTGGCACCGTCTTTCCCATTTGTACCATTCTTCCCATCTTTTCCATTCTTTCCATCGGCGCCGTCTTTTCCGTCTTTGCCCTTCATCGAGGTCCACTTTCTGCTGATGCAGGTGTATGCTGCGGCAGAATCCACAGAATAAACCATCGCCCCTTCGTTATCTGCGGTACACTTGGGCAGGGCATCGCCAGCTTCCACCACCTGCATTCCGACAACCTGAGTTACCTCGGTCACTTCCGTCACTTCGGTGACCTCGTCGCCACAGGCGGTAAACAGAAGTGCAAAGGCCCCTGCTGCCACTGCGCAGCTCCAGGGAGACTGTTTAGAGAACAAATTCGACATGATTCCTCCTATTATCCGTTCTAAATACAACTTCTTATGTTTGCGCAATGTAAAAAAGTGTGCGTTAACAAAATTTTTCGGCTCATTTTATCCTCTTTCTCCGTCTTAAAGATAGGGACACCTTAAAGGTATTCTAAAAACATACCCGCTTGACATATACACGTGAAATAGGTATATTATATGATACATAGTTTTGCAGATAGAGAAGGGCAATATTCTATCCGAATTAACGACCAATGGCGTATTTGCTTTACAATGAACGAAGGACAGTTTTACAACGTTGAAATTGTTGATTACCACTAGGAGTTTTTATGAAAAAATACATCAAAACACCGACAATCGGAGAGATTCTGAACGAAGAGTTTTTTTCGCCCATGGGACTGTCCGCCTACAAGGTCGCCCAGGCAATCAACGTTCCCGTTTCCAGGATTCAGGACATTCTTCACGACCGCAGGCGAATTACCGTTGACACCTCCCTGAGACTTGCCAAGTTCCTTGGCGTATCCGACGACTATTTCATCTCCCTGCAAGATGACATCGACATCCGAAATCTCAAGATAGAGCTTTCAAAAGAACTCGAAGAAATCAAACCTTTCGCTGTCGCATAGCTTGCAACTATTTTAAACGCAATAAAAAAGCCCCCGGCCAAAGCCAGGAGCATTTTGAATGACTTTTGCAAGTAATATTACTTAGCGCGTTCGAGGTAAGAACCGTCGCGGGTATCCACGCGGATCTTGGTGTTGTTCTCGATGAACAGCGGGATCATCACCTTGGCGCCGGTTTCGAGGATGGCTTCGCGCATCACGTTACCGCTGGTGTTGCCCTGCACTGCCGGAGGAGCTTCCACGATCATCAGGTCGACAAATGTCGGCGGGATGACTTCGATCGGCAAGGTAGAACCGCTCTTCGGGTCCTTCCACCAGGTGACTTCGACGGTAGCGCCGTCAAGGAGCCACACTTCGCAGCCGTTGAGAGCTTCCTTCGGGATTTCCATGGTTTCCTGGGAATCGTTGTCCAGGAAGTACCAGGTGGAACCGTCGTTGTACAAATACGTCATCTCAGTGTAGGTCACGTCGGCTTCTTCGACAGTATCGCCGCTCTTCCAGGTACGTTCGAGAGTGCGACCGGTCACCAGGTTCTTGATGCGGACGCGGTTGAAAGCCTGGCCCTTGCCCGGCTTCACAAACTGGTTCTCGATGATTTCGTACGGCTGGCCGTCGACCATAATTTTGAGCTTCTTGCGGAATTCGTTGGTGCTTACAGTACCCATATTATCCTCTTGTTGATTTTGATTCTAAATTTAGCAATATAATGGAAACATCTGTTAAAGTTTTTACTCAAATTTCCGAATTTTTCGACTATTTGGGCGCCGACCAAGCGGCCAGCATCACCGAGGCCCTCGCCCCCGCCACGCTAGATTCCGACCCGAAATTCCCGTTTATCTGCTCTAGGCACTACGCCGACCTCATCAAGAAATCCGCCGAGCCCGAAGCGCTGATGCGCGAGGTACTCCCGCTCATGGCAGAACGCGAGAAGGTTCCCGGATTCGTTGACGACCCCGTGGGCGACCTCCCCGCAGGCAAGTCCGACTGCGTCATCCAGAAATACGACAAGCGCGCCCTCGTTGTATCGACCGCCACCTGCGGTATGCGCTGCCGTTTCTGCTTCCGCAAGAACTATCCGTTCCAGAACATTCCCGACATCGCGGGGCATGTGGGCAACTGGCTCGACACGCACACGGATATCTGGGAAGTCATCCTCTCGGGCGGCGACCCGCTCACGCTCGGCCCGGGCGAATTCCGCGACCTCGTAGAAACTATCGCCGTACACGGCTCCGTGACAACTCTTCGCATCCATACGCGGCTCCCCGTAATCCGCCCCGACATTGCCATGCAGCACTTCGAGCTCCTCCGCGAACTGCCCGCCCGTTTTGAATGCGTGCTTGTTTCGCATGTGGACCATCCCGACGAACTCGACGAGGAATCGCAGATGGTGTTCGGGCACCTGCGTTTCAGCGGCTGGACGCTGCTCAACCAGAGCGTGCTGCTGAAGGGCGTGAACGACAATGCGGCAACGCTTGAAAAGCTGAGCCACAAGCTGTTTACGCAAGGAGTCCTCCCCTACTACCTGCACCAGTTGGACCACGCGAACGGAGTCGCGCACTTCGAGGTGGACGACGACCGCGCACGGGAACTCATCGCCGAGATCCGGACCAGGCTCCCCGGTTACCTTGTACCAAAACTCGTGAGGGAGATTGCAGGCGAGAAGAGCAAGACGTCGATTTAGACGAGAGAACGGACCTTCGGTCCTACAGACGAGAGACGAGAGGAAACACAGCTCATTGCTCACTGCTCACTGCTCATCGCTAAAAAAGCGTCTTGACGCCAAAGCCGAGGACGCCGTCGAGGAAATTCTCTCCATTTCTTAGTGCGTAATAGATGTTCACGCTCCAGTTGCCACGGTACTGCGTAAAGCCGAGGCCGTAGCCCTGCTCGCGGGCCCAGCCATGCCCCGGAGGCGTGAGCCGGTACAGGCCCGGCTGGTAGAACACCTCGATGCTCAGGTCATAACCGTACTGCCAAAGAACGGCCATTTCAGAAAAACCGAAGGCACGGCTGCGAAGCATGTGGTACTGCATTCCCTTGAAGGAATCCAGGCCACCCAGCGAAAAGAGATCCATACGTTTTAACGTCGCGTCGGTAGGGAACACGCCGCCGGCCGCCCCGGAGAAACGGGTAATAAAGTTCCCGTACAGAGGCATGTATTTTGCAACGCTTGCCTGAGCCTTCAAGAAGTTGTCCAAAGAGTCGGAACGGCCCATCTTCCATGTAAGATTACCGTTGATACGCCAGCCGCTACGCGGCAGCACGAACCTGTCGAGCGAAACATACGACATCTCGAGAGAAGAAAGCTTGCCGTCCTCACTCAGGCCAAGGTAGACGCCAACCGTAAAGTCGAACCCTATTTCACGGGTGACCCCCACCTCGCCCACAATCTCGCGTTCGACGAGACTATCCCCATCGAACATTTCCTCGTCAAAGTGGCCACGGACAACCAGATTCCAGTTCGTCCCGAGGACCCAGGGTTCCTTGTAGCTTCCGTTCAGGTGACGCGCATCGCCCCCTGCGTAGCCTTCCAGAACAAGGTCACGGGCAGTACCGGCGATATTGTAAAGGCTCACGTCAACCATGCCTTCCCACTCGTTCTCTTCGCTTGAATACGTCAACATGCCTTCCGCCTGCGAGACGGACGCCTTGCGCATGCTGTAGGCCGGGAAAATCCTGTTTCGGTATGGGTCGCGGAAAAGCCGGGTCGGCGCAGTCTTCTCGAAATAGCCCAACCGCGAAAGCTTGCGTTCCGAACGTTCCAGGTCCGAAAGGGATACCGGTTCGCCCGCCTCGATACCGCTCAATTTTCTGAACACCTCGGGTTTCGTGCCGCTGGAATCCAGATTTTCGGCCTCAGCCCAAACCCAGCCCAAGCCGCGGTGCAGCCTTAGCGTAAGCACCCCGGCGCTATCCAACGAGCCGTCCAGCCCGGCACCGAGAAAGCCGTGGTTCTCGTAATAGCCGACAAGCCTCTCCTTCGCGACAACCCAGGCATCGCAGGGCTTGCCGACAACACCCGACATCTGCGACTCGTCAAAGGCCGAATGTTCGCCTTCCCAGACAATTCGAGAAATGAGGCAGTCTTCCCCCTCGGCATGCGAAAGCGATACAGCCAGGAGCAGCACGGCATACAGCACGACGGACCATCCCCATCGAGCCCGAGAACCGCGAGCCGCGCACATCCGGAATCTTTCATTCACGTCGACCATCATGCCCTCTTTATCGCCCTAGAAATAGGCGCGCGCCTCGCTACTCAGTTTCTGGAAAATGTTCTCTTCGGCATCGCCAAAACGGAGCACATAGTGGCAAGCCACCGATATGTTCTTGTTCAGTTCCAGCGACAGGGACGCCTCGAGCCTATAAGTGCGCCCCTCTGCATAACCGGACATCATCTGGTAAGGGATGGCGTCCCCGCCACTTTCCATCTGGACGGCGGCAAACTGCACAAAGGCGCTGACCTTTTCCTCGCGGTCATAGCCAACGCGCAAAGAGCCCTCCACCAACCGGGCGTCGAAATCGAAACCCGCTCCATCCTGCCCGTCGCCGTAACGCAGGTGTGCTCCAGGCTCCACATGGAATCCATCAAGGAAACTGAACCGGTAACGCAGCGAACCGTCCCGCGTTTTCCATTCCAGCACCTGGAGCGCCGTGAGGTCGACTGTTTCCAGCTGGCCCGTGGCTCCGACATAGTGGTTGTCGTTTATCTGCACGCCCGCCGAAGCATCGTGATGGAAGGATTCACGGAAATACGAATACGACGAAAGGGTCTTCTCGTAATCGGCACCGGGCGAATACGACGCCGAAAGGCCCATCGGGTGCGACCATTCAAGCCGACCTTCCCAGGAAAGCGAGCCCGAAGTAATCTCCTTAAGCCCCGAAGCCGTCAACGGAGGGAAATAAAGGTGCCGGCCCGTCGTATCTTCGCCGACCGAACTGAATTCGCCGCCCAGCACGATATCGCGCAAGATTCCATGACGGATTCCAAATGCGGATGCCGGCCTGAATTCCAAGCTGGCGCTAAATTCGGAATTCGACGCAAGCACCACGCCCACGGAATCGTTGCGTCCCTTGCCCTCGTACACAAAATCACCGTTGTCCACGCCCTCGATAAACACGCCAGTTAGGCTGTCGTAGCGCACGTCGCCCGTGCCCGGGGCCACAGCCTTGTACACGGACACGTAAGTCTGTTCTTCCGTCATTCCCAGCTTATACGAAACGTTACCGTAAATGAACTCGTTCCTGTTCCCGAAATTCGCGTTGACATCCCCTACCCATGCATCCTGGTCGCCTTCTTCAAGCCGGGAATACTCGTATTGCAGCATGTGGTTGAGCTGGAGATATTTCCAGTTCGCGTCGGCGGACTGTTGCCACACGTAGTTCACAAGCGAATCTTCCCACGCACCGTCCACAGCAGCCCTCTCGCGTTTCTTGGCAAGCTTGGTTCCCAGCGCCTCGCGCACAGTCCAGGCATCATCTACAAGAGAAAGCCCGCCCAGCGAATGCCCATAACCGACCTCGTACAGGGGGGCCCCGCTATGGCCAACCGAATCACTTTCGGTATAGCGGAAATCCATTTCGCCAAAGGGCCGAACCAGCCCCTGCCTAAATTCCGAGTTGACTCTTGCCTGGTAGCGAGTGCGTTCCAAGTCCTGCACCGAAGCGACGCGGATCAGTTCCAGTTCGCTGCGGACAGCCCTGGCATCGTGCGTAAGGCCTACCGACGCCCTGGAAGAATTCCATTTCTCACCGTCGGCACGGCGGTATCCCCATTTTGCCGTGGAGAAGAGGTTGTCCCAAAGCCTCATGCGCAGGGCCAGCTCGTCGTGCCTCAGGTTTCCCGACACACCACTGCTGTCCAAGTCCCATTCGTCGTTCAGCCTATACGAATTCCAGTCATGGTCGCTCCCGACAAATTCGGAACTGCCAAAGTCCTTGCCGATGTAGTTCCCGTACACCGAGACCGCCAAGGGGAACTTGCGAAGTCCGTAAGAGGAATCCGAAGTCACGTACCAACGGAACGCGCGATCCACCGGGCCATCCACCTTGTCCGATACAATATTGGAATCCTTCCGGCCCATGGCCGTTTCGAGGTCGGCATAAAAGCGGTGATCTCCCTGCACGCGGAGCCTCGCCCCCATGCGGTCCGTACGGGACGGCCTTGCCAGACTGCCGAGCGTATCATCACGAACAAATTCACCACCATTGTCGTTTTTCAGCATACGGTAGTCGTCGTCCGTCCAGCTATTTCGCTTCAAGCGATCCACATTGCTTTCGAGCCGGAAGCCGGAGACATCCATGTGGACGTTCGGATGCCGGTACTTAGCCTTCGCGGCATACATCGTATACACGTTGTCTTCTTCATAGGCATCGTAGTCGACGCGAATCTCGTCGTCGTTGCCGGGAACAAGCGTCCCCTTGAAATCAAGCAGGCCTCCGGCATAGTTGACCACGTAATCTTTTCCGCGGACAAGTTCGACACCATTTAGCCAGACCTTCTCGGAACCGGGCACCACAGACAAATAGTTGCCAGCCGTCCCGAGGGAATAGCCTTCGCGCTGGCCACGCACCCCGTTGAACGTAATGGAATAGCGGGCGACCTCGTCCATACCCACGGCGCCGCGCACCTCCGAATAACCAGCCCGCGCACCGACCATCGCACCGAGCGTAGAACGTTCGAACCCGAACAGTCCCATCGACTCGTCGTGCCAGGTAAAATCGCCCAAATGCAGCAAGAAATGCGGAGACTCCACCCTAAAATAAATCTGGTCGACCTCCTGCAATGTCGCCGTCGTCTGCTCCCCCGCCTTGCGGTCGACATCCGAAAGGAGCGCATCGACATAAACGTTGTCTGTCAGATAGCCCTGGACGCTCAGGCGCATTTCCTGGTCCACTTGCGTCCCGCCATCACCGACAGTCACCTGCATCGTCTTGTAACCGTGCGTCACGAGCCTGGATTGCGAATTGTCCGCCGTATCGGTCGGATACACGGGAACATTACCACGAACAAGATAATCCGGGTTCCATACTGGGAGAGAATCCACATTCAATGCAAACGCACAACCCGCGGCAAGCAAAGGCAGGCACACGGAAAAACGCATGGGAGCTACCTATCGGCGGGTTCGATGCGGAACTGGCGGCTGGAAAGCAGCCTCTGCTTGTCGACCAAGTCCACGCTCCATTCGCCCGGCTGGAGCAGCGACGGGGCAATCATGGAGAAGCACACGTCGCCAGTCAAACTGCAGGGGACGGTCTGCACGGTATCAAGCCCGCGGAACCAGACCGTAAGCAAAGTATCGTCCTTGTAATCCTTGATGTTCGGAATCGCTGTATAGAAGTAAAGCCGGATGTTTTCCTCGAAAACACTATCCTGGCCGAACGGCGAGCCGCTCACGATATGGCGGCAAATGACGCTCTGCACAAGCGAAAGCTCGGACTCGGCGACATCCTGAACAACCTCGTTTTCCATCAGCGAGGTCACCACGCGATGCGCCAAGAAAGCCAAAAAGACGACAATGACAATGATCGTCGTCTTTCTAAGATAACGCAGTGGCGGAAGTCCTGCCACAGGATCCTCCTATCGAACCAGCCTGCTGGTATTCTGTGTAAATGCAGGAACCGCATCGACAAGTTTTTCGACAAGCATGCGGTTGAAATCCTCGATACGGTTCGGAAGGCGGGAACCCGGGAAAATCTGCACCAAGAGCAGGGCCTGATCCACGGGAGCAATGTAGATGGAGCGGTTTTCGCCACCATACGAAACAGACTGGAAATTCTCCCCACCGAGCATCATCCCGATCTGGCGGGCAGAGTCAAACGATGCCGTGCTAAGAACGGCAAGCGGAGTCGCGTCGGTCCCGATAGAGCCAACTTCGGCAATAATGGATCCGTCACGATGGCAAAGGACAACGTATTCCGCCTTGACGCTGGCCTGGTAGGCGAGCATAAGACGACGAACCTTGCCGGCATCTTCCGAATAAATCGTAAAATCACTCATGGTAAACCTTTACGCCTTTTTAAACTTGTTGCCTACTTCTTCTTGGGAATGTACGGACGCAATTCGATATCGTCGTCCGAAACATCCTGGTTAGGCTTGGAAAGTTCTCGGCCGAACGTTGGCATGCGGGACGGAGCGACTGCACGTGGACGTCCGAACGGGGACGATGTGGCCCCTTTCTGGAACAGGCCCGACCCCGAACTGGCACCGCTAGACGAGACATTGCCACTCGGCGGCTTTGCCGCAAAGGAGGGCATGCGGAAGGGAGAAGCGGGACGTTCCGGCTGCGGGGGTGCGGCAGGAGGAGCGGCTGGAGCGCGGGGCGGTTGCTGTTGCTGCGGTTGTTGCGGATGGTCGTTAGCGACAGATACACCGTCCTTGGTCAGGGAAACACTGTGGACGCCCGTGTTATTCACACTTTCAGCGGCCTTGCGGAGGAATCCCTGCTTCACGTTAAACTTCTCGATGACGAGCATGGCGATAGTCTTGAGCGTCGTGACGACACCCTTGCCATTGTGGGCCGTAGCCGGGAAGAACGGGACCTTGTTGGGGTTCAGTTCGGCATTCATCTCGTCAAGGGTAAAGACATTTTCCATGTCGCGCTTGTTGTACTGGAGCACGAACGGAAGGTCGTCCAGATCCATCCCGTAATCCTGGAGGTTCTGGCGGAGGTTCTGCAAACTCTCGATGTTTTCCGCCTGGCGGGAACGCTGCGAGTCCGCAACAAAGACAATGCCGTCAACACCACGAAGAACGAGTTTTCGCGTACTGTTGTAATAAACCTGACCGGGAACCGTATATAGCTGGAAACGTGTCTTGAAGCCCTTAATATCGCCAAGATTCAAAGGGAGAAAGTCGAAAAACAGAGTACGGTCGCCTTCCGTCGCAAGCGACACCATGTCGGTACGCTTGTCCTGTGGCATTTTCTGGTGAATGACTTGCAAGTTTGTCGTCTTGCCGCTCAAACCAGGTCCGTAATAAACCACCTTACAGCTAATTTCACGTGTTGCAAAATTTATAGATGACATCTCTAATCCTTGGTACTCAGTTTCATAATCTAGTAAAAATCAACAACTTGCGAAAAACGAAAGAACCCAAAAACACCCCTCGGAGGCATGCCTAGACAAGCAACATGCAAGACGTCACGGCAAAAAAAGCCGCAGGGCATCGCACCACGCGGCAGCACAATGCACATCAGTGCAGTATCGCTGCAATGCCAAGTCGAACCTGGGCGAAATCAAGCCGCCCACCAAGTTCAACAACAACTGTTCAGACGTCACCGGCAAGAAGGCCGGCAAGTGAGGGGTTTACTTGTCCTTGACGCAACGGATTCCGTAGCGGTAGCGGTCGCTATCGATACTCGCCTTGTAAACATCCGTGTCATATCTATTGACCCTGTTTGATGTCATCAAGTAGTAGTAGCCCTTCTTGTTGTCGACATCTTCTGCACCAATGCACGACACTGGTTCGCCAGTATTGATAAGGCTATAACCGCCAGTAGTATTGTAACAGGAGTTCGGGAGAATGCCAAGACCATACTTGTCGTTGCCCTTGTTATCTGAAGGCCACCAGAACGTATATCTCAAATCGAAGGCGTATGTAGCCGAATCATTCGCGCGCGCAAAGGCGAGCAAACTATCCCAATCCGCAGTAGTCGAGATATGCCAGCCATCCGGGCAGAGAGGGGCTGCGACAAGCGAGGTGAACGGGAACGAGTAATGCAACCCGTAGAGGTCGCAGGAATCACGCCTGCAGGTGCCGATTTCCGATTCAAACTTGAGGTTTTCCGCCATCCATGTTGTGCCGTTGATTTCTACAGTCTTGTATTCATGGCCATCGCGTTCATCGACTAGCGTACCGTATGATCCCATATACCCGTACGGAACCTTCTCTTCGCTCACGCAGCGGACATTTATCCTCACCTCGTTATTGAAAAACTGCTTTGCGACATATACGGTATCGCCGATGCCGTTGCCATGATAGACGTCAAGGATGTACGCAGAGTTTTCATCGTATTTCGTACTCGCCCATATATAACCGCTTTTCATTTCGTTATAGAAATTGCCGTTCCAAGATTGAGAACCTGCCGTAACAAACGAAAAACCAGACTCGTTGTTCCCCTTATATTCAGGATTCTCCACCGACACAAGGTTATAGGTACTCTTATAAGGAGCCCCGATATATACTAGGGTATCCAACTCTTCCTTTGTGGGTAATCGCCAGCCTTCGGGGCAGGCTTTCAGGGCGTCTTCATACCCATAGAACTTTCCATAGCGCATACACGAGAACGACGTGTTTCCATGATACCCTCCAAAACAGACACTGCTGTCCGTATCGAACTGGAGGTTTTCAGCCATCCACTTGGTGTGCCCGATGTTTATGGTCTTGTACGTCCTGTTATCGCGGCTATCGGTAAATTCACCGTACTCGAGATCAGGGTTCATGAAACTCAAGGTATCGTCCTTGAGGCGGCCCTTCATACAGAGCAGCCCAGACACGTTCGCAGTATCGTCCTTGATTACCGCGATATTCGAGCCTTTCTTAAACACGACACTACCCTTTATTTCGCCCTTATTGCTACCCCCTATCAGGAACCTGGCCTCATCGCCATCCGTGGGCTTAATGCCAAGACCAAATGCGTCAAAGGCATAGTCGTCACCCCAGCCTTCCTGCGCCTTGAGCGTAAACCCGGCAAAGCACTTGCCACCGACATAAGTGAGAAGGCTATCCCACTCGCTTGCACTCGGGATATGCCATTCAAAGGGGCAAGCCTTCTTGCCGTTAGTCTCGAGATACATATACATGCCATTGATTAACACAATACCGTCTTCGGATTTGGGGCACTTATTTTCGCCATTCTTGTTGCAGGCCCGGGAAGTCAGCGAATTGCTTGGTCCGGAGACATGACACACCTTCCGGTCTTCGCCACGGATGCCGAATGTAAACTCTGGATTATTCATATCGGGAATCAAGTCACCCTTAATGCACCTCAACGAAGCGGGAGTCGTAAACTTCGTAAACACTTCGTCATCGATATCTCTTGCGTCAAAACGCATGAAATATGGAGTGATTTCCTCATTGCCCCATTCGGCCAGTGAAGACGTAAAGAAATCTAATGCAGCCGAGCGATTCGCCCCCGTTTGGGGAACGTTAACGGTAAACCCGTAATCATCGGTCCCCTGATATTTCGACACGTTATCCTTAGAAAATAGAGCCGGAGCCAGCCCCACATACTCGTAGAATGAGGGATAGGCTCCGTAGAACACGTTAAGCAAGCCAACCCAATCCCACAACATCGGAATTCGCCATCCATCCGGGCAAATACCTTGGAGAGGCTGGCCACAAAAAATGTTGTGCCCACAATACGATTTCGTAGAATCAATAACATCACCCCAGGTATAGGCTCTTCCATACTTGGTGCAGTCCTTATCATCGCCATCGTGGCAACCGAGGCTAGATGCCGGCGCGTAGTTCAGGTTCTGCGCCATCCAGGTCATCCCTTCAACGGTAATGGTCCTGTACTTGCGCCCGTCACGCTTGTCGACAAACGTTCCCTTCTCGATTTTAGAGACATCGTAGATGAATCTCGACGAAGACGAGCCTGCGCTAGAAGACGACGCACTGGAACTGGAACCCTTCTTGCTGGAACTGGAACCGCTCTTGGAATCAGCAGAATCCTCGTCGCCGTCGGAATCGTCCAAGTCATCTTCCAAGGAAGAATCGTCATCGCGGCCAGAAATGTCACTGTCGGCCCCGCAGGCAAAAAACACCTGCGTCAAGACCACAATCAAGCCTATAGAAAGAAGATGCTTCATATTCCCTTCATTTAGTCGTCGTTCTTTACGCATCGAACAGAGTTATGCCTATGCCGGGAACTGTTGTCGTAACTTCCAATGCCCGTAAAGCTCGCGCTCATGGTAATTTCAGTGTGTAAATGGTATCTTGGCGTGGCGGCAAAATACGCCTCAGATCCCCAATCATCAAAAGCCCATCCCATGTTCAAGGAATTAAAATATATGCCACAGGGCAATGCCGAAAAGCCTACCGGATCCTTGTCCGGGACCGTCTTGCCCCAGCCCTGCCTAGACCTCAGCATATCAGCTGTCTTATCCGTGCCACTGTTATAGTATTCCGTAATGATATGCTCAAATTCATCCATACTGGGGATATGCCAACCGTCGGGACAAATGCCCTGGTGCGGGTCTACAATCATCGCCTTCGCCGTAACGGAATCCATGGATTCGTTGAGGTTCATGACGGCAGCCCAGTCGTACAGCCTTCCGCACACATCGCAGTGCGCTTCCTTCTTGCTATGGCAGATGTGGCCTCCGCTCAGGTTGGCCATAAGCGTACTGTCCTCGTCGGCCTTGTTCTTGTAACCCTTGAAGTTCAGGTTCTGTGCCATCCATACCTTGTTCCCTATTTTCACAGTCGCGTATGTCTGCCCATCACGCGGGTCGGTCATAGTCCCGTAATCGATATCCGGATTGAGCCGGAACTTTACAGGGACATCGACCGACCAAGGGCGAGCCTCGATCCACTTGCCCTTCCCATTGCAATAGTATTCATACTTAGAGGCACCAATAACCGTCTTTTCCGTATTCCCACAGGCAGGGAAATCCAGCTTGTACATGTCCCTTTCCATAACGGTAGAACGGTCCCAGTCCTTTCCATCGCATGTATAGAAACCACCCGCGGAAGTATCGGACGCGACCCTGAAGACATCCCCTGCACGGTCCGAAGTACAGGCGCCACGCCCGCTAACCTTATCGAAGAACTTGATCAGGTTTACCCTTATGGGGCCACGGTTCACGTGCCTGGCATAGACGTCCCCCAAGCAACCCAAATAGTTGCAGTTGTAGAATGAACTGGCCAGGTCGGCAGCGAGTTCATCACCCAGGACAAGCGTCCCCTCTACTACAAATGCATCCGACCAGAAATCATCCCGCAACGAATCTCCCAGCCAAGTGATGGTTTCCATCGTTGCAATTGTTGCCGCCCAGTATCCACCTTCTGTCTCATCTTTCAGCACATCAATCTTTTCCAGGTCATGGAATTCCGCTTCGGCATAGAAGGCCTTCTGCAGTTCGCCTTCCGCCTGCGCCTTGGCTTCGGCAAACGACAGGTCCCTTTCACCTACTAGGTACTTTATCCTCTTGTAGATAAAGTTCATCGCCGAATTCACATACAGGGAATCCACCCCCTTCAGGTTGACAACCGCATACTCATCTTCGTAGTTCCTTATCGTACCATTCGTGGTATTATTTACCGAAACGTGTATCTCGGCGTACTCGATGTCCTCGGGGAGGCCCCGGACACTGAACCGGTAATCCGTAGAGTCAATCTTGCCCTCGTACGAGACCGTGGAGTCCACATATTCCATTTTGCTTGTCAGTGCACGAACCTCGATGGAAGGCATCACTACATGCCCATCAAAGCCCTGGTACACGCCCGTAATCGCCTTCCCGGGAATGTCCTCGTAAGCGAAAGAAGAGGAGCTTGCCAGCGAAGAACTGGAGGATTTCACGGAAGAGGAACTGCGAACACTCGAAGAACTGGACGAGCGGCCGGACGAAGAACTGGACGATATCCCTTTGCTACTGGAACTGGAGTTCTTCTTGCTGGAACTGGCACCATCCTTGGAATCGTCGGAACCCTCGTCGCCGTCGGAATCGCCCGAACCATCATCCAGGGAGGAATCGCTACCGCGGGCAACAATGTCACCGTCGGCCCCGCAGGAGGTGACGACAAGCGCGAAAGCCATCACCAGAAAAAAAAGAAATTTTTGTGCCCACATATAAACTCTAAGCCTCAACAAGAAGCCTGCAACAGGTTTCCCGTTTTTTCCCATGGCAAATTAGTTTTTTCTGCAACGGACATCAAGCCTTGCAGGCATCCAAATAACAAAAACGACCATTCCAAAGCCAGGGCCGATAGAGAGTTTCCTCCAGCAATTAGTATCTTTTAAACGTATTTCAAGGAGATTACTATGTCCCGTAGCCTCAAGCAAATCCTTTCCGTCACGGCACTACTGGCTAGCGCCACAATGATTTCTACCCTGTGCGCCTGTGGCGGGCAGGATCAGACCAAACAGACCGAAACCGCAGCCGCCCCGCAGCAGACAAAATCGGTCATTGTCTACTTCTCGCAGACGGGAACGACAAAGAAACTGGCGGGAGCCTTGAAACAGGCCGTAAACGCCGACGAAATCGAGCTCAAGCTGGTGAACGCCTACCCCTCAACCTACGATAGCACGATTGCCATGGTGGGTGCACAGCGAGAAAGCAAGCAGTGGCCGGAACTTTCCAATGCCAAGCTCGATCTCGCCAAGTACGACACGGTCTATCTGGGCTACCCCATCATGTTCGGAAGTTTCGCCCCGCCGATCTACACGTTCCTCGATTCAAACGACCTTTCCGGAAAAGTCGTCGTGCCGTTCTGCACCTACGGAAGCGGCGGCCGCAAGGCTAGTGCTGGCGAACTCAAGGAACTGGAGCCGAACGCGAACGTGACTCTCGCAATGGGCGTATCGAACAAGAGAATGACCAAAGACGAAGGCGATTCCATCGCGAAGGCCGAAGTCGAGACATTCCTCGCAAACCTCGCCGCCGGCAAAACCGACGAAATGCTCATGGGCGGATTCTCGGAACAGCGTCCGCTCACGGCGGAAGATTCCGCGGTATTCGACGCAGCAACCAAGGATTACGGCTACCTGCAACTGAAACCGCTCAGCGTCTCGACGCAAGTGGTCGCAGGCACGAACTACCTTTTCCTGTGCACGATGAGCGGATTCAACCGTCCGCCCACCGAAACGATGGTAAAAATATTCAAGCCGCTCCCGGGTAGGGGTGAGCCTGAACTCATCGTCGTGGAAAAGTAATTTTCAAAGACAAATTAAATACGGACTTATAGCGGGTTCTTGTCGCTCTTGTACCACTTCATGAACTCGGCTATGCCGTCGTGCAGGCTCCAGTGGGGCTTGTATCCGCATTCCGCCTCGAGTTTCGTGGTATCGGCATTCGTCTGGTACACATCGCCCGGCTGCATCGGCAAGAATTCCTTCTTGGCAGGTTCTCCGTAGGCAGCCTCGATTTCGGCGATAAAGTCCATGAGCTTGACCGGATGGCTGCACCCGATATTGTACACCTTGTAGGGGACACCGTTCGGGCATTCTTCCGCCACGGGCATATGATCGAGCGCATGGACGCTGCCTTCGGCAATGTCGTCGATGTAGGTAAAGTCGCGAATCATGTCGCCGTTGTTGAACACCTTGATGGACTCACCCTTCGAAATCGCACGGGCAAACAGCATGGGGCTCATGTCGGGCCTCCCCCACGGGCCATACACCGTAAAATAGCGCAAGCCGGTCATCGGGATGCCGTAAAGCTTGGCGTAGGAATGTGCCATCAGCTCGTTGCTCTTCTTGCTTGCCGCATAGAGGCTCACCGGATTGTCGACCTTGTCGTCTTCGCTATAAGGGACCTTGCTGTTGAGGCCATAGACGGAACTGGACGACGCGTAGAGCAAGTGCTTCACCTGGTTATGGCGGCACGCTTCCAAAATGTTCAGGAAACCCACCATATTGCTCTGCATGTAGGCGTAGGGATTCGTGATGGAATAGCGCACGCCCGCCTGTGCAGCGAGGTTCACGACCTTGTCAAATTTTTCTTGGGCAAACAAATGGTCCAGGGAATCCTTGTCGACAAGGTCCATACGAACAAAACGGGCACCGGGGAGCACGGAACTTTCGAGCATGCGACCAAAGGGAAGTTCGGTCAAAGGCATTCCCTTCTCATCGCGGAATCCGTTTTCCCAAAGCCGTCCATACTTGAGGCGAACATCGTAATAGTCGTTGATGTTGTCGAGCCCGACCACTTCGTCACCGCGCTTAGCAAGCATCGTCAAAATTTTCGAGGCAATAAATCCGGCAGCACCAGTTACAAGAATCTTCATTTTAAGCTGAATCCTTCTTTTCCCGAAATTTAGAATTTTTTCTCCCGTACCTCCACATAGCGGGGAAAAATGGATAAAATAACAGACAAAAAAAATCCCCGCCACCTTTGCGGTAGCGAGGATCTTGAAACCCTAAAGGATTAAGCCTGGCGTCCTTACGGACGCAGTCTTAACGGCTCAGTCATGGACAAGCAAGCTTGTCCGCGACATTCGCCTTATTAAGCCTTGTTGAGGCGATCCTGGATCATGTCGATGATTTCGGAGAGTTCCTTCGGGAGGTGAGCGCCGAACTTCGGATAGTGGTTTTCCTTAACGTCGGCGAGTTCCTTCTTCCAGCCTTCCACGTCAACCTTCGTGATTTCCGGGAGAGTTTCCTTGTAGTAGTCGGCGAGGCCTTCAGTATTGATGGCGCCGTCCTTCGGCATGTAACCGATCGGAGTTTCCTTGGCGTTATCGACACCGTTGCAGCGGTCGAAGATCCAAGCGAGCACGCGGCTGTTGTCGCCGTAACCCGGCCACATGAAGCCACCCGGGAGCTTCTCGTTGTTGGCATCCTTGCGGAACCAGTTCACGTA
>JAGCPF010000029.1 GCA_017642335.1 Fibrobacter sp.
GGCCAAGAACATCGTGTTCGGCCTCACCGGTACGGGTTACTTCGACATGGTTGCCTACCAGAAGTTCAACGACGGCGAAATGAGCGACTACATCCCGACGGATGAAGACATCGCCAAGAGCCTCGCCCAGCTTCCGCAGGTGAACGGCTAATTGTCATTGCGAAGCTTCGCTATGCGAAGCTGTGGCGATCACAATCCCGCATTAAACATTAATGCCCCGGATTCAAATCCGGGGCTTTTCGTTTAAAGAGTTTCTAAAAGTGTCAATCTCTACGAACTAAGTTTTTCAATCATTCCCTTTATATCCCATAACTCTTTTCGCATCTCTTTCAATTCCATCATAAGACACGACAAATCGAGAGAGGTACTTGGTGTCGTAGCCGTTTGAACCGCTTCGCCCTTCAAATCAGCTTTCGTACAAACAAACTCTCTTGCCGAATCAACCCTTGCGTTCTGTAAATCGCGAACGACTTCTTCAGTGATTTTAGTACGAGAATTAGCTTCTTTTATTTTCTCAAGAATTGTAGAAGCACTGAATATTTGTATTTCATATACAGAATAAAAACCGGCTTCTATAAATTCGATTGCCAAGTCACTAGACATCGTTGCAATACGAAGCAATTCTGCTTGCGCGGCCCAATAAGTTATGGTGGTTAAAGGGAGCTTTGTTTTTTCAGCTAATACAGCTCTTTCTTCGGGAGTGCGGGTTTTATCGCGAAAGCTTTTAAAGCTTTTAATATTGGCCCTTGACGCCAAAATTTTTTCCATTCTATTGTCAATGCCAGCAATGTTGATCAGTGAAGTAGACATATCTCTTTTTCTTTTTTGAAAATTGCAAATAACATTATTGTATGTTTCAATATAAGCTATTCTTAACAAAAGAATGAAACGAAAAAAGTAATTTTTACTTTACGCATAAAAACCGAATGTCCAAGAATGCAAAAAGGGCCGCATCGCTGCGGTCCTTTTTAATGCCGATTTAAGATTGCCACGGGGCTTGCGCCCCTCGCAATGACAATCAGGAAAAGCGCGAACGCCCGTCCTAATTAGTCCTTCGCTAAGTTGCTACGCAACTCAGCGCAAGACTCGCTGCGGCTCGGTCATGAGCAAGCAAGCTTGCTCGCGACACTCGCCTTGCTAGGAGACTCCTTCGGAGTCTCTCGCCACTCGGCTCACCAATACGAAAATGCGAGCATTTTCGTGCTGGATTCGCCTCATTGCTAGTCTTTCCCGTACACCTTTTCGGCGTAGGTGGCGGTGGCCATGAGGTATTCGCGGTTCATCTTGGCGATGTAATCCACAGTGATACCCTTCGGGCACGCAGCCTGGCATTCGTAAAGGTTCGTGCAGTTGCCGAAGCCTTCCTTGTCCATCTGGGCGACCATGGCCAAAACGCGCTTCTTGGCCTCGACCTTGCCCTGCGGCAAGAAGCTGAGGTGAGAGACCTTCGCAGAAACGAAGAGCATCGCGGAAGCGTTCTTACAGGCAGCCACGCAGGCACCGCAACCGATACAGGCGGCAGCGTCGAAGGCGCGGTCGGCATCAGCCTTGGGAACCGGAATCACGGAAGCTTCAGGAGCGGCACCGGTGTTGACGGAGACGAAGCCGCCAGCCTGGATAATGCGGTCGAAAGCGGTACGGTCAACGGCGCAGTCACGAATAACCGGGAATGCGGCGGCGCGCCACGGTTCGATCACGATGGTGTCGCCATCCTTGAACTTGCGCATGTGCAGCTGGCAAGTGGTGGTCGCATGGTCAGGACCGTGCGGCATACCGTTGATAACCAGAGAGCACATACCGCAAATACCTTCGCGGCAGTCGTGGTCGAAAGCAAAGCCTTCCTTGCCCTGCTTCATCTGTTCTTCGTTGACGATGTCCAACATTTCGAGGAAGGACATGTCGGGAGAAACGTCGTTGATCTTTACAGTTTCGAACTGTCCCTTGGTATTGGCATCCTTCTGACGCCAAATCTTCAAAGTCAAATTGAGTCCGCTCATTATTTGTAGCTCCTGGTAACAAGGTGGACGTTATCAAAGGTAAGAGGTTCCTTGGAGAGTTCCGGCTTAACGCCGTCACCCTTGTATTCCCAGGCACCCACGTAGCAGAAGTGCTCGTCATCGCGCTTGGCTTCGCCTTCTTCGGTCTGGCTTTCCTCACGGAAGTGACCGCCGCAAGATTCTTCGCGGTGGAGGGCGTCGAGCGTAAGCACTTCGGCGAATTCGAGGAAGTCGGCAACGCGGCCGGCACGTTCGAGGTTCTGGTTGAAAGAACCTTCGGAACCGAGCACGTTGACGTTCTGCCAGAATTCTTCACGGAGAGCCGGAATCTTCTCGAGAGCAGTTTCCAGACCCTTCTTGTTACGAGCCATGCCCACGTATTCCCACATGATGTTACCGAGTTCACGATGGATATCGTTGACCGTGCGGTGACCCTTGATGGAGAGGAGCTTGTGGATGCGTTCTTCGGTCTGCTTCTTGCAGTCTTCGAACGCGGCATCGGATTCGGAAACCTTTTCCAGCTTGGTGCCGGCAAAGTAACCGCCGATGGTGAACGGAATGACGAAGTAACCGTCGGAGAGGCCCTGCATAAGAGCAGAAGCGCCGAGGCGGTTTGCACCGTGGTCGGAGAAGTTGGCTTCACCGAGGACGAAGCAACCCGGAATCGTGGACATCAAATCGTAGTCAACCCAGAGGCCGCCCATCGTGTAGTGGATAGCCGGGAAGATACGCATCGGGACCTTGTACGGGTCTTCGTCGGTAATCTTTTCGTACATCTGGAAGAGGTTGCCGTACTTGGCAGACACGCCTGCAACGCCCATACGCTGGATAGCGTCGGCGAAGTCGAGGTACACGGCCTGCTTGGTGTTGCCCACGCCGAGACCGGCGTCGCAGACCTGCTTGGCGTTACGGGATGCCACGTCACGCGGGACGAGGTTGCCGAAGCTCGGGTACTTCTCTTCGAGGTAGTAGTAACGGTCTTCTTCCGGAATCTGGTCCGGGCTGCGGGTATCGCCAGCCTTGCGCGGAACCCAGATACGGCCGTCGTTACGGAGAGATTCGCTCATCAAGGTGAGCTTGGACTGCAGGTCGCCGTGGCGAGGAATGCAAGTCGGGTGAATCTGCGTGTAGCAGGGGTTGGCGAACAGGGCGCCGCGCTTGTAGGCACGGAAAGCGGCCGTCACGTTGGAACCCTGGGCGTTGGTGGACAGGTAGTAGACGTTACCGTAACCACCGGTGCAAAGGCAGACCGCGTCGGCCACGTGGCTTTCGAGTTCGCCGGTGATGAGGTTACGGACGATGATACCGCGAGCCTTGCCGTCGATCACGACGAGGTCCATCATTTCGCGGCGGGGGAACATCTTGACCTTACCGGCAGCAACCTGGCGCATGAGGGCCTGGTAGGCACCGAGCAAGAGCTGCTGACCCGTCTGACCGCGGGCGTAGAACGTACGGGAAACCTGCGTACCACCGAAAGAACGGTTGTCGAGGAGGCCACCGTATTCACGACCGAACGGAACACCCTGGGCGACGCACTGGTCGATGATGAGGTTGGAGTTTTCGGCCAAGCGGTGCACGTTGGCTTCGCGAGCGCGGAAGTCACCGCCCTTCACGGTATCGTAGAACAGACGGTAAACGGAGTCGCCGTCGTTCTTGTAGTTCTTGGCTGCGTTGATACCACCCTGGGCAGCAATGGAGTGCGCACGGCGGGGGCTATCCTGGATGCAGAAAGACTTGACGTTGTATCCGAGTTCGGCAAGAGAAGCAGCGGCAGAAGAACCGGCAAGGCCAGTACCCACCACGATCACCGTGAACTTACGCTTGTTGGCAGGGTTCACGAGCTTGAGTTCGAACTTATGCTTGGTCCACTTTTCTTCGATGGAACCACCGGGGATTTTAGAATCAAGAATCATTAGTGGTCTCCTTAAAATTCAGCGTTGAGAGAAACTTGAACTTCACCGACAGAAGGAATCACGAAGCTAGCCTTCTTTTCGGCTTCAGCCTTGGCCTTCTGCTGTTCATACTGCGGCTGGAGAGCGCGGGACTTTTCGATGAGGGCCTGCGTTTCGGGCTGACCGGACAGGTAGAAAGCTCCGGCAGCGAGAACGGCGAAACCGAGAGCGACAACGACGCTATAGACGAGGCCGAACTTTTCAATAAGCGGAGTCCACTTCTGGTGAGCAATGCCGAGCGTCTGGAACGCAGAGGCAATAGCGTGGAAGAGGTGCATGCCGAGAGCGAACATGGCGACCACGTAGAGGGCGGAGAGCCACGGCTTGGAGAAAGCCATGATGGTTGTGAGCCACATGTCACGGACAATCTTGCCATCCCACACGTCCGGGTTGGAGTACAGGTAGTATTCGCCGAACTTGAGGGTCATCAGGTGCCACACGAGGAACGCGGCAACGATGAGACCGGTCCAGATCATGGTGAACGAAGCAAAGGACTTGGTTCCCTTGCGAGCGTTGACATCATAGCCGACAGAACCGCGAGCGACCTTGTTTTCGATTTTCAGGGTCACAGCGAGGAAAATGTGCAGGGCAGCAGCGCAAATCATGACGAGTTCGACGCCATAGATGAACGGCTTGTAGCCCGTCAGCAACTGGCAGTACGAGTTGTACGAAGCCTGAGCCGCAGCCGGGTCCGGATTAAGCAGCTGGATATTTCCAACCATGTGTCCAAAAACGAACGCAGCGAGCAGAGCTCCCGTGCATCCCATGATCTGCTTCTTACCGATGGACGAGGTAAGATACTTGACGATCCATTGCATTGAGTTGTGTCTCCTTGAGAGGGGTTATTTTTGAAACTTAGAGGACGCAGCAAGCCTTGAGAGAAGGCATCTCGTAGGCGTAGCGTTCGTCGGCCTTGAACCAGAAGTCGAGCTCGCGGGCAGCAGACTCGGGGCTGTCGGAGCTGTGAACGACGTTTTCGGTCATGGACGGGGCAAAATCGTAGCGGAGCGTACCGGGTTCCGCCTTGGCAGGATTGGTGGCACCGTTGATGGCGCGGACCTTGGCAATGGCGTTTTCGCCACCGAGGGCGAGCATCACGGACGGGCCCTTGGTCATGTAGGCTTCGAGTTCCGGGAAGAAGGGCTTCTCGACATGCTCGGCATAGAAGCCGCGAGCATCTTCAGAAGTCATCTGGTGCATCTTCACGGCGCAGACGGAGAGGCCTGCACTGATGTAACGGTCAATAATACGGCCCACCAAGCCGGACTTGACGGCGTTGGGCTTAATCATGGCGAATGTCATTTCCATAGTAGGTACCTTTTAGTTTAAGATGTGGGAAATATAGTTATTAGACGAGAGACGAGAGACGAGAGACGAGAGAAAAAACTGGTTTTAGACTAGAGAAAAACTTGGTTTTTTGACGAAAGAGTTCGAAGATTTTTTAGTTTCGCGAAGCGACATTATTTAATCTCTCGTCTTTCGTCTGTAGCCCGCGATAGCGGGCGTTCTTTCGTCTACTCTTCCGCTTCGATTTTCTTCATCAGGTCGTTGGCGAGTTGGCCACCGGACCGGATGTTCTCGATGAGCCAGTCTGCCGACTCGACAAGTTCGCTCTTCGGGAATTTCTGCTTGAACTCGTTAAGCACGTCCAGGGCAAGCGAATCCTTATGCATGTTCTCGGTCAAGATAAACCCGCGGCTGAACATCGCCTTCTCTGCGTTGGGGTCATCTGGCCACACACTGTAGAACGAGCGGTATTCGCGCTGAGAATGGTCATAGTCGTTCATCTCGCTCAGCACATGGGCTATCTCGTACGTCGATTTTTTCATGATAGTGTCGTTCTCGGGATAGCGGTCGCGCAGGCCCTGCCAGCCGACGAGAACCTTGTCGAGTTTTTGCTCGCGGTAGAAAGAATCCAACGCGGCAATAGCGGAATCAAGCGAATTTTCTTGCGGCAACAGGAAAATGGAATCGGTATAGAGGGATACCTTGGCCTTGCCCCACGCCTCGGTGACAACTCGGTCCCACCTAGCATCTCGGTACGAGATCTCCATTTCGGAGAACAGGCGATTAATGGATGTTTCGTAATCATCCGGCAGATAATCTTCGAGGCTATAATAATACTTGCGCTTCAAGAGATTGCGCGGCATGTCGAGCCAGTTGGAAAGGTTCGCACGGGAAGATTCAAAACTCATGTTGGGATGAGCCGGATTTCCGATTTTGTCGTACACAGCCTTGAGCGTATCATCGGGATAGTTCACGATGAATTTTATCTTATTCTCAAAAGCGTCGCAAACGTATGAAAGGCCATTTTCGCGGACCAGCGCCCTGTATTCCCAGGAATGGTCGACCTTGCGCTTGCGGGCTTCCTGGGCAAACGCGATGTTCTGCAACAGGGAATTCGTGATGCGGTCGTGATACATACGATTGCGCGGCATGGTAGGATTGGCCTTGTACACATCCAGGATGTCGCTTTCGAGAATGACCGGCTCACCGTTCATTGTCGCAAGAACGTATGTCGAATCAAGTTCGTAGTTGATGCCGTGTTCAAGTTCGTTCTTGATTGCGGCACGAGCCTGCTCGAAAGACTTCTGATGCGACGGGACAACCGATGCAAGATAGAACACGTGGAATGTCTCCCCCATGAACGTACGGATCGGAGCGGAGACCGTACCAACCGGTTTGTCCTTGAATTGTTCGAACATCGGACCCATTTCGCCAATGCCGTAAGGCAACACATGCTTTTCCAGGACTTTGCCCACGTAGCCATCGTTTGCCGCAGTTTCCTTGTTGATGCTGTTGTCACGGGCAATTTTCTTGAACTCGTCGAGATCCATGCTATCGGTATAGAACAGGGCGGCCAGGGCAAGCGAGTCAGCCATTTCGACATGGTAGACCTCGAAGCCGGGCTCCGTCACGAACCAATCCTTGTGTTTCTCGTAATATTCTTCCGGAGTCGGCGGAACAATCGGGACCAACACCAAGTTGAATGCCTTCAGGAGGGAATCCCCCATCGTGTTGGCAAGCATCTCGCGATAATTGCGGATGAACGTGTTCTTCAGGTACTCACTGGACGTGTCCAAGGTCCCGTCGGTCTTGCTACGTTCGATAAAGGCTGCGAGGGAATCCGCGTTGCGTTCGAGGAAAAGCTTCTCGGCAACGACATTGCGAACCAACATATATTCAGCAGTATCGGCAAATAAAGAGCGATGGGCATCAAAATAGGCGCGGAGTTCACTATCGCTGAACATCAAGCGATCCATGGCATAAAAGCGCTGGAAGGCGAACGTCAAAAGGTAGTTGTCGATTGTCTTGCTGCGATTCTTGATTTCTTCCTTGAATTCAGGATAGCGTTCGATGGCGGCCGAAAAAATAGCGTTGCGGCTGAACAAGGATGCAACAGCGTTCCGCATGGATTCCGACTTACTGCTTTCGCCACGCAGACGGACCATCAAGTCGATGTCTTCCTGATAAATGGATTCCCCATTCACGCGGCCAATTATGGTATCCTTGTCACCGATGGCATTGCAGCCCGTAAACAAAAGTGCACCTAGCGCAAGGAGCGCCAACACGTTTTTTTTCATTGCATTCCTCATCAAATGAGCCATATGGCCCGAAAACGTTCCGATAAGCCCAATATAAAAAAAAGTTCGCGACACGAACGGAAATCCGTACGTAAAAGCATCCGAGGCGGGAGACTACACAACCTCCGTCCGAAACAACGCCATAAGTAATTATAAAACAACAAGTTACGCAAAATCGGGCCACTTTTTTTTCTATATTCTTGACGCACTTGAAAAAAGTAGCTACGACATTCCTGAGGATCATCCTTTTTCCGATGATCGTTGTGGGCGTTATATCCGCATGCGCCTGGTTTGTTGATTATATCGTCCCGTACTACTTGTCGAACGAACATACCTTCGGGGATACAAAGATTACCCCGTACGGCTACCACGGCAATTCCCTCCTCGAACATTACTGGGACTCGGTCAAGGTTGAAAACGGATCTGCGACAGTCGTAATAAAGAACGTCGCCCTCGACCTAACCATCCTGAACGCAGCAACCCGCGGCATCGCCCTGGATTTGGACGAAGTGAACGCGAAAATAAACCTGCCCCCCGCTACCGAAGACAGTACACAAGAAGCCCAACCGACAGAAATCCCGGCCTTCCCCGACAAGGCTAAGTTCTATATCCCGGTCAAGCTGAATGTCGGAAAGGGAAACATCGAACTTTCAAACGGGAACGCATGGAGTTTCGAGAAGCTTGAAGTCAAGAGCGAAGGAAAACAGGCAGCGCAGCTGGCCGTCAGTAACGTCCAAGGCTCGGAAATCCCGCACCCGGCAGGAACAAAAATCAACGTGGACTTCAGTTCCAGCAACCTGAAAGTCCAGGGAAGACTTTACTCGCTCAACGACTCGCTGGATATTTATGTGATGGCCCCCAAGGACGACATGCTGAACGTGTCCTCCAGCGTGGACGCCGATGTCGACAAACTGGAACAATGGCTTCCCTTTGAATGGCCAGAAGATGCTCCGCAGATTTCCGGCATCCACGTGAAAGCGAATGTTCAGACCAAACTGAACACCGGAGAAATATCCTACAAGGGCACGGCAAAGGCAAACCTGGGCGAATTCTTCCCGCTACTCCCGATGGGTGCATTCATCGAATTCGACGGCGACGACAAGAACATCCACGTAAACGCAAAGTTCGACAACCACGAAGGCGGCACCATGGAACTGGATGCCGACATCCGCAAGAACGGCGACATCGACCTGTACGGCAACGTCAAGAACATGAGTGCGGAGTTCGGTCCGCAGATAATGCCTCTGGACCTCACCATCCACTCGGCCGAACTTCGCGGCAGCAAGATCCATGCAGAAATCGAGACACGACAGGGTTCCTTCGTCGACGCAAACATCAACTTCGAAAAAGAACTCAGCATCACTTACACCGGCGACATTTCCCCATACGAGCCATGGGCACTTGACTGGTGCGAAGGAGAACTCGAACTGGCAAAGCCGACCAAGGTGTACGGTTCGTTCAAGGGCGACCACATGCATGCGCTGGTCAAGTTCGACACCATTCCCTACGCCTTCCTGATGACCGCAGATTCCTTGGAGACGACCCTGGACCTGTACCTGGACAGCATCGTATTCACCAACGGAACTATATACACACCCAAGGAAACATTCGACTTCAATGGAGACGTTTCCTGGGCCGACATTATGCCGCACACATCCTGGAAGGTCAGGCAGCATAACGGCGGTGTCGGCGAGGCATACATCTCCATCATCGATTCCACGGCCATCCAGAGCAAAGCGGACAACGTCGCACTCACGACCATCCCCTTTGCCGATTTCAAATTCACGGAAAAGCTGAGTGGCAACGTTACGGGAACGTTCAACAAGAACTTCGACACGAACAAGGGCGACCTCGACGCCACCGTCGAAGGAGAATACCAGCCGTTCAAGTTGCAGGCGAGCGTCCGCGCACGGCAGAACGGGGATTCCATTTTCATCGACAAAATCGAAACAACGCACAACCACAACAAAGTGGAAGCGGAAGCATCGTTTATCCTCCCGAACGATTCCAACCCCAACTTTACGCCCACGGGAACACTGCCCGTACAAGTCATCCACGCCTGGGCGTCCGCGCACGAATTTGCCATTCCTCTCCTGCTGGAACCTCTAGACGACACGACATTCTCTTCGGGACTGATTACCGGCAACCTCGCATACAACGAGGGACAGGGTCTAGTGGGCAACGTCGACTTCAAGGAACTGGAATTCAGCAACATCCCCAAGCAGCTGTTCTGTATCCACAAGATGAACTTGTTTGCCGAAGCGAGCAAGATTGAGCTGAACGCCTACCTCGGGATTGGCGGTGGCGGATGGACGGGCAACACGCAGGTCATCGTAGACGATGTGTTCATGTCGCAGCGCCACGTGAGTATATCGCACAGCAGCGACAACGGCGGAAACCTTTGGGCAGAAGGCTTTATCGACACGAACTTGGTCTTTGAAGGAAAACTCAAGGCGAACGGATCGTGGTTCATCCCGGGGACCATCAGCGAAATCAACAGGACGGACCTGCAAATCGAAGCCAAGGCAAACCTGCGCGAAGGGATCCGCGGCATCACAGCCGACATCCGGCTAGACTCGACACTATACCAGCCGCCCAAGTTCAGCCAAACGTTCCCTATCAAGGTTCGTGGACATCTGGAAAATTCCCTGCTCGACATCACCGAAATCGAGACCCGCAACGACAGCGGCGAAACCGTCTCGGGCAATCTACAGTTCGACATGGACAGTCTGAGGCTCAAGGCCATCAACTTCCACTCCAAGCGGTACACATTCCGTACAGCGGACCACCTATTCATAGCGAACGACATCAACGGTTTCTTGGAAGACAGCGAAGATTCCGTCACTATCAACGCGACCATTCCATTAATCCAGTACGAGTACCACAACGAGACCCTGGGCGACGCAAACGCGATGGGCCACAGCAAATTCAGCCTTTCCATTCCGCATAACAAAGACGGCATCATCCAGAACAGCACCCTGAAGGGCGACCTTGTTGTGGACAAGGTTGTTTACGCAAAGGAACTCGATATCGAGATTACGCCGAGTTCCATAGACAAGTTCATTACAATGTTCAACAACGCCATCATAAGGCTGCGTAAGAAGGAAACGCAGGAAGCTAAGATTTCCACGGCAAGCCCAATCAACCTCGCCGTCCATATTACGGAATCACAGAAGGATTCCGTCGAAATTATCACGCCTTTCGCCCAATTCCCCTTCACGTTCGACGTATGGGTGCTCGGCACGACAAACCGTCCGCTGTTGCGCGGCGACATATGGAACTCCGACGCAGGCTTTATCGGCGTCAAGGAAGTCTATCAATTCGACTTGAACTCGTTCAATATCAGCTGGAACAACGTTCCGTGGCAGCACGGCGTCGTGGACGTTTCAAGCCAGCAGGAACTCCCCTACTGTACGGCAAGCAACGAGACCGAAGAAGAAGACACCTGTCCCGTCAGCCTGAACATCCAAGGAACCATCACGAACCCGCAGCCCACGCCCAGCAGCAACTGCGGAAACGAGAACTCGTCGGCGGCTATTTACTACAACATCTTCTTGGGCTGTATCGCGGACGACAACGGCGACGCCACAGACTGGAACAAGATTGCAGGCAAGGCAATTGGCAAGGTGCTTTCGACCACGGCTAACCGCACGCTGGGCGGTGACTACATCGGCGACATCGACATGAAGGTAATGCTGTTCGACAACAGTACCACAAATGATAAAGACTCTAGCTATTTCAAGATTCCCGTCTCGCTGGACCGCTGGGTCAAGGACCTGAGCCTCATCTTCGGTTACACGCAGGACCAGAGCAACGAAAACCGCACCTACGACCAGGCGCTGCAATTCGGCGCCAACTACACGCTCCCCTTCTTCAAGGAAAAAGATTATTCGCACAAGAACCATCTATCGCCATCGCTCTCGTTGAACGCCATGCTGATTTCGAAGCAGTACCTGACCAACACCGGTACCGAAGAAAACGAGAACCGCATTGAAAAAAACATCGGTTTCAGCTATGTTTACCGCTACTGGAACCCGTGCCTGCTTCACCTGGGTTACTGTGAAACCATCGAACCGGATAAACTAGAGGACGCGAAGAAATGATGAAAAGAATTCTGATATTTCTCGCCTGCCTCATTGGGATATGCCTTGCTGACGAAGGCATAAAGCATCCGTGGTACATGGAATTCCGCGGCAACAACGTGTTCTCCAAATTCCAGATCGAAGAACAGGTCGACATCCCCGACGAATTCGGCCAGCTGGACACAACCAAGCAGGACTTCCTGATGCGCCTTTCAATCGAGAACCTCAAGGCGCTCTACTACTCACGCGGCTACTTCAGCCTCGAAATGACTCTTGACATCCGCAGGGAGCATATCAAGATGGACAGTATCCAGCGCGGTTACATCATCTTCATCAACGAAGGCGAACGCTACCGTTTCAGCGGAGCAAAGATTATCGCGCCGGACTCGAACAACATCAAGATAAAGACAAGTTCCCTCGAGACCTCCCAAGACCACTATTATACCCAGGACGACATCTCGAAGGACATGCAGACCATCATCGACGTGTACAGGCAAGAGGGATTCCTGCACACTCAAGTCACTTCGGTCGAAAGAATCGATACCGTCCACAAAAAAATTTCCGTGGAATTCAACGTGAATGCGGGTGCAAAAGTTGTCATGGGAAATTTCAAGAGCAAAACCGCAAGAGCACAGGATCGCGGGAACCGCAACGAGACACCCGAAGCAGGCCTTTCCGATACCGCATGGCTTTCAACACTTTGGAGAATTCCCAAAGGCGAAACCATCGACGGTAAGCAATACAACTCTTTCAAGAACAAGCTCTTTTCCACCCAGCTCTTTACGCAAATCCGCCTAGAAGACTCACTCCGCGCGGACGGACTCTCCGACGTACACCTCAGCGTAACGGAGCGTATCCCAGGCGATGCCCGCTACGGGTTCTTCTTTGAAGAAATCTACGGATTCGGCGCACAGGCCTACGCAAGACACAAGAACTTCTTCGGAAGATTCAACGAATTCTCGACAAACTTCCAGATTGCCCAGCACAAGCAAGAAATTTCCGCCGGCTATGCGAACCCGCTGCTGTTCGGGACCTCGTTCACAATCATTCCCACGGCAATCCGCTTCGAAGACCGACTGACTTTCAACCACGAAAAAATCAACCCCCCGGCCTACCCAGACAGTATCGAAGAACGTTACGAAGTCATTAACCGCGGTGACCTTACCTTCGGCATTACGCAAAACATCCGTTTCCGTGGCACGCTCGATACCCGCTACGTCGACAAGAACGCACTCAGGCTGTTCAAGCTCAAGAGCGAAATTGCCCTGACATTCGATTACACTGACGACTACTTCAACCCGACCAAGGGCATCCGCATCGCCCCGACGACAGGTGTCGGCACCAACTTAACGGGCGACCTCGATTCCCCGCGCATGATCGGCCACCCATATACCTACGCCGCAGCGACAGCAAACCTGTACTTCCCGCTATTCTGGACATTCTACGGAGCGCTCAGCGGAAGTTGCGGAAGATTCTTCAACGAGGCCATCGAAGACGACGCCCGCGTGTTTTACCAGGGTGGTTCAAGATCTGTGCGCGGCTACCGTTTCCGCAGCATTTACGCAAGCTACACCAGCACAGAGACCAGCACCGACAAAAATGGGAACGAAGTAGAAAAGGAAGTCATCAACACGGGCTTGACTCCGCAATACCTGAGATTCAACCAGGAAATCCGCTGGACAATCCCCGTCAGAAGCTGGCGCAAGTGGCAAATCGTGCAGTTCTTCGACTGGGCCAAGGTCACCGACGCCGACGACGGGCTATATAAGGAAGAGTCGGACGCGAGCTTCGGTTTTGGCCTGCGTTACCGCTGGCAGTTCCTCACGTTCAGACTTGACTACGCGTTCAAGAAGAAGTTCGAGGACATGAGCCTGGCCGAACCGTTCGCATGGGGCAGGTTCGCATTCGACCTGTCGCACACGTTCTAGTTGCAGTACACCACGACCGATTCAGCCGGGTTCTTGATGAAGCGGAGAGCAACCTTGTTCTGCTTCACGGCTTCCATCTGCACGTTTTCGGATGGCCTAGAAACCAGTTCGATGCAGCGCCAGTCGGCACGGACAGCGGCAAGCTGCATTTCTTCGGTACGGCACTTGATACTCAGGCATTCGTAGGCGTGGTAGTCCTGCTTGACTGCGGCCACAAGCATCTTGGCCGACGGGCGTTCCACATCCTGGATGATCTGCCAGTCGTGTTCGATTGCGGCAACCAAGGTCGCCTCGCCAGGATGGCGGACAAGCTTGAAAGCATCCATGTTCTGGCGCACGGCTTCGGCCCAAAGTTCATCGCTCGCATTGTCAATCTTGCGGATGATTTTCCAGTCGGTACGGATGGCGGCACGGAGCAATTCCGGACGGTTCACGAACTTGAGCAAGTTGGGTTCGGCGGCAATCGCCTTGCCGAACGATTCGTCGTCCATGGAATTGAAAGATTCAACGAGTGCGGCACAGGGGCCGCCGTTCACATAGAGAATCGCCTGCACGTTCTGCGCAAAAGCGGCCTTCTGCACATTTTCGGTGGGATTCTGAATCAAACTAATTGCATACCAGTTCAATTTGACAGCTTCGAGCTGCTGTTCTTCGGTAGGGTTCTCGATTTTCTTAATTTCGGTCCAAGATTGCATAAATCCTCAAAATTTCTCGATAAAAATAATCATTTGTGGACGGTTTCGCGGTAGATTGACGCAAGCGAGCCCTTCTGCGCCGACACATCGCCTACGGAAATTCCCGCAGCCTCCAAGGCGCGGTTCACTGCGGCAACATCGACAGGAACGGTCAACCTCACGGTAAAATCGGTATTGCGGGAATCGCCCGACATGGCTTTCCCGGCTTTCAGGATTCGCCCGTCATCGATAATCGCGTAATGCGTGGCGTACTCTTCCATCTCGGCGAGGACATGCGAACAGACAATCGCCGTGCCGCCCTCTTCGTTGCGCCAGTCCTCTATCATTTTCCAGACACATTCACGCGAGACCGGGTCGAGGTTCGCCACCGGCTCGTCCAGAATCAGGAGTTTCGGGTTCGGCAGGAGCGCGCGCAGCACCTGCACCTTCTGGCGGTTCCCGAGCGAAAGCGTACCCATGCGGGAATTCAGGTTGGCAAGGCCCAACCGCGAAGCGAGCATTTCGGCACGTCCACGTGACGAGCCTCCCGGAAGACAAGCCCCCTCGCCCATCCCGTAGAACCCGGCAAAGTAGCTCAGGTATTCCTCGACGGAGAGTTTCGGATAAATCCCCGGATTCTCGAGCAACACGCCACAGCGCATCATGTCGAGGACGCCGCGCCCGGAGCGCAATGGTTCAGCCACATCCACAGTGCCGTCGAACTTCGCGAAGCGACCGCACAAAAGGCGAAGCAACGTCGTCTTCCCCGCCCCGTTCGGGCCAAGGAGCGCGAAGAAGGAGCCCTCCGGAATCTCGAGATTCACCGAAGACAACGCTTGCGCGCCGGCACCCGGATAACGGAAGGAAACATCTTGCAAAAGGATTGCAGCCATGAGGGGAAATATAGGTAAAGTGGTTAGGGGTTAGGGTTTGTCATTGCGAGGGGCGGAGCCCTGAAGCAATCTCAGGCAATCAGTAGAAGCCTCATGGCTCATTGCTCATCGCTCTCCGCTCGGGCATCGAGCCTCGCACCTTTGAAATATGTACAAAAAAAGCGGTCCGCCAAACGCGAACCACTTTCTTTAATTTCAACAGGAGATCCCCGCCTGCGCGGGGATGACAAGCCATTACTTGTACAGCGGGTGCTTCTTGCAGAGAGCCACGATTTCTTCGCGGATCTTGGCGAGTGCAGCTTCGTCGTCCTTGGCCTGGATGGCGCGGTCGATGATGCGAGCCACTTCGCGGGTGTCTTCTTCGTCGAAGCCACGGGTCGTGATAGCAGCAGTGCCAAGACGAACACCAGACGGATCCATTGGCTTGCGCGGATCGAACGGAATCGTAGAACGGCTGCAGGAGATGCCGACCTTTTCCATGGCCACTTCGGCTTCCTTACCGGAAACACCCTTGGAGGTCATGTCCACCACGATGAGATGGTTGTCGGTGCCATCGCTGATGACCTTGTAGCCGAGCTTCTGCATTTCGGCGCACATGGCCTGAGCGTTCTTGATGACGTTCTTGGCGTAGGTCTGGAATTCCGGCTGCAGAGCTTCGAGGAATGCAACGGCCTTACCGGCGTTGATGTGGTCGTGCGGACCACCCTGCATGCCCGGGAACACGCCCTTGTCGATTTCCTTGGCGAGGGAAACTTCCTTGAGTTCGCCCTTCACCATCTTCTGGATGGTGCGGTCCTTGCACATGATGATAGCGGAACGCGGGCCACGGAGAGTCTTGTGGGTCGTGGTCGTCACGATGTCGAAGTACGGCACCGGAGAATCGATTGCCTTACCTGCAATGAGGCCAGCGACGTGAGAAATGTCAGCCATGGTGAGGGCGCCGACTTCGTCAGCGATTTCCTTGAAGCGCTTCCAGTCGAGATTACGGCTGTAGGCGGAGAAGCCGGCGAGGATCATCTTCGGCTTTTCCTTGAGGGCGATTTCGCGGACCTTGTCCATGTCGATGCGGCCAGTTTCCTTATCGACTTCGTACTGCACGAAGTTGTAGAGCATACCGGAGAAGTTCACCGGATGGCCGTGAGAAAGGTGTCCACCGTGGTCGAGCTTGAGGCCGAGGACCTTGTCGCCC
>JAGCPF010000030.1 GCA_017642335.1 Fibrobacter sp.
CCAGCTGATGATCTTCAACAACGAAATGATGAAGATGGACAAGCGCTACCGCGAACCGTGCGAAACCTTCGTGAAGTTGCTGCACCCGTTTGCCCCGCACATCGCCGAAGAAATGTGGAGCATCCTCGGTCACAACGAATCGCTCACGAACGTCGCCTGGCCGGAAGCCGACCACTCCAAGGCTGTGGAAAACACCGTGGAAGTCGTGTTCCAGGTAAACGGCAAGGTCCGCGCTAAGGCAAGTGTCGCCAAGGACATGGACAAGGCCGCCCTCGAAAAGCTCGCCATGGAAAACGATCGTATGAAAGAGTTCATGAACGGCAAGACCGTCGTGAAGTCCATCGTGGTCCCCGGCAAGCTCGTGAATATTGTGGTGAAGTAAGTTGTTGGGAGGGGAAGGCCTTCCCCTCGCTCCAGCCCCGACCCCGCCCTTATAGTCACGCCCGCTCATTGAGCGGGCGTCTTTTGTTATAACCCGCCCCGGTCGGGTCTTTTTGGGGTAATCTAGAGAATGGCTTCTTGCTTTTCTCTGAAAAAGATTATATATTTATAAATAACAGGACCCCCCGCACCTCTCATTGATGTGTCCCAGGGGGGACATTTTTTTTTATGGAAATTAAAAAGGCGACAACATATAGGGAGCAGGCTGAAAAAATCGAGCAACGCGGTTGTTGCATCGAGAATCTTGATGATGCCGTTCGCTGTCTTGAAACCATAAATTATTATAGATTGTCGGCTTATTTTTTACCCTTCCGAAAAGAAGATGGTTCCTATATTGCAGGAACCAGTTTTTCTAGAGTTGTGCAGATATATGAATTTGACCGACAATTGAGACGCCTATTATTTTCCGCTCTTGAAGAAATTGAAATTTCCATGAGAGCGAGACTTGCGTATTTTCATGCCCATAAATATGGCCCGACGGGCTATTTGATTGAATCGAATTTTTCTCCGTCGCATAAACATCAAAAATTCTTAGAAACGTTTAATAGGGAAGTTGAACACAGTTCTAATGTTCCTTTTGTGAAGCACCATCAGAATTGCTATGATGGTGTGTTCCCTGTATGGGTGGCTGTGGAATTGTTCTCGTTTGGCATGTTGTCCTATTTTTATGCTGACCTTGTTCTTGCTGACCAAAAGCACTTTGCAAGTGAGTGTTATAAGACCGTTCCGAAGAATCTAAAAAGCTGGCTAAGGTGTGCAACCGACTTGCGGAACATCTGTGCCCATTATGGGCGGCTCTACTATAGGATTTTCTCCGCTATTCCTGCAAATATTGAGAAAGTTGAAGAAAAAGAAGAACGCTCTCTTTGGGCTGCTTTTCTTGCGGTGCGGAATTTGTATCCAAATCCCAAAAAGTGGAATGAAGAGCTCCTTCCGTCAATTAAGGATTTGTTTGAAAAGTATTCATCAGCAATTCAGTTGGGACATATTTCATTCCCTGAGGATTGGGCTGAGAAGGCGTTTGCTAAGGAAAAATAATTTTTGGCATCTATACGGACAAGAATCCGTTAGAGCAAAAAAATGGAGTCCCATCAGCGGCTAGGTTTCCAAAGAAACGCACGGCGTGGAGCCGACATTCACCAACCAAGGACTCTATAGAAAATATACCATTTTTTGTCTCGTAATTCGCGAGATGAAGTTCTCCAATTTCCTTTTTTTCGACCAACAATCGCCATAAAATACTCGTATAATTCGCTACGAGACAACTTTTTCGCTTTCTGTAGCGTTTTGTCTTGATGTTTGGAACATAAATTATTTTTTCTGAGAAATCTCTAAATTTCGCTGTTTTATGAGCCTGTTTCGGGCATTTCTACCCGCTGCGGTCTTAATTTTTTTAACTAAATTGTTGGTATGGTTAGATTGGAGCGATTTGTTCTTGTTTTTGTGCTTGCGAGCTTGTTTTGGGCATGCGACGGCGGCTGGAAAGATCGGTCGGAGCGTATTGATGTTGTTGTGGAGAAGGAAACCAAAATTGATTTTCTTGACTCTGCAGCTTTGCATGCCATAGATTCTGCCGGTATAGAATGTGAAGATTTTTCTTGCCGTAGCTTTGAAGTGTCTACGAGCGAATGGCGGCGCGATACGGTGGACCGTTATGAGCCTCTGAAAATCTATATAGAGACGGAAATAGATACGATAAACTATACAAAGGACTATACGGTTTACCGTTGGAATCGGTGGTTGTATTTGGAAATCTATGGCTGCCAAACTATTGAGTGCCTTGATGCCGAAAAGATTGTATTGCACAACGACGATTATTCCTATTCGGTATTGTTGAAAAAAGGCGACTTTACCATTTCCAAGTTGGATAAGTCGAAGATGCCTTCTGCCCAAGGCGAAGTGTATGTCATGCACTATTTTAACCTGAAAATAGATGTAGAAGGAATCCGAATCAACTGGAATGTTCAGATGGCGCAATCTGAATATACGGAATGGGTTCCCTATCACTTTGTTCCGCTTTGGGGGTAGCCAGTGAAGAGATGTTTCCTATTTCTTTTATATGTGCTGCTCGTTGTAGGCTGTAGCTCTGATGATGCTGTATTTCACAATGCCCTTCATTTTTACGAAGATGATGCAGAAATAAAAACGATTGCTTTTGGGGAAACGACAGGCTGCTTGGATAGCGTGACCGCTTTCGAGCTGGACTATCATTTGGATTCAGGTGCTTCGAAACGTTTAACTCCCGAAGACGGTAAGGTGAATATCAAGCGAGGAAAGTTTAAGAGCCCTTATCTTCTTATACGGGCGGATTTTTCCTCTTGTGACGATGATGAAAAGGAAAAACGTCCGTCATTGTACCTGTTCCTAGATTCGACATATGAGTACGCCGGAAGCGATCGCACGTTGTTCTATAACATCAATGTGGTCTCCTCGTTATATCAAGACAGGGCGATGCAGCTAGTGAAAGAGGGGTATCCTTATAATGCGGCAATGGAATTGGCTGCTGGTGAGTTGAAGGTTGTTTTGGGCGGTGCGTTTGAGAATAAATATGTGGAGCCTATAATCCATTACGACCAAATGGATGCCTTTAGAGAGGATTTTAGCGATGGCTCCATGGAAGACAGCCTGTTAATGACGGCCATAGCGGATTTTGTTCTGGAGGAAAAGGTGGAATGGTCTGATTCTGCCGCTCAAGTTTTTTATACCCACTATGTTGAAAAATATCTCGGAATGGCGACTTGTGAAGAACGGGGCCAAAGGGTTCGCATAACAAACAAACTTTCGACCCATTGGGAAGACAGCCTTGTTTGTGACTCGTCAAAGAACCTGTATCCGGCCTTGTTCGACAGCCTGGATTACAAAATGGGGCTTTGCCTGAATCAAGATGAAGAAAAATCTGTGGATTGTACGGACAAGGATTCGACTTGTTATGTCTGCCGTAGCCACAGTTGGTCTAACGCGTCAAAATCGGATTGGCTCTCGTTTTATTATCACCCTTGTGATTCCTTGCAGGAGGGAGATTCCCTTCAACGTAGAGATACAATTTTCGTGTGTCGTTATAGCTCTTGGTCAATGGCGGAAATTGATTCCCTCGGTTACGCGCTGGGGCCCTGCACTGCAGACAATTTATGGGAGAAAAAAGAATATACGAACGGGACGTTCTATTCTTGTGTAGATGTTACCATTCTCTATGCAACGTTTCATTTGGATCCTGATTATCAATGGTGGCAGACGAAGCCTAGCTATGAATTGTTCAAGGAACGTGAATGTGACGAAAATAAGGACTCCTTCAGGGTGGTTGAAATTGTTCTTGGAACCGATACAACTTATTATACATGTGCGTTTAACCTTTTCTCTTCTAGAAAGGAAGGCTTTGAGTCGATTGACAAGAAGCGGGCTTATGATATGCTGGTTGCGGGGAAAATGCTGGAGAAAGAGGAATGTAATTCTGAAGTCGCCCTAACGAAGCTCGTTTACGATGATGAATTTCCGGGAAAGGCGCTCGTATGTGATTACAGTAAAGCCCGTTCCATGTACTTATGGCGCGAGGCGACCGATGAAGAAATAGAGAAACTCTCTAAGTAAAAGGTTAAAACAGATTACGAAAAAAGACCGTGACTTTTTAGTCGCGGCCTTTTTTAATGCTTGGATCTTTCGCCGCTGCGCGGCTCAGATGATTAAGCCTGGTGAGCCTTGAACCACTTGATGAGCCCGTTGGTGGAGCTGTCGTGGTTCAGTTCGGCGTCGGCCTTGGCGAGTTCCGGAAGAATCTTCTTCGCGAGCTGCTTGCCGAGTTCCACGCCCCACTGGTCGTAGCTGTTGATGTTCCAGATAACGCCCTGGACGAAGATCTTGTGTTCGTACATGGCGATGAGGGCGCCGAGCGTTTCCGGAGAAACGTAGTCCATCATGATGGAGTTGGTCGGCTTGTTGCCTTCGAACACCTTGTGCGGGGCGAGGAATGCGATTTCTTCTTCGCTCTTGCCGTCCTTGCGGAGTTCTTCCTGGGCCTGGGCGAGCGTCTTGCCGTTCATCAAGGCTTCGGGCTGGGCAAAGAAGTTGGAGAGCAACTTCTGGTGGTGATCGCCAATCTTGTTGTGGCTGTTGGCCGGGGCGATGAAGTCGCACGGAATCATCTTGGTGCCCTGGTGGATCAGCTGGTAGAAGGCGTGCTGGCCGTTGGTGCCCGGTTCGCCCCAGAGGATCGGGCCGGTCTGGTAGTTCACGCGCTTGGAGTCGCGATCGACGGTCTTACCGTTAGATTCCATGTCGGCCTGCTGGAAGTAGGCAGCGAGGCGATGGAGGTACTGGTCGTACGGGAGCATCGCGTAGCTGGAAGCGCCGAAGAAGTTGTTGTACCACACGCCGATGAGGGCGAGGATAACCGGCATGTTCTTGTCGGCCGGAGCGGTCTTGAAATGCTGATCCATTTCGTAGGCGCCCTGGTGGAGCTTCATGTAGTTGTCGAAACCGATGCGCAGAGCGATGGAAAAATATCTTTGGGCGTTCCCCGGCCCAAGTTCCCTGAGCTTGTCGAAGGGTGGGCCGGGTCGGGCTATATTGCAAGGCGTTCCGTGCGTACCTGCGGCACGCCCGCACCGCTCTTGCAACGGCACCACAGTGCCGCCCCAAGGGGTCACTATCCCTAACGCAATATGCTCATTACAACAGCCTATTTTGCCAAAATAACCGCATCAACATTTCCATTCAACCACCATAAGATTGGAAATTCTATGATGTACGAGTCCCCTTTGATTTTCAAGTCCACCTCATGAATTTTGCCGTTGTGCCGAAGCGTATAGGCGGCGGAGGCATTTGGAAAAAGTGATTTGACAACAAAGACGGAGTATGTTGAGCTAGCGAACAGGTAGGAATTATCATCATTCCATTCGGAATTGTCAAACGGAGTTGGAATGATCATTTTATCCTTTTCAAATAGCGGAGCATATGCGGAAAAGTCATTATTTTTCGAATTTGTTGAAAAAGTTCCTGAAACGACATCATATATTTCACCGGCTTTTTCCCGAGAACTTTCCTTGACAATTATACCTTTTCCTATGGCACGAAATTGATCAGCAGCATCGCCCATGACATCGCCACCCGTTTGGTTGTCCGACATTTGAACCATAGAATGATTGGCGAGAATTTCAAAGCGAATTTTGATGTCATTTTTACTTCCATATACATGATGCTCCACCTCCATACAGGAGGTGAGAACAATCATAAATATAAACAATAATGAAAAGCGAAACATGGACTGTTTATTTAATATTGAGACATTTTTTGAATTCGACTACATCGTTTTTAGCTCTACTTGTATCGCCGTGGAAACTTTTGATGGTAAATTTTTCGGCAAGTTTTTTGATGTTCAATAAGTTTTCATTCGCTTTTTTGCATTTTTGGATAAGCAGGGTTTCACAAAGGTCAATTTCGTCTGAGCAATCTTTTCGATTGTTCAACAGAACAAAATAGACTTGTAAGCCTGTTTTTGTAGCTCTAGCCAAGAAGTCGTTGAGCATAGCTTTTTTGGTTGTTGCGAAACATTCCTGTTTGAAAGATTTATTTGTCCTGCCGACATAGATGGGGGTTGAACCACGAGTTACCGCATTTGCGAAAACGTAGCACCCTTTCTTATCAGCGTATTTTGAAAAAACTTTATCCTTCCAAAGTGATGCCCCAACATCACTAAGTTGCCGAATGGTTATTTTTCCGCCCTTAATTTTCTTGGGCTTTGTCGGTACATCAAAGGGGCCGTGAATGGTGAAGCTTACTGGCATAGGCATTCTCCTTTAGCCTTTTTTTGTGGCTAAATATTGGATAACGGAAAAGATTTTTTCACCAAGTTCTTGCATGTTGCCAGATTGTTTCTTGGTCATAGGCTCAGTCCAATCGAATGCCCTTGCATTTTTGGTGATTTTACCATCTTTCCAAGCCTTGAAAGAATAGGAATGCAATTCCTTTCCGTCGGCAGTTTCTTTTGTGTCGACTTTAATATTTAGTAAGAGAGAATACATTTTGGACATGATAATTCCTCCTTTTTATCTTCTGAGTCAGCAATGCAACGAACAGCTAATTTCCAATTTTCAGACTTGATAAAAACACGTCCTTCCCAAATTTCCGGTTTAAAAAGGTGCTCATGTCGCATCACATACCCGTATGAGCTAGTCCACAGCATTGCTTCGCCCCAATGATCTTCAAACTTTTCGTCTTTCTGAATGTAATAACCACGAGTTTGTTTTAACCCGCTATTCTCTTTAATTAGCTTATTGATGAATTTTGCTGCTTCTGACTTTGACGGCAATCTCCATCCTTCGGGACATACATTTATGGCTTCAGAAAATGGATAGAAACGTCCACTTGAACATTCGCTTTCGTCATCTAGATAGCAAATACTATTGGGTGTTTTTATGCTTAGATTATCTGACATCCAAATTTGGTTCCCTACGCGAATAGCCTTATGACCATTAATTTCTTGAAGTCGTTGTTGTTCTTCTCCTTTTCCCTGAACACATCGAACCGACCAATTACCAGTTTTAATAGCAGAAGATATCTTATTTCCTTCTTTCACATAAGCATTTAGAGAGAAATCCTCTTTTTCAGTAGATGACCATGTGCTTCCTAAACTAGTATCGGCTACAACGGTTTCTATTTCTGATTTACTTGGTAAATGCCAACCTTCGGGGCAAGCAGCAAGCGCCTCATCCCATGTGTACGAGTCATTTCCCTTGTATTTCAGTTCATCTGCCATCCAAACTTTTTCACCAATCTTAACGGTCTTGTATTTTTGACCGTCGCGAGGGTCTGTGAAAGTATCGCTATCTCCACAGGCAGTGAAAATGGAAGTCATTGCAATAAGGACTATTGCAGCGGTGAATAAATTGATCTGTTTCATTTTTTCCTCACGGGTTGGGTTAACACCTATGGAGTTTACCCTGTTCCACAAAGATCTTCGCCAAATTTGTATGGATGCAAAAAAGGCGTGAGTCGTTGCATTTACCAAGGTGAGGCTCTGCATTGCCTAAGAACGATAAACGCAAACGACCCACGCCCCGAAAGGGCTGTTGTCAATAACCAGCCTAAGGGCTGACACGACAATCCGAGATATGTCGAAAAACGGCATACCTGCGTGAGCGTTCGCCTTGTCCTCGTTCTTTGAAATTTGCAGATTTCACCTTGAGAACAAGAGCTAAACTCTTTTACTCTTTAAAAATAACATAAAAAAAGGCAAAATGCACAAAAAGTTTACGACGCAACCTGTTTTTGTGCGAAAAATCGCCGAAAATGCCAATTTTACGATAAATTTGGACAAACCCTATCAGGAATGATTGTATATTCCAAACGAGTGGATAAGGGAATGGGGGTGGAAGTGATGCCTACGGAATCGTTGTCTATAGAAGTTTTAGAGCAAGAGCGTTTGCAGTTGCTAGACCGCCTGAAAGAGATAGACGGTCTTCTTGAAAAACTGCGGATGGAGCGAAAAACGCCAGATCGGCAGAATGCGGATATTTCCGGATTGAAAGGGGTGGACAAATATTCTCCCGTCGAAAAAAAATCAAGCTGTTCAAAAGTTTATTTCAAGGGCGACAGGATGTTTTCGCAAGGCGGTTCGAAAGTGCAAAAACAGGGAAATCGGGCTATCAGCCTGTTTGCGAAAATGAATGGAAGGCCGGCGTCTGCGAAAAGCCGAAAGTAAAATGTGCCTTTTGCTCACATCGTAAATTCGTGCCGTATAGCGACTCTGTCGTTGAAAAGCACTTGCGCGGAGTTGAACAATCCGGCAATTTTTCACGTCCGTTTGTCGCCGGGATTTACCCGCTATTGAATGGCGACTGCTGCAACTTCCTTGCTGTTGATTTTGACGAACAGACTTGGCTTGATGATGCTAGGGCGTTTATTGCCACCTGCCAAAACGAAAATATTTTTGCGTATCTGGAACGGTCCCGCTCAGGGGATGGAGGACATGTCTGGATTTTCTTTGAAGATAAGATAAAAGCGAAAGTGGCTCGTGATTTGGGAACACTCCTGCTGACAAAGACATTGGACGCCCGCCCTGAAATCAAGCTGGCTTCTTTTGACAGGTTCTTCCCGAATCAGGATTATATGCCGAAAGGTGGCTTGGGCAATCTAATTGCGCTCCCATTGCAAAAGAAGGCTCGCGAAAAGAATCATTCCGTTTTCATTGACCCGATAACCTCGAACGCATACGAAGACCAGTGGGCGTTTCTCGCCTCAATAAAGAAAAACGCTAATGCGTTTGTAGAGCAAAAGGTCTCCTTGGCCGGACTGCATCATGAGATTTTGCCCGCCTATGAAAATGAAACCAGCGATGAAGACGTTCCGTGGCAATCCAGGCAAGCAGATTTTCCAAAAATTGAAGCACCTCTTCCAAGCAAGATAGATATAGTTCTATCCAACCAAATATTCATCGATTATACAGGTTTGCCAGCAATTTTGAGAAATCGCATTTTGCGGCTAGCTTCGTTCCAAAATCCCGAATTTTATCAAGCGCAGGCCTTGCGTCTGCCGGTTTGGGGTAAACCCCGAATTTTATATTGCTATGATATTCAGGCGAAATATATCGGACTTCCGATTGGGTGCCTAGACAAATTGACAGAACTGTTGGCACATTATAAAATCAAGCCTATAATTCAAGATGAACGAAATGTCGGCTCATCCATAGACGCAGAATTCCTTGGAACTCTTTATCCAGAACAGATGCTTGCCGCGGAAGCCTTGCTTAAGGATGATTTTGGCGTTCTTTCTGCAACAACGGCTTTCGGAAAAACGGTTGTCGCACTTTGGCTGATTGCTCAAAGAAAGGTCAATACTCTAATTTTGGTTCATCGTGCGCAACTGATGGAGCAATGGGTTGAACGCATTACGGAATTTTTAGGCATTCCGAAAAAAGAAATCGGACAGATTAGTGGCACAAAGAAAAAACGCTTTGGTAAAATTGATGTTGCACTTATTACGAGTGTCAGTAGGCAAGGTGTCGTGGAAGAATGGGTGAATGGTTATGGTCAAGTCATAGTAGATGAATGCCACCACATATCAGCATTCTCTTTCGAAAAAGCCGTCCGAGAAAGCCGAGCAAAATTCAAAGTAGGCCTGTCAGCAACGCTCGCCCGTAAAGATGGACAACATCCGATTGTTCTGATGAATCTAGGTCCGGTGCGCTACGCGGTCAACGCAAAGAAACAGGCAGAAGAACGCTGCATCAAGCATTCTGTTATTCTACGAACAACCTGTTTTAAACCGCAAAGTGATGACCCGAAATTACCGATACAGGATGTTTTCCGAGAATTATGGAACAACGAAGCCCGCAATGCTATGGTTATAGACGATGTAATCAACACTTACCGCAATGGTCGGCAAATTTTGCTGTTGACGGAACGCACGGAGCATATCCAATTGTTCTACGAGAAAATGAAAGATGATATTCCGGCTTTGTTTGTTCTAAAAGGCGGTTTCGGTAAAAAACAACTGAAACAAATTTTCGAAGACCTCAACAAGGCTAAGGAAAACGGGAACATTGTGATTCTCGCCACAGGGCGTTATATCGGCGAAGGCTTCGACTTGCCGGAACTTGACACGCTGTTTTTGCCATTTCCAATTTCATGGAAGGGTACATTGGCTCAATATGTAGGTCGATTACACCGCATGGCCGCGGGCAAAACCGAAGTTCAGGTTTATGACTACGCAGATGTTGATGTTCCTGTACTCATGCGTATGCTCGCCAAGCGCAAGAAGGGGTATACAGCGATGGGGTATGAATTTTAGAATTCAGTGATTGTTCTGCAAAAATTTCTCGATGCAGTCAAATATGAAAGACTTTCCTTGTGTGTGCAGAATTTCTGCATTTTCGGAAAGGTATTGAAGTGTACCAGTTTTTTCAAAAAACTGGGCGATGTCAGAGGCTTGTTTGCCTTTTTTAGATGCGTATTCTTCAATGCACCAAGAGAGCCAAAATGCCAAGTCCTCAGTGTTCATGTGTTTCTTCCTTATACATGTCAAATAAAGCAATCCAACCTAGCTGCCAAAGTTTTGTATCTTCTTGACCGAGTAGGCGACTTAAGTTGCTTTTGTAGAATTTAAGAATTGCCTCTGAAGCAGTCAAGTGGTCTTGCCGACATAATTCGTCGCAGATTTTTGCGACTTTATACGGAATAAAAAGTCGGACATTTTTTTGTGTAATTTCGGGAATCATACCTGTTCTGCCCTCGAGAATTTAAGAATTTGAAGAGCCTTTTCTGTATGAAACAGGATTTGGTCCACATAGACCCAGGTGCGAAGTTCTTTTAGTAAGGTGGGCTTGTCCATGAAGCCGGATTCAAAAGCGTTAAGACTGGCAAAAACCCTATCGTTTGCAACGGCTCCTTTCACGATGTCGTGCTCATAAATGAAGTCTTTGTCCGTCCTGTTCGCGATAACAAAGTCAAGCCATTGCTCATCAGCTTTTTTGAAATCAAGAATATCTAGATTTTTGTTTTGAAGAAAATCGTCAGGAACAGTGAAAACAGAAACCGTTGCAGAGCCTTTCTTTTCTAACTTCGCTTTACTAATCGACCAGCGCTTGGCTTGGTCAAAACTCGTGGTTGTGTAAAATCCTGTGCCGAAATCAAGTCGGTGAGACGGAGTTCTGATTTCGGGAACGGAAACCACTATGTTACTACCGTGATAAAGTTCCATATAGACTTATAAATCCTTTGTATAACAGATAATATATATATTTTTTTGTGCTAATGCTAAAAGACCGCGACATTCAAGTCGCGGCCTTTAAATTTTTATGGCCCCTTCGACTTCACGCCTTACGGCGCTCCGCTCAGGATGACACAAGTGCGGGGCGTCGCCCCGCCTCTTTCGTCTTTCGTCTAATTAAGCCTGGTGCTTCTTGAACCAGCGGATGAGACCGTTGGTGGAGCTGTCGTGGTTCAGTTCAGCGTCGGCCTTGGCAAGTTCCGGAAGGATCTTCTTGGCGAGCTGCTTGCCGAGTTCAACACCCCACTGGTCGTAGCTGTTGATGTTCCAGATAACGCCCTGCGTGAAGATCTTGTGTTCGTACATGGCGATGAGGGCGCCGAGCGTTTCCGGAGAAACGTAGTCCATCATGATGGAGTTGGTCGGCTTGTTGCCTTCGAACACCTTGTGCGGAGCGAGGAATGCGATTTCTTCTTCGCTCTTGCCGTCCTTGCGGAGTTCTTCCTGAGCCTGGGCGAGAGTCTTGCCGTTCATCAAGGCTTCGGGCTGTGCAAAGAAGTTGGAGAGCAGCTTCTGGTGATGGTCGCCGACCTTGTTGTGGCTGTTTGCCGGGGCGATGAAGTCGCAAGGAATCATCTTGGTGCCCTGGTGGATTAGCTGGTAGAATGCGTGCTGGCCGTTCGTACCCGGTTCGCCCCAAAGGATCGGACCCGTCTGGTAGTTCACGCGCTTGCTTTCGCGATCGACGGTCTTACCGTTAGATTCCATGTCTGCCTGCTGGAAGTAGGCGGCGAGGCGGTGCAGGTACTGGTCGTACGGGAGCATCGCGTAGCTGGAAGCGCCGAAGAAGTTGTTGTACCACACGCCGATGAGGGCGAGGATAACCGGCATGTTCTTGTCGGCCGGGGCGGTCTTGAAATGCTGATCCATTTCGTAGGCGCCCTGGTGGAGCTTCATGTAGTTTTCGAAACCGATGCGGAGAGCGATCGAGAGACCGATAGCAGACCACAGGGAGTAACGGCCACCGACCCAGTTCCAGAATTCGAACATGTTGGCGGTGTCGATACCGAAGGCGGCGACGGCTTCGGTGTTGGTGGAGAGTGCCACGAAGTGCTTGGCGATGGACTTTTCGTCGCCGTTGAATGCCTTGAGCACAGCGGCCTTGGCCGTTTCGGCGTTGGTCATGGTTTCAAGAGTCGTGAAGGTCTTGGAAGCGACGATGAAGAGCGTTTCTTCGATGTTCACCTTCTTGAGCGTCTCGGCCATGTGCGTGCCGTCGATGTTAGAAACGAAGTAGACTTCCGGAGAGGTCTCGCCGGCGATCGGCTTGTCGGCATACGGCTTGAGGGCTTCGGTGACCATCACCGGACCGAGGTCGGAGCCGCCGATACCGATGTTCACCACGTACTTGATGGCCTTGCCGGTGTGGCCCTTCCACTTGCCGCTGCGGACGAGGTGGGTAAAGTCTTCCATGTGCTTGAGAACCGCACGGACTTCGGGCATCACGTCCTTGCCGTCGACGCAGATGGCGTTGCTGCCCTTGTAACGCAGAGCGGTGTGGAGCACGGCGCGCTTTTCGGTGGTGTTAATCTTTTCGCCGCCGAAGAACTTCGCACGCATGTCTTCGAAACCGGAGAACTTCAGGAGGTCCTGGAGCTTGGCCATGGTCTCGTCCGTGATGATGTTCTTGGAGTAGTCCAGGAAGAGGCCACAGGCTTCCAGGCTGAACTTCTCGGCACGGGCCGGGTCCTTAGCGAAGAGTTCCTTCATGTGCCAGGTCTTGGCGACTTCGGCATGGGCCTCGAGGGCCTTCCATTCCGTAGAATCTGTCAGTTTCGACATAGATTAATCCTTTCCGCAAACGCGGTTCTTTGTTGCGGAGGTAAATATAGAAAATAGGCGGATGGCGGAAGTAGGTGATCGGAAGAAGAAAGGCCGCTCTTTAGCCAAAAAAATCGATTGAAGTCGTTATAAATAACATACGTACATTAACTTTCGTCTTGACAAGGTCTTCTAAAAATGTATGTTTTTTATAGCAAAAACAGGGGTGAAACTATGAAAATACAAAAGCACATTGTCGCCGCTTTTGCGGTAGGAACTCTTCTTATGGTCGCTGGTTGTGCCGCTCATGGGAAGGCTGCAAAGGCTGCCACCAAGTACTGGAATGGCAAACAGTTCTCTATTCTTGAGGGACACTGGGGTGCGCCTACTGAAAAGACCCAAAACGAAGACGGAACATCCACTGCAATTTTCCGTACCACGGATGACTGCACTGCGACGTTCAGCATTGATGCGCAGGGAATTATCTCGGACCACGATATTGTGGGTACAACCTGCCGCTACGATGCCTACAACCGGTTGCAGAACATCGAACATTAGTTGCTGTCAAGATATTGGGTGAAGACTATATTTATTTTATAAACATTCGACACCCTTTAACCGGCCAAAAGGCGGTTCCTTATGCTGATGGAAAAGATTGCGTCCCCTGCCGACGTCAAGAAAATGGACTTCGAAACCCTCAAGGCGCTGGCGGGCGAAATCCGCACGGCGCTCCTGAACAAGATTTCAAAATGCGGCGGGCACCTCGCGCCGAACCTTGGGTTCGTGGAAGCGACCATCGCGCTGCACTATGTATTTGAATCGCCGAAAGACAAGATTGTCTACGACGTTAGTCACCAGAGCTACACCCACAAGATTTTGACCGGCCGCGCCGAGGCGTTCCTGAATCCTGAAAAGTACTGGAGCGTCACGGGCTACACCGAACCTTGCGAAAGCGAGCATGACCACTTTATGATTGGTCATACTTCGACCTCGGTGAGCTTGGCGCTCGGGCTTGCAACCGCTCGCGATATCCAGGGCGAATCGGGCAACGTGATTGCCGTAATCGGCGACGGTTCCTTGAGTGGCGGCGAAGCGTTCGAAGGCTTAGACAATGCGGGCGAATACGCAACGAACTTTATCGTGGTGGTGAATGATAACGAGATGTCCATCGCCGAGAACCACGGCGGCCTTTACGCGAGCCTCGCGGAACTCCGCGCAACGCAAGGCAAGAACGAGAACAACTATTTCAAGAGCCTCGGGTTTGACTACCTCTACGTGGAACAGGGCAACGACATCGAATCGCTCATCGCTGCATTCAAGCAGGTGAAGGATTCCACAAAGCCCGTGGTGGTGCACATCCACACGCTCAAGGGCAAAGGTTACAGCTTTGCAGAAAACGCGAAGGAAGGGTTCCACTGGACTGCGCCATTCGATATCCCGACCGGTGTCATCAACTGGGGTAGCGGAGAATCGTACGGCGGCATCCTCGGCGATTACCTGATGAAGAAAATTAAGGCCGACCCGAAGGTTGTCGTAATCCATTCCGCTGTGCCCGTTGGCATTGGGTTCTTTGCCGAACGTCGCAAGGAAGCGGGCAAGCAGTTTATTGATGTGGGCATCGCCGAAGAGCATGCCGTAGCGCTCGCGTCCGGCCTCGCGAAAGGCGGCGCAAAGCCCGTATACAGCACGCACGGCACGTTCATCCAGCGCACCTACGACCAACTTTCACAGGACCTGTGCGCCAACAACAACCCGGCGACAATTCTCGTGACCATGTCGGGTGCCGACGGCATGAACGACACGACGCACCTCTGCATATTCGACATCCCGATGATGAGCAACATCCCGAACCTGGTATACCTCTGCCCGACTTGCGTGGAAGAGGCTATCGCCATGATGGATTATGCCATTGACCAGACGGAACGCCCGATCGCCATCCGCATCCCGAATGGCGTGACGCACCGTCGCGTGGAATTCGACAAGGACTACTCCAAGCTGAACACGTACAAAGTCGACAAGCGCGGCAGCAAGGTGGCGCTAATTGGCCTCGGGAGCTATTATGCGCTCGCCGAAGAAGCCGCAGCGGAACTTGCAAAGTCGGGAATCGACGCGACCATTGTCAACCCGCGATTTGCGACAGGTGTCGATAACGAGGTGCTAGAAGGCCTGTGCGCCGACCACCAGGTAGTCGTGACGCTTGAAAACGGCGTGATTGACGGCGGCTTTGGCGAGAAAATTGCCCGCTTCTACGGCTCCCACGACATGAAAGTCCTCGTAAAGGGCCTCAAGAAGGAATTCTATGACAAAGTGCCTTACGGCGAATTGATGGAAAGGAACCGCTTGACGCCGGCCCAGATTGCAGAAGACGTGAAGGCTATATTGACTTCACCTTGATATTGCTCTGTTCGCGAATGCAGCGCACGGAGCGGAGCTCGCCCCTGCCCGCAGCGTCCATCACTGCGGTGTTTCTGCTGAACTCCAGCATCAGGAATTCAGCGCGTTCCAGCGGTGCGCTGGAGGCTGTCCAAAAGTGTGCGTAACCGCCGATACCGTCGAAATCTCCGCCCGCCTTGCGGAAACCCGCAGGCAGCGCCTTGAACCCGAACGCATCGGAACCGTTCTTTTTCTTGTACCAGCCACGCTTTGACTTGAGCACTTCGCCGGCGACATCGGCACCGCCTACGTTCGCGATGAGCCGCCCGAAATCCGCGCTGTTGGGCAAGCGCCAGCCCTCGGGGCAAAAACTCCGCGCCATTTCCCAGGTGTAGAGGCGCCCGAACTTGGAACAGTTGCGCTTGTCGCCTTCTGGGCACACGCTCCCGTCGATATCGAAATTGAGATTTTCGGCCATCCAGACATCCGAGCCGATTTGCACGATGTCGTAGCTCTGCTCGTCGCGCGGGTCAGTGAACGATTCGGAACAGGCAACAAACATTGCCGACGCGAAAAAAAGCAGAAATGTGCGATAACACCGAAACTCCATCCTAGACCTCTTATAGACAAAAATAATAAATAACATGGTGGTTTGTCAAGTAAATTTTTTAAACCCAAAAATGGGATTTTAAACGCAAAAACAAAGTTAAAAGCCTATTTTAGGGTTGTTTTGTAAATAGAAAAAATCTATATTGAAGAATGAAAATCAGGAGGCCGATATGTACAAGGCGACATCGCTTACAGAAAAAACAGCTCTCAAGGAGCTTGGCGAACGCATCCGTGCGCACCGTATCGCCCTGAACCTTTCGCGTGAAGCCCTCGCCGAAAAGGCGGGAATCGGCAAAAATACGCTTGTCCGGCTCGAAATGGGCCAAAGCGTGAGCCTCTCGCACCTGGTCAAGGTCCTGCTCCAGTTCGGCTTCGCCGAAGCACTCGTCGACATTGTTCCCAATTATAGCCGTAGCCCCATGATGCTCCTTCGTGAATCGCAGAAGCTGCCCCAGCGTCAACGCGCCGGCCGCAAAAAGAAGGATGTTGACACCGCCCCCTGGGTATGGAAGGAGGATGAATGATTCCCGTCGAGGTCAAACTCTGGGGAACGACTATCGGAGCCCTCACTCAGGAGGACGGCGACGATTTCGCCTTTTTCGAGTACAATCCCGACTTTGTCCGCAGCGGCATAGAACCCGCGCCGGTCACCATGCCCGTGCGCGCCGGCACCATCTACCGCTTCCCGGACCTTTCTCCCGCCACATTCCACAAGTTGCCAGGGCTTTTCGCCGATTCCATCCCGGACAAGTTCGGCAACAAGATTATCGACCAGTGGCTTGTCCAGAATGGCAGGGAACCCAAAAGCTTCACGGCCCTTGAACGGCTCTGCTACACAGGATCGCGTGGCATGGGCGCACTCGAGTTTTTCCCCGCCACCGGCCCCGACTCCGTCAAGAGCGAACCCATCGAAATCGAGAGACTCCGCGCCCTCGCGGCAAACATCCTGGACCAGCGCAAAAAAGTGAAAGTCAAACTCCGCGAAAAAGACGCGTTCGAACAAATTGTCCGGGTCGGTTCGTCGGCCGGGGGCGCCCGCGCCAAAGTGCTCATCGCCTATGACGATTCGACAGGAAACGTGCTCTCCGGGCAAGTCCGCGCCCCCGAAGGGTACGGCTACTGGCTCCTGAAATTCGACGACATCGAGAACAATCGCGACAAAGAAAACGCTGACCCCGCCGGGTTCGGGGCGCTCGAATACACCTACAGCCAAATCGCGAAGGAAGCCGGAATCCAGATGACGGAATGCCGCCTGCTGGAAGACGGCGAGCACAGGCACTTTATTACGCGCCGCTTTGACCGCACCGAAAACGGCGGCAAACTGCACTACCAGTCGCTCGCGGCCATTGCGCACTACGACTTCAACATTGCCGGGGCATACAGCTACGAGCAGGCCTTCGCCGTCGCAAGGCAAATCGGGCTTGCCACTGCCGACATCGAGCAGATGTACCGCAGGGCCGTATTCAACATTTGCGCGAGGAACCAGGACGACCATACGAAAAACATCGGCTTTTTGATGGACAAGCGTGGCAACTGGATGCTCGCCCCCGCTTTTGACGTCACCTACGCCTACAACCCCGCCGGCCGCTGGACCGGGACGCACCAGATGACCTTCAACGGCAAACGCGAAAAGTTCACCCTCGATGACTTCAAGGAGGTTGCAAAAAGTGCCGGCCTCGTGCAAGGGCGCTACAAGCGCATCCTCGAGCAAGTGCAAGATTCCCTCGCCAGCTTCAAGAAGCGCGCCAAGGCGAATGACGTTCCCAAAAAGCTTGTGCAGGAAGTCGAGAAGAATCTGGTGCGGGTTTAAGGATTTTCCAACATTCGTCCGAAAAAATGTCAAATCCGGCGGGATATTCGTCCGAAAAATGTAGTGGGATTGAAAAAATCCCCAAGCGCTGGGCCGGGGAGGGGTTTAATAATCAATTCTTGATAAATATTTATCAATACCTTCTTCTAAGGTCACGAAATCACTCGGATCCAATTCCAAAACATTATGCATGTGATTTGGATTTCCTAAGAATTGCTGAACATCGTAGTTGCGGGCATCTTTTTTCAAAACAGAAAAATGCATTTGTTTCTTCCGCAATATGTCAATTATATCTGTAATCTTATTTTCTCTGCCTGGCAGGATATGAATTGTTTCTTTTTTGATTTTGCCTGTTTCAAGGAATTCCATGCATCTTATAATTGACTTGATTGTATCATCTATGAATGTGAAGTCGATAATCTGCGCGCCACCTTCTAGTGCCAATTCGCCTCCTTGCAATGCAGTTTGAACGAATTTAGGAACGACTCGTTTGGGAATATCGTAGGTGTTGCCGTATACATTTGAAAAACGTAAAATGCAATAGTTTTCGAACGTAGCTTTTACGATGCGTTCGCCTTCCAGTTTATAAAAACCATAAATATTGAGTGGACGCAATTCAGCGTTTTCAGAAACAGGAAAATCCTTCTGTTCGCCGTATACTTCACGACTGCTTCCGAAAATAAACCAGGTATTTTTATTTTCGGCAGCTGTGGTAGCGATGTATTTGGTTCCATTATAATTTGTATCAATGCAGTTTTTCTTGTCATTTTCTGCATCTTCGACACGGCTCACTGCTGCAAGATGAACAATTCCATCGAACTTGTGCTTTTGGACATAGGATTGCACCAACTCCTTATTACGGATATCTAGTTGCTCGTAGTGAATGTTCTGTTTGTGCGCATTGGCGTTTGATGGAAAGGGCTTTATATCTATGCCATAGAGTTCCGCTTCACAATTCTGCTCAATAAGAGTTTCTAAAAGCGTCCTTCCAATAAAACCGAGTGCTCCGGTTACTAAAATCTTCTTGTTTTTTAAATGCATAAAATGGTGCTCCCGTTTTCGTCAATTACCTTTTTTGTCCAATCAAAATTCGTTACGAGTGCAAAACCGTTGTAGAACGGTTCGATATTCAGATAGCGCTCAGGATAAAGCTCATTCCCGTCAATATCGGAATGGTACCAGCCTTTTTCATCGCGAGCTGGGGCGATGTTCTTATGAAAAACGCCCAGATCCAGGAACCCCTTACCATTTAGGTACTCTCCATCGGCCTTGATATGGCGCCACATGCCGTCAAGGCACTTTACGCAGGCGATACCGTCCCTGAAATCACCTGCATAGAGGAAGGTTTGCGGGTATAGACGATTCCCATTTGAATCAAGATGGAAATAGGCCCCCTCCTTGTTGCGAACGGGGCAAATATTTTCCTGGAAATTTCCGCACCATGCATAGCGCTCGCTGTAAAGAGGCTTGCCAGCAGCATTGATATGGAAGCAGCCTTTTTTTGATGTTACTGTCGCAAGGCCGCAATAGAATCCAAATGTTCGTTCGTAGCGACTTGAATAAAGTTCGGATCCGTCAACGGTGATATGGTACCATCCCGACTCGTCCTCTACGGGAGCGATCCCCGGCTCATGGAATTTCAAGATTGACTTAAATTTTTTGAAAACGGGAGAACCATGATAATAGAATTGATTTTCTTCTTGGTTATCCCTTATCTCTTTCCAGTTCATTTTAATACCTCTAGTTTTCCATTAATGACGATGCCGTCAAGATTCATTTTACGTGCCGATTGCAATGCCTGCTCCGCTGTATGGACAATCGGTTCTCCTTGTGCATTAAAGGATGTGTTGATAAGGGCGATGATTCCGTATTTTTGCTGCAAATGCGTAAGTAAATGAAACATGAACGGGTTCTCTGCTTCATTTGCGATGGTCTGGATGCGGGCAGAGTTGTTCGTGTGTACGACACCTGCCATTTGTGAACGGTATTCTTCTTTTATAATGAAGTCCTGAAGCATATATTTTGCCAAGGAGGATACCTTCTGGTTTGTCACGAGTTCGGCATTGGTCTTGAGCATTATTGGTGCAACTGGGCGATACCATTCCCTTCTTTTGATGTCCATGCTTATTTTAGCGGCGAGCATTTTACTGTTAGCAAGTGCAATAAGGCTTCTGTTCCCTAGTGCCCGAGGGCCGATTTCTGCAGGGCCATTACAAATTCCAACAACTCCTTGCTTCATTATCAAGTCTGCAACGGCATCTACGTTTGAAGGATCTATTTTGTATTGCGTCGTAGAAAGACCTGCATTGCATAGGTATGGATCATGGGACTTGATAGGGTTGCCCTTTTTCATCTCTAGGAAGGTTGCGGCTCCAATACTCAAGCCGCTGTCATTGCAACATGGTGCAATAAAGATATCTTTAAACAATCCACTTTCAACAATTTTGGTGTTTGCGACGATATTGAGTGCGCATCCACCGCTATAGTATAGGTAATCACAGCGATACTGTTCTTGGAGAGTGCGGAGCTTATTTAGGATGGCTTCATTGAATATATGTTGTAAAGTGGCAGCACAGTCTTGTAGAAATTTATTATGAGTGTCGAATTCCTTGCAAACGTTCCCGAAATGATTCTTGATGGAGTTAAGGATGTCGGCTCCATGGAATTTATGACATTCGTTGAAGAAGTTGTTTTTTTGTAGCCATCCCTCAATTTCGTGACGATAATGGCCTAGGCTGGCAAATCCCATGAGTTTCCCTGGAACAGAGCAATGTTCATATGGCACAGCATTGAGCGTCCGGAACGAAAGCTTGTTGTCGTTAAAGAACTTTGAAGCGAATCCCAAGTCGTTCCAATTGTTTTCAATGAGCGAAATTCGTCCATTTCGGTACAGGAACGCAGAATAGTTGCCTAGACTGGACGCCCCGTCAAACGATACGAGAAGACTATTCTCTTTAAAATGGCCATAAAACGGGACGCACGAGTATATATGCGCTAATTCATGGGGGCAACACCAGGCATTAAGTTTTTGCCCGCCCTGTCCTTTGGGCTTGTTTAGAAAGGCATGCGCGGGAATGAGTTCCGGAGATAGATTTTCAACATGATTTGCTTCAAAATGAAGGCGTCCGCTTTGCGAAATAAACGCATTTCCTGTAAAATCATTTGCACATACTATATCAAAATCCTCAGGGAGGGAAATAACCTTATCATCGAGCAATCCGTCTATGAATTGATCGAGACGATTGTCATATTTCCGACGAGAATAACGTTCAAGCTGTAAATACTGCAGAATTTTCCCATCTTGCATAACACAGAGATTGTGGTCATGAACAAAAGCGGGATATTCGCCTGAGTCACGATCTTTTGTGCCATATATTGCAAGTGTTGGTTTACTCATTTTTTAAACCTCGTTAAAATGCCGAACTCGGTATTCATCGGAGCATTTTTTGCATAAAGGAGAAATTTGAATGTTACCAAGAAAATTTTCCTTCATTTTGACTAATTGTGCAAAAGTCATTTCTTGAATGTTTGCAATTTTATTTATTCCGTTTATATCATTGGAACAAATCTGGATATTCCCTTCAACATCAATGAAGGTGTCCATAAAGAATGTTCCGCAAGTCTTTAGTTCTTCGCGATAATCATAGTTATAGAGGGCTCCTCCTCTATTGTGTATTTTCTTGAAATAGAATTGCTTTATTGTATCAGGGAACAAGTGAGAAACTTTTTCTTTCAAACGGCAGAAATCGTCATCGTCCCTGTATAGCACGTTTATTCTGAGTATATCACTTTGGTCTGTTGAACTCAAGAATTCTAGGGTCCTTTGGGCAATTACGAATCCTTCTTCGTCAGTGACGCTCAATTGTATCCAATCGAGGCCGCAGTCTAAAAGTTTTTTGATAGTGTTATTGTTTAGTAGTATTCCATTTGTATAAATCGAAATACTGATTTGTGGCTTAATACTTTTTATTTTACGGATACATGCAAAAATATCATTGTTTAAGAGAGGTTCACCAAAACCAGCGAACATCACATGGCATTCCATGGGCAACCATTGGAGTAGCGCATCAAATATTTGTACGCTCATATCCGTCTTTTTTCTCGTGAATGCATGACGAGGGCACACGGAGCATATCTTGTTGCATCGAGACGAAATCTCAACATCAAAGAGTTGCTTCCCTTCGAGAAGTTTCTGCTGTTTAGCCTTTATTTTTAGCAAGTCAAACATAGCGTTTCATTTTCTCTTTAATATGGTTTGCGTGTTCCCATAGATGATTCACAGCCCCAATCTTTTCATCTTTGATATTCTTGTTTTTTACGAAATAGACCAAAAAGCTAATGTAATTGTGGATGTCTATTCTATGAATTGTCTGTGTATCAATAATTCGTCCTGTAATACGTGAATAACGTGCGGATATTCTGGTAAAGAAATCACGCATTCCCTCTTCCCACGAGGCTAAGGCTTTAAAATCGAACATATAATTGTACACACCACTATTTCCAAAATCTAGGACGCCATTTAGACGGTAAGAATCCGTCAGCAAAAAATTATCACTGTAAAAATCACGATGGACCAACACCTTATCGTCGAGATCAAAGAGAGGGTTTGTGAAATCAACAATAGCTTGCATTTCTGAATGCGAGAAATATTCACCTAGATAAGTCTCCATGTTTTTTTGGATAGGGTGCAAATCCAGCAATTCTGTTTTTATTTGAGCTAAGTTTGAGGAATGGAGTTGTGCAAAAAATACGGCACAATCCTCTGCAAGAGCGTCCCTAGTTTTCTCGTCTTTGGAGTGGTATGTTTGTTCGTTCCAGTAAATGCCGGAAATTTTGTCGTGGATGGTGTAAAAGAATGGATTACGAACTATCTGAATGTAGGGAAGTTTTGTGCATGATATATTCTTGTGCAAGTAATCTAGAATTGCGTTTTCCATCTCATAACCGTGCTCGGCGTATTGAGTTTTAGGAATGCGAATGATTTTATCATTTATTTCGTATGCATAAGACATACCGCCTTCAGGTAGCTTTTTCAGTTCCTGACAGGGGAAGAGTTCTTTTATGTATTGTTCAATATCTTTGATATCCATCGTGTTACCTATCTAACAAAAATTGTTTACAACGTTTGCCCCAGTGGATGTTATGGTCTTCATCTTTTTGGAACAGATAATCGTTTTTATTGTAGGGAACAGGTTGTTTTAAATCGGTGCGAATATAGTTGTTTCCGCAATTATGGCAAATACATCCGTTTAGATTGTTTGATATTAATTTTTCTCTTAACGATACGGCGTATGGGCTATTCCAAACGTCATTGGCTGTTTGCGAAAAAATGTTTCCTAGTGCTATATGATTATGCGTGTGGCATGGATAAACGGATCCATTGTAATCAATAAAGCATTCTGCCCAGGGAAGCCGACATTTTTGTTGAATGAGTTTTTTTACCGCTTCTGCTGGAGTATCGCTGCATGGTTCGGCAATGCCAATTTTTAAGTTGAATTTTTCAGCCAGTTTTAGGCATTCCTCTCGAACTTCAAGGAATGCGTCAAAATCATTAAAAATGGAAAGATTGTCTATCTCCTTTGAATATGAGAATACCGGATATGCTTTTACCCGATCAACCCCTATTTCATGGGCAAAACGGATAATATCAGGGAATTCCCTGTAATTGAAGTTGAAGAGGGTCATTTGTAGGGTTATTGTAGCCGTACTAGAACGATCATTTCTCATTTTAATAAAATTCTTGATATTCTTTATAACACTCTCTTGCTTCGCCCCTTTCCTAATTCTTTCAAAGGTTTCTGTTTTCATTCCGTCAAATGAGATTTTTATGTCGAGTAGGCATGGCAGTATTGCAGCTATTTTTTCTTTGGTAAGTAGAGTTCCATTACTGGTTATATCAAGAAGGACTCCGTATTCATTACACTTTTCGCACAAGTGGTCAAACCATGGCGATAAGAGTGGCTCTCCAATATTTGTCGGGTGTGCTTCAATTAGCGTTGGGAAGATTTTTTCTACGATTTTATCGAAGTTATGAACATCCATTTGCTTTAGAGAATGCTTTTCTCTTTGCGAATGGATTTGGCACATGATGCAGTTGAGATTGCAGTAATCTGTTGTCTGCATGGTTGCGCGTAAAGGCATTGCATTAATTTTTGTAGTATCTGAGAAATACGCCTCCTTTGCTAGAAGGTAGTTTGCTTTTTTGCTTTCGTAGTACGCATTTGATTTGTCAAGCCTGTCAAATGCATAATACCTTTTGAATACATCAATTTCGTTTTTCATCTTAAAACTTTCGTAAGTCAAAGAATTCACCATTTCGAATGACCTTGAATTCGCTTCCAGAATTTACAATGGCAAACCCGTCGATGAATTCGGGCCAATGCTCTTTGTTGAATTTTTCACCGGTTAATTCGAAAATGGTTGGCGCAACAATGGCATCATGCGTGACGAAGATTAATAAAGTCTCGTCTTCGGCTTTATTCATTTCTTCTAGTACATAGTCTACAAGTATCTTCGCTCCCTCTTCGGTGGGGCGAATCCCTTCAAGAGATTCATGAGCAATCTGTTTTGTGACAACGGTATGGCACCCGAATTGCTTAAAGGCGTTTTGTTTCCGAACAACGACATACGGGCCCGGTTCTCCAAGAATATTTGAAATGCTGATTTGCTTGCGAATATCATCTTGGAAAATGCCCTTCATTATGCATTCGTTCGTCTCTATGCAACGGTCAACGGGGCTCGAAAAGAATGCGTACTTTTTAAAGCCACGCAATTTTTCTCCAAGAATACATGCGTTTTGCCTGCCAACTTCATTTAGAGGCTGGTATATTTGATTTGGTTGCATATGGTCGCGATCGGAATGCCGGATGACAATCGCGTTCTTATTCAATGGATTAAGTAATGATGTGTTTATCATTTTATACCCCATATGATGAATAGTTTATCTTGAATCTCTTGGCTGATGGGTTCAATCTTTTTTACCGCAAATGCATGTACTAACGACTTTGCAAAGTGTTCCGTTTCTTCAAGTTTGACAAATGTCGTCATTAAATCCTTGCCCCATGCGACTAGTCCATGCCGTTTCAGGATCGCCTTGCTCCTTTTTTTTACGAAGGGTTGGATTTTTTCCCAACTATCCGAACAAGATGGCAAGGCCGTTTCCGTTATAGGTATAGGCCCTGCTGCTGTGGAGTATAGGTGGTGCTCGGTGTCTATATCGAGCATAGAGAGCGTAATACTGTAGGGGGCATGTGCGTGAATTACCGCATTGATATCGGGTCTTTCTTTATAGATTTCCGTATGCAATATAATTTCGCTTGAAGGCTTCTTTGTGGTTTCATCAACCGGGTCGCCATTATTATTGACGATGATTAAGTCATCGATTGTTAAAAAGCCAAGTAGTGCACCACTTGCCGTTATCATGATATGGTCATTATCGAGGCGGACAGAAATATTACCGTCTTTCCCGGCATTGTACCCTTTGTCATAAATCAGCTTGCCGATTTGAATTATTTCTTGTGCTACGCTTTTCATCTTTTACATCTCATGTTGCATTTTTTGCAGTTTTCGCTGTCGCCCCAATTGTTAATGAAATCGCAATAAAGCTTTCCGTTCCACATTGCTAGGGGCGACAAGTCCTTGACATTCCCGAAATCGCCGAACTCCTTGCGGACTTCCGAGGGACAACAGCATATCTGATACGAGCCATCATACTCTATCCATAGCTCCTTTCCCAGAAACTGGCAGAATGTGTTGTCGTTATTCAATGCCGGCTTTGTTAAATCAATGGGCTCGAAGTTCACGAGCTTGACTTTCCCGCCTGCAATTTCGTGGCACTCTTCACAGGCTTGATTCCAGAGGGAGGCATTTTCTGATGTCCTGAGCATTTCGCAATCAAGCGCATCCGACGTTTTCCAGAGATGGTGCCCTTTAACACGATTGACGCCATGCTCGATGGCCCATGCAATGATGTTCTTGAGTTCATCTAAGTTAGACTTCATGAACGTACATTGCAATGTGACAGTTGCCTTAGACGCAGCTTCGTTCCGCATCTGGATGAATCGTTCAATATTATGGAGCTGCTTTTGCGTATCTGCTCCATACATGATGCTTTCGTTGATTTCAGGATTTATCCCGTTCAAGCTGAACTTGACATCAGAAATGATATTGACCAGTTTAGGGCCCCAGTATTCAATATCTTTCACAGGGAACGTCCCGTTAGTTGTCAGGTTCATCTTGACATTGAGAACCTTACACAAATCTACGAGTTCTTCGAAATGGGGGTACAGCAGTGGTTCTCCCATGGTGGAGGGGATGATTTCTCTTAGGCCGTGATGGACAAGCCTTTCGATTGTATCCTTGACGACATTAAAGTCTAAATCCGGACGACGAGACTCTTTTAGTCTGTGTCGATTCGCTTCTGAGAACGTGTCACACATTTTGCAGTGCAGATTGCACTTGTCGGGGTTTGTGATGAACGTCATTCGCTGCGGGCAAGGACGATGCGGGTACACAACGTTCTGTTTTGCTATTTCGTTGTATTTTTGCATGCATAGAGCGGCATCATCTTCTATCGAAACAACCTTTTCGATTGGCTTGATAAGATTCAGCAGTTTTTCTGGATGGTTGACAAGATCCTGTATCTTATTGTAAAGGTCTTCGGCATTACCGAGCTTGAACGTGAATCCGTCTATACCATCATGGACAAGTTCTGCCATCCCGCCCCTGTCGCTTACCAATACGGGAAGTTCAACACTCTGGGCTTCCTGTATAACAAGCGGGGCGTTTTCAAGCCAAATGGACGGACACACCAGAACATCCAGAGAGTCCAAGACACTTTGCAATTCATTGTTGTGATATGGACCCTTGAACTGAATCCGGTCGCTAGAATATTGTTCCTTCAGTCTTTTGCCGTAATCACTTTCGTAATCGCCGTAAATAAGTAGCTTTGCGTTTCCTTCCACCTTTTTAAAAGCTTCGCAAAGAAGGTGGACTCCCTTGGTGTGAATAATCCTGCCGGTAAAACCAAATGTGATTTCGTGATGGAGTTCTTTAGGATGCTTGGCTAGTTTCGAAACGTTGAACCCATATTTGGCATAAACGATTTTATGGTGGTCAACGCCCATGTCTATAAAGAAATTCTCCAGCGTATGCGATGGTGCAAAAAATACGTCAATGCAGTCTAGAGTTTGACGAATATGTTCGTCGCGTTCTTCGATGAGTCTAGAATTGAAGTCTTCGTTTTGATAATGGAATGCGGCGCACCTTGTACATTGGGCCGCATTGGGCAGGGAGCATATCTCCCAGTTTTGTGGGTTAATGAGTTGCCCGCGATGGCAGAACATCCAGAAATCGTGAATAGTGAATAAAACGGGGAGGCCGAATTCCCTTTTTGCGATGATGGGAATCTGTGTGGAGAGGTGTGACAGGTGGCCGATATGAACGACGTCGGGATGGACCTTTTTTACATATTCGCGGAATGCGTCGTCGATATCCGGGTTCAGATATTTGTCATAGAAGGTGGCAGGTGTCGGTTCGTAATTGTTGATCTTACGAATATGCACGCCTTCTTCAAAGGAATCAAAGAACTGGTGCAAGGGAATGCTTTTATCTTCAATGCGATGGAATACGAACACTTCGTTCGATTTCGCCAATTCCCGTGCGAGATTGTATGTATAAACCTCGGAGCCGGCCATATAGTATGGGGGGTAGCCATGGATAACAAGTAGAATTCTCATGATATGCCGAATTTATGAATGTTGAATAAATACGTTGTTTTTAATATACTTTTGAATATTTTTTGTTAATATCTTTACGTTTGTAAACAAAAATTTTCAATTGTCTTTTCTGACATCCCTCAAAGCTCAAGCTCGTCACATTCTTGAATATGGCGGTACTTGGAGTGTGAAGGAAAGGGGACGTCATGGAGGCCTCCCTCTTACGCCGCTGCCGGCAACTTCGGGAGAATCACACACGACTGGATGAGGAATGCGCGGATGTAGCGGTTGTAATCGCGCCGGAAGTTCGCAAAGGCGCGAGCATCGCTGGGCGTGCTGGGGATGATGAAGAACTTGGTCGCCCCAGCGGCCAAGTGGCGAAGGATCGGGTGCTTCCCATGCCGAATGAGCGCCCATCGGCCGCTCTTCAGCATCTCGTTACACATCTCGTTGATTCTAGAATCGTTGGAAAGAATAGACATAGATATACTCCTTTTTTGAGGTGAATAGGGCGGTATTTCCGCTCTTCATCTACAGATTTAAACTCCCTAAAAGGGACAAAAAGGGGCAGATGTCTACTTCAAAAGAGCCGTTTTAACATTATTTTGGCAATTTTATCGTTTTCATGAAAAAAAATGATACTGAAAAAATTTTTATTTATATTGAAAAACATGAAGAACTTAATCATTCCCCTTTCCCTGCTCGTTTTTGCTTGCACGTGCAGCAAAGTTGAAGCCAAAATATCCACTCCAAATCAAGCAGCAAATCAAGCTGAAAATTGTCCTCAAGTTGAGTGCAAATGCAATAATGATGAAAAAACGCCTGAAATTAGAGAAGAAAAGGGTGGATTGAAAAAAAAGGTAGCTGTTGCTGGTGCCTTTGGGGTGGCTATGGGTGCTGGTGCCTTTGTCGCAAATAAAATGCATTGTGATCGTTTCGATATAGAAGTCGAATACCTAATGCTTGATGCGTGCTTAGAAACATGTTATGGAGTTGCCGAAAAAAGCGCCCGTATATCTAAATGCGCACGAGCAATACAGGATATGGAATGCTCCCAAAAACTTTCACAAGATGATATCCATAAAAAAGTGACTAATAGCTGCCCGATTCAGTAGAATGTCCAAGCAAGAATCAATAAACAACAATACTCTTGTTGAACGGTGGCGAGAAGTTCGTGACGATCTTTCTGCGATGTTCAAAGAAAGACAAATAGATTTCGCCAAAGCAGCGGAACGCTTTGAATACGCCCTGCATGAAGACGATGTGGATTACGAATTTAGTTACGAGCGTGTAAAAAAATTCTGGAAAAAGCCTCCCAAAGGCGATGCATCAAAAAATGATTGTCCAGAAATATCACGGTTACCTAAAGCACTAGAATATCTGACAAATTTAAGAGAGTATCTCCTTGAAAAGGAGGGGCTTGTTGTCGGTAAGAAAAATTCCGACTCTAAACGCCGCCTTATCCAAAAAATCGGCATTGATGGATGGAACATATTCCAGAAACTGGTTGTAGAGCGAGTCGAACAAGAAGAAATGAATTAGGCTATTGTCTTACACTTCTTGTAAAAGACGCATCTCGTTTATACAATCAGAACTTGAAATATGTTTCGGGCGGGACTCCGAAAACCTGGGACAGTTTCGCAGCCATTTTCTTGGATACCGGACGGCGGTCATGTTCCATCGCAGATAGATTCTGTATAGAGATGCCGAGCTTTTGCGCGAGGACATTTTGAGTCCATCCGCGGAGTCCTCGATCGGCACGGATTGCTTTGCCCGGAGTCATCTCCGCAGACATCTTCTTGTACCAATCGGTGCTTTCGAGCGCGACCGACTCCTCGTCCAGATCATGGTGCTTCTTGGCCGGAGCATCATAAACTTTGACACATTTCGGGAACATGTATTTGAGCATCCCCAAAACGAAATCGGGAATCTGTTCGCCTTCGATCTTGAAGGAAATCGGCTTCTTAGTGCCGTGCGTAGGGGGCGCTTTCACGACTGCCAACATAGTAGACCTCTATAGTTAAAGTTCCCGATTCATTTTTCCAGCATGCGACCCATTTCCTCGACAAATGGCAATGGTACATATTCACACCAAGTTTGGAATAATTCATAAACGAGGGCTGTTCTGGACCATTTGTTTCCAATGCAACCTTCAGACGGAAGAACTTTTCCTGCTCCGGCTTGGGCATTTTGTCAAGGTTCTTTAAAGCCTTATGAGTTATCCTTACCGTGTATCTTTTTATAATATACTCAATTTTTGACAAGTTGTCAATATTTTCTTTCATAATGAGTAATTTTAGCCTCCGTTTAGCCGCAAATCACGGCTGGTTAACGTTAGAGGCGTCCTTTTATTCCAAAATCTCGGAATAAAAAAAGACGCATTTCTCCATTCGACAGAGAAACACGTCATGCATTAATGTACCTAAGATTCTAAAAACTGGCAAGGGGGGTAAGGAAATTTTACAATGGTCGACTAAATACTTCTACTCCCCAAACAGTTCATCCAACTTCTGCTTAAGCGTTCCTTCTTTTGCATACGGCAGTGCATCAAGCTGCTTAAAGTTGTGCTTGAGTTCGTCGGTATTGTCAGCGAAGCCCAAGATAAAACTTGTGGCAATCTTGTAGATGATTTCAGTCGGGGCAAGGCCATATACCTGATGTTCGAAGATATGCTTTAGACGTTCCTTATCATTGGGGAACAGCTCTTTCATTTTCTTGCTCTGATAGAGTCTCTTGACAATCTCCGTAATATACAAGCCTGATTTCATGTATAGGTCGATGAAGGTCTTGTCCTTGTCATCGAAGCAACCGGGATTTTCCTGTTCCAGCATATCGACCATGCGTTTCACGACATCCTTCGGCGTGAAGATTTGGTTCGTTTTCTGTGGCGGGATATAATCGAATATGTCCTCGATACTCTTTTCGTCAAAGTAATCAGCCAATTTCTTTTTAAGCGACAGGAATTCTTTTACGGAATCATCAAAAACAACGGAATCGAAGAGTTGTCCTTTGAACTCCTTTTCTTCGCCCGTTTCGGAATCCTTGTATTTGCCGCCATCACGCAAAAAACGGAACTGTTCCAACGTGATGCTTGTAACTTCAAGAAACACGTTGCCAGGAATCTTGTTGTCAAAGGTAGCGAGTGTTACCGTTTCGTCACCATAGGCCATCAGGAACGAAGGAATAGTGCGAGAGAAGCCGCGCAGGTGATCACGTATGCCATCTTCGATGGTGTCGCGTTCGCGTTCCTTGATTTTTGTTTCAACCGTCTTTACGGTTTCCTTGACAGAATCCTTTGCAAAGTCATCGACAACAGAATTGATTTCTGCCTTAAACTTGGTTCTTGCCTCTTCCTGCTTTTTCTCGAACTCTGTTTCAATTTCCTTCGCTGTCTTGCCGGTTTCGTGCCTGTTTTGCATCGCCTTGACACGTTCCTGTTCAATCACATTCTGTTCTATTTCGTAATTCTTTACAGTCTTATCTACAATACGGTCCACTTCGGAATTCAGCCTTGATTCCACTTGGCGCTTATCCGAAGGTTTCATATCGGGACCATAATTATCTTGAGCAGTCTGAACGACATCCTTGACAATTTGATTTTTTACAAAGTCTTTCAAACGGTCATTTAAAGTATTTGGCTTCTCCGATTGCTGAACTTCGGCAATTACTTCATCTACTCCGCCCTTGACATCATAGAGTTTGGGACCAAAGATATCGGCAGCAACGCCAATCACATACTCGTCATCCAAATTGACATTGCCGTTTTCATCAAGTCCTAAGTCCTTCTTGACTTCTTCGGACAAATTGACGTTCTGTTTTGGCTTTTGTTCACCGATAGGATCAAACTGTTCAATAATATCGAGGACTTCCTTGGGAGCAGAGAACACATTGCCGATGTTCTGGAAAAGGAAGTTGCTCATAAATCCACGGCGAACAACTTCAACGGACTTAATCTTACGCGGAATCGAGAGAACCTTTTCGGCATCAAGCTCAATGAGTTCTCCGTTTTCGTCTTCACCGATAACAGGGAAGAAATTGAGCAATTCACGAATGTTCTTCTTTCGGGTTTCGACATCTCCACGACCAGACGATGTATTGGGCGAAAGGTCGTTCGCAAATTCTTCGAAGATTATAAGCGTTCTTGCTGGGTCAAAATCAAATACGTATGCATTTTCTTTACGCTTACTTGTTGTTCCGACGCGGAATAAACAAGGATTCTGCGCCCTGAAAGCGGCCTGCATATAAAGCGAAGGGGATTTCACATTGCTGAGCATGAGTACGGCCGTCCATTCAGGAATGGTAACACCAGTGGTTAGCTGACCGACAGACAATGTAATGGTCTTTTCGTTTTCGGCAATCGCTTTCCTGACCTTATCGAAAGATTTCTCGTTTTCGTCATCATCGTCAACGCGGCCATCACCTGCAGCAAGGACTATTTCGTAATCCTTGAAAACTGGATGTTCGTGAAGTTTCTTTGCCAAAAGCCTTGCGCTTTCGACCCTGTCAAGGAGCCAGAAGGAGTGCTTAATTTCATCGCGCAATTCCTGCGTCGAGAACGGGAATCTTTTCTGTGTCGTGAGAGCGTCTAAGAATTTATCGACAGAAGAACCATGGACGAATTTTCCATTTTCAACCTTGAAAAATTCGTTAAGGTCAAATGCGTATTCTACCGTTTCACCATTGAGCTCCATCTTCTGCGAAAGTTCGTCACGAACAATCTCCGACATTTGATAGGTATAGAGATTAAGCGTCGGAAGTACCGCATACGGGTTCTCTATTTCGTTAGAATTATCCCAATCGCGTTTGCTTTTCTGCTCGTCTGCGTAAGTGTAGTTGAATATGGCGTCATCGTTAAACTTATTGTTCGCAAGAGCCTTGAACGGAGTTCCTGAAAGATGCAGCGTGAAATTGCGCTTGATACGGTCAAACGCCACGTCAGTCTTGTAGGTATCAACACCTTCGTGGGCTTCATCGATAACAAGCAAGTCCCAGTTGGTATCCTTGATTTCTTGGAGTTTGTTAAACTTGCCGCCGAAATAGATGGAACCCTTCAAGTCTTGAAGCGAGGCGAAATAGATTAGGCCGAGTTCGGGCAACTTTTTCTTTTCGCGAGATTTCTTGTCTTTGGCAAACTCGTCGTAAGAGATGACGTTTTTCTTATTCTTAACACCGTCAACATCACTTACAAAGAAATACTTTGATTCACGGCCGATGAACTTTGCGTAATCCGAATACCAGCTGTTCGCGATGGCGGGCCTATTCGTTACAATAAGGACGGTTTTCGCACCGATTCGCTTCATAAAGTCATATACAGCCAAAGTCTTTCCGAAGCGTGGCTTTGCGTTCCACAGGAATTCTCCTTTTTCATGGGATTCCTTGTAAGCCTTGGTCAACGACACAGCTTTTTCTTGTTCGGCGCGGAGGGTGTATGGGATAATCGCAGGTTCTAGTTCAAAAATTCCGCGATTAAGACGGAAGTCGTTGAACATTAATCGCGAATCTTTCGGGGTAATGTAGAACCATTCGTTTCGATCGTCCTTGTCGAAGTATTCGTTCCCCAAATCCATCGGCTGCTTGATATCGTTCTTGCGCAAGTAGGCGTGGAAGGCATGGTCGTCAAAAGTTTCTCCCGAGCCATCGTCAAAGACGGCGTTACCCTGCTATTCAATTTTAGCCTTGACGCCCGCGGTATGCGTCTGTTGGTAAACACGGTCTTCGACTTTCTGTTCCGTATAACCAATTTTGGTATAGCCTTCGTGGTAGGTGATACCCGGAGTGGTATAGGCATATATCATCGGGACAACGTCTTTCGATGTCTTGATATTTGGAGTCTGCATAGCCATTATTCCATCTCCTTTACATGTGTTTCGATGAATTCCCTTTCTTCGGGTGAAAGACCGTATTTATCGTAAAGTTGTTTGTCGATTTCTGGAATAGATTTGGACCAGTCTATATCGGATTGCGAAGTAAAATCTTGAAGAGGAACGTATTTCCATGTATCTACGGTAACATGATGAGTCGCTTTTACTATTCCCAAAAGCGCTCTAGAAAATTTGCAGTGAATATACTTCTTTAAATTTTCAGCATAGGCTTTCTTGTCAAATATTCCCAAACTAAGAAATGTTTCTGTTGAGGCGACGTCTGGTTCAACAACAAATGGCGGAGTTAACGTTTCTCCAAAAACGCCATTCGCATTAGCACTAGATAAGAAAATTTTGTACTTATGCAAATTGGGGACATCTGTAATATAATCCGCACGAATAAATTTTTGATTTCTTTTTTTGTTTTTTCCAACAACTTTTTCTCTACCAATTACTTGTACATAATCGTAACCATCATTTGGTTTTTCATCAAGTAGGATTTCAGGCAATTTTTCAAATGTATTGGATTTAAGGTCGTATGCGTGGCCGTTGCTTAATTTCTCTTTTGCCTTTGGAAAATCTAAATGCATCTTTTCCGTAAAATGATAGGCATAGCTGGAAATAACAATTTCGCTAAGACTTGAAAAATTTGGGCTGTTGCTCACTTTATGCAATATATCGTTAAGTTCTCTTTGCTTTACATAAACGCCGATAGCACCATAATCAGATGATTCATCACGATAAGATATCACCACTCCGCTTTTAATTTCTGTTGTCGGAAAGACTTTAGTCGCATCTTCCTGATAATCTAATATTTTGAAGTGCTCATCATTGAGCATTTTTTCATTCCATTTTTTTGGAGTTCCGCCCGCATTAAAAAGAAACTTTGCAGGATGAATCAGCTCTACTTTTTGAGCTACCTGATATGCGGCATCCATAAATTTGTCATAAACTGGAGGTTGGAATGTTTTATTCTCGCCAATCGATTCATCTTGATAAGGCGGATTTCCAATTGCGAAATCAAACTTCATTTTACCGACCTTCCTTTATACTTCTGTATGTATAAGACCTTCTTCTTGTCCAGTCAAAAATTTTGCAGTCCATTTCTTCCGGTGCGCTGTCATTATCGCCAACCGTAAAATCAAACATGTTGAGCGTTCGTTCTTCTTTCGGTTTTCCGAAGGGGACTTTGCCCGTAATGCCGTCCATTTGCCAAAAGTTCCAGGCGATGATGTTCGCCACTTTCTGGAGTTCTCTTTCTGTTGGAATTCGATCCCATCGGTCCTGCATATAATCCACGAAAGTGATGAGCAGGTTGATGCGGGCGATAAGCAAGTTGTCGCCCTGGAATTCGTAACCATACACGCTCTGGAACGCTCGGTACGTCCACTTGAGCCAATCGTTTTTGTTGTCGGTCTTCTCGTTCACCACGCGTAGTTTGCGGTCAAGTATGCCAATGCGTCTTTTTATCGGGATGATTTCTGCGGTGGTGGTATCGTATCGCGAAACGATGTATGGAGCTTCGCCGCAGGTAATTTCGAGACGCTTTGAATCCACGTATTTTTGCCAATCATTTTCGTTTTCGAACTTAATTGGTTTTGATGTCGGTTTCCACGATTGACCGTCTTCGGTGTTGAATACGTTTTTGCGACCGAACCATTCTGCATCGCAGTGGTTGTTCATCTTATTGCAAATCCACGACGGTGTGAAAACTTCCGCCTTTTCTCGAGTGCGCTCCGCCTGCTTTTCGAGCGACTTTGCAACTCTCGGTTGGATTAGGTCGGCGCCGATGGACTGGAGCAGTTCTTCGGTAATTTGCTTTGTCTTGCCGAAAATGCGGCCACGCCTCGTACGCGCCGTTGTCGCAAGGATAATGTTCTGGCCCGTTGTCTTGTCTTTGACAAGGGTCTTGAGAACTACGGAAACCGGGTAGTTGTTGATGTCTATCAGCGTCTTCATTTAACTCCGTCGCAAACCCGCATACGGAGCAAATGAAAGTCAAGAGTTTCAGCCGAGCATACAAAAAAGGCGTGGCATCGCTGAAGCGCTTACTGTATCCTGAGGATCGGCAAATCCTATACAATCAATAAACGCAAACGACCCACGCCCCAATCGGGACGTGAGCAGTTTACCCTATTCTCATTGTATTTGAAATTTTGCCGATTTCAGGATAGAGACTAGAGCAAATACTCAATAAAACGGGCGCCCAAGGTATAACCCAAGGGCTATGTCAACAACAATTTAAATAAAAATGAGCATAGTAATATGCAAATTATGCATATTACCCCTCTCGCAAGGGAGCTGTCAAGGATTTCTTGACAATTGTCGCAAAATTTGCGACAGTTCAAAGCTGGGGTGTCGCTGGCCAGCGGAAGATTGCCGCAGCCCTTTACAGGGCCTCGCAATGACAGAGAAAAAGAAGGTAGTCAAAAATTTTGACCACCTTGTACATGAAAAAGCCGGGGCGTTGCGGGGTGGCGAACGTCCGCAGAGGGGGTAGGCAAAGACTACAGGCTTTGCCGAGGGGGAGGCTTCCCCCTACAAAAAAAATTGCATTTCCTCGTCCTATTTTTGTATATTACTCCCAACACCAGAAAAGGTGGTATTAAGGATCGCTAACCGCGCAGGCGGGGCGGTCCTTTTTTTGCAAAAGGGGGCAAAATGGCAGAAAATCAAAACATTGAATACAAATCAACGTGGCGAGACGAATATCTCAAGTGGGTTTGTGGCTTTGCCAATGCGCAGGGTGGCAAGCTGTATATAGGCATCGATGACAATGGGAGTGTTTGCGGTGTTTCAAACATCAAAAAACTTTTAGAAGATATCCCTAACAAGATTCAAACATGTCTTGGCATTGTTACCGCAATAAACAAAATGGAAAAGGATGGTTTAGAATATATCGAGATTATCGTTGACCCGAGTTCCTACCCTGTAAGTTATCATGGGGAGTTCCATTATAGGAGCGGGGCGACTAAACAGCAGTTGACAGGTGTCGCCCTTTCGGAATTTATCATGAAGAAAACGGGCGTCCGTTGGGAAGACGCCATTGTTGAAGATATCGGTGTTGATGATTTGGACGCAGAAAGTTTCAAGATTTTTAGGCGCGAGGCGCTTAAGAGCAACCGCATGAGCCCCGAAGACTTGAACATTTCCAACAAGGAATTGTTGGAAAAATTTCATCTTATGTCTAACGGAAAGCTTAAACGTTCGGCCGTGATGCTTTTCTATAGCGATCCTAGTGTAATCCAAAATGGCAGCTACGTGAAGGTCGGTCGGTTTACCAATGCCGTTGACTTGCAGTATCAAGATACGATTGAAGACTCTCTCATAAAAATTGCCGATAAGGTCATCGATTTAATCTACTTGAAATACCTCAAGGCGAAAATTACGTATGAGCACGACCGCCGCGTGGAAACTTACCCCTATGCCCGTATCGCCATTCGTGAGGCGGTCTATAACGCGATTATCCATAACTGCTACATGTTTGGGACGCCTATTCAAATCCGTGTGGAAAACGAAGCGATTATTATAAGCAATCAATGCTTTTTGCCGGAAGGATGGACTGCCGAAACGCTTATGAAACCGCATCATTCCAAACCCTACAACCCCAATATCGCAAATGTCTTTTATCGTGCCGGGTATATCGAAAACTGGGGACGTGGTGTTGAAAAAATCTGCGACGCATGCAAAGAACTCGGCGCAAACTTGCCGAAGTACGAAATCCTAGGAAACGGGATGCGAATCCACTTTAGCGCTCTAAAAAGTGCCCTAATTGACGAGAAAACGGTGAATGTCCAAGAAAATGTCCAAGAAAATGTCCAAGAAAATGTCCAAGAAAAATCTAGAAAAGATTTGATTTTGAGCATCATACGGAAAAATACGGCGGTATCTCTAAGAGAGCTTGCGCAAAAGCTTGACGTTTCCTCAAAAACCATTCAGCGAGATCTCAATCAATTAAAACGAAAAAATGTTGTTTACAGAATTGGCTCGGACAAGGGCGGACATTGGAAGTTGAATAAATAAAGTCTCAACTGGTAAGGATTATTTACAACTTGCCCATGAAAATTTGACAGAAAGCTCAAAAGTATCTAACTTCACCAAAGAAGAACTCGAGGCATACCAGAAAGTGTATCACAAGGAATGGGACCATAACGCCATGGTCGATGGCATTTTTGAAGAATTCGCGGATGAAATCAACGCGAAGGTAGCCGAAGGCGTCCTTGATTCTAAGCGTGAAATGGCGAAAGCAATGCGAGAACAGGGCATTCCTGATTCGACCATTGCCGTAATTTCCGGTCTCTCCGAGGAAGAAATCCGCAAATTGTAGAGGCCAACTCCTCAAAAAACACGAGCAGTCGAACTGTCAAGGAATACTTGACAGTTAAAACAGGAGTGCGAATTGGACACATTTTTTATAAATTAATAAAATGACTATGGTAAACCGGAATCAAATTTTGCTTCTTTTTTGCCTTACCCTACTGTTTTGTGGCTGTGGGGGTGAAAAATATATGGAGCACAACGACTATACCGTAGTTTTTGATGTCCGCAAAGACTCCATCTTTATTGACGGAATCCTGTATCCGGATCTCTATCGTGAACTGGATGCAAATCCTCAATACGAAACTAATCCGCTTTACGATATTGCGATAAGGCGCATTGAAGAAAAAACACGAAAGCTCAAGGAGCAAGGCAAGTGTGAAAAAACTTATAATGGCAGTATGTCTATAGGAAAGCGGGAAATCAACATAGAACATTGCTTCGATTCTTCGGAACAGGAAAAACAGGTTCATGTCCGTGTTGACGGGGACGTATCTGGAATGGTTCTGCGGGAAATTTCCCAAGCAGCCCTTTTCGTTTTTGGTAGTCAGTATTCTATGGTTTTGAACCGGGATTTTCATATACCGCTAACAAGTTCGCGACAACCAGAATGGGCGTCACCGATTCGTCCACCCAGCACCAGAGGCGTCAAGTGTATCCTAAAAATATTGAAGAAACAGGATAGCCTTACACATGGCAAAGATTTGACTCAGGATGATATAAAAAAACTTATATCAGAGAATGATTCTCTTTGTAAAGATGAACCGGAAGAAGGACCTGAGACCAGGAGCTACATGGAATTGTCCATCAACTATAACAACGACGACAGTGTATATTACGCTTTTTACAATCGCCGCCCTTCGTTAAAGATGGATTACCGGGAGCGTCTTGCGCAATCCAATAAGCCGGAAGTCGTCAAACCAGAAGATTTACTGAAACGCATGCAACAGGAATACGAAAGTAAATCACTCGAAGAACGCGAATATCCGATTAGCATTACAGTTATTAGCGATGCACGAGTCTTTGAACCTCTAAAAGCAGCAGAGGCCGCATTGCAGAGCGGTCTTAAGGTCGGCTTCGGCTTTACGTATTAGGTTTCAGGTTTAGTATCTAACTTCACCAAAGAAGAACTCGAGGCATACCAGAAAGTGTATCACAAGGAATGGGACCACAACTACGCACGTTATATGTTATTTCCGGGGCTTTAACCCCGGTTAATGACTTTATTTGTACGGACGAAGGAAAATAGTTTGTTATATTTCCTAAAAAGGAGATGGTATGAAATACTTGAAATTTCTTTTGGGTGCTTTTCTTTCGTTGGCTCTTGCTGGCTGTGGAGGGAGTAGAGCCTCCATTTCGGAGGACTGGAATTGGCGGCCAAAGACAGTTGCCGTGATTTTCTCGGATGCGCGGATTGAGAATACGGACGATCTTGAAGATGACTGGCCAGAGTATGTCAATTCGTTCCATGAATGGATGTCTGCCGAACTGAAACAGGACATTGAATCCATGGCAAGACCGCTAAGCGATGGTTCCAAATTGCAAGTCTTTACAAAGTATATTGCAGTCGGTGACTCCGGTATTCCCACCTTTTACGCGTTTGAATCGGACAAGGTAACGATTGATGGCAAGGACGCTTTTACAATAAGTGACGAACGTCTTGCTTTGCCCGCTGCCGACGTTTATTTGTTTATTGAAGACATTGATATCAACTCCGTGCTCACCGGTGGCGGCCTAGGTTTGCTGGGCCTTTTGCTTCACGAAGGAATTATGACGATGAAAGCATTTTATTCCTTTTATGACGGCAAAACACATGAGCGCTTAGGCAATGGTTACTTGGAAGCCGAAGAAGAATATGTTTTTGGCGTTTCCAAATCCAATTGGAAAAAGTTGTTTAGACGCTCTGTTAAAAGGGCTTTTAATAAGACGCCTGTTTTGAGATGCGATCAGTGCTCAGTCCGTTCTGAAACGAACTGAAATGATTCCAAGGTTCCTTACACATCTTTCCCGCTGCGGGCGAGGTATGCTAGCACGATGAACGCGCCTGCTATGATTCCTATCAGTGGTAAGTCTGCTTGACCGCGCAGGAACAATTTCAAGAAGCGCACCATTTGCGACGACAAAAACGCGTACCCGGCACCACACAGCAGCACGAACAATGCGAACCGCCCTAAGAAGGGGATGCTTCGGGTGATTTTCTTGAAATAGTTGTTGATGGCGGACCCGTAAATCATCAACAGCGTCGCGACAAGGCCCACGGATATGGAATCCAGGTGGAGCCTCAAATAATTCGCAAACTGGTGGATGTAGACCGACATACGTTATAGATATAACATTTTTTTGACAGAATGTTCCCCAGAATTCTTGTTATCCCTGTTTTTATTTATATTCCCTACCATGTGCATCTTGAATAAAATTCCATGCATTCTCGCTTTTGTCTTGGCTATATTCGCCGGGGCCGAGGATGAACTGAACTACGGTGGCGGAGAAAGCGATGTGAAGATGACCGTTTTCCGCGGCGACTGGGGTTACCTTGCATACATGGAAAAAGAGAAAAGATGGAGTGGCCTAGACAGGTTGCCATCCGGTTTTGAACTGAACGACGGCGAATTCGCCGATATCACGGCGGATATCGAAAGGATGTATGGAGGTCTTGCGGGCCATACGGGAACGCCCTTCGCAACAAAAATCAAGGAATCCCGCCCTGTTCCTTTCGAAGAAATGCTCAAGAGAGGCTTAATCGAGAACTACAATCCCGTGCGGTACAGGTTCTGGGGGCTCCGCATCTTGAAGACAAAAAAAGAGGTGTACATCGCCTCGCACATCGGCGCAACCCGCAGCGGTCTTGATTACCGTCTGTATAAAGACGGGAATTTCGTAGGGAGCTACAAAACGACTTTCGAACTCGAGAGGGCTGTTGGGTTAAATACATCGATGGATACGACCGTGATTTTGCAAGAAGAAGGGAAGTTGCCGTTCTATGTCATGCGTCTCGGGAAGACGTATTTTGCATACGCTCGGTTTATAGGCTTGAACAAATGGACTCCGCTTCTGAACAAGGCGTTCAAAAACGATCCCGTGTACTTTTCCCTGGAAGACGGCGAAGTCGCGGAACTCCAGACAAGTGTGCTCAAAGTGAACGGCGGGAAAAAGAAATACGATAACGCCCCGATGTTCGTAGATTCGGTCGACCTCTTCGAAAAAATCCGTTACGACATTCTCACCTTGGATTTACGTATGGAGCATTGGGAAGAAAGCGTGCCCCAGAAAGAGGCGGAATTCCGACAGTACCATAACAACAGCGGCCAATATCTGATTGTCTACCTGGGCAAGAAATACTGGGTCTACCACGAAGATGGCTCGGGAAAAAAGAAGCGGCTGCTCGGGATGTTCAGCAAGGCATCCGATGTCGACAAGGCTCTCAATCGGCGGTGAGGCTCAAGCAATGGTTCAAAAGAACGCACGTACTTTTGTGACGCACGAGTTCCCGGCGGTTTACGACCGGAGCTCCCGCGTGCTGCTGCTGGGCTCGATTCCTTCGCCCAAGTCCCGCGAGGTGGGATTCTATTACGGGCATCCGCAGAACCGTTTTTGGAAGGTGCTCGCGCAGGTCCTCGGCGAAACGGTCCCTGAAACCATTCCGCAGAAAAAGGCGATACTCAAGAAGCACCATGTGGCTCTTTGGGATGTGCTGGAAAGTTGCACCATCGTCGGCGCGAGCGATACGAGCATCGAGGATGTCGTTCCGAACAAAATAGGCGAACTCGTAAAAAGGTCGAAGGTCTCGCGCATTTTCTGCACGGGCGCCACGGCCCACAAGCTGTACCAGAAATACTGCGCCAAGGATGTCGGCATCGATGCCGAAAGGCTCCCGTCCACTTCTCCTGCGAACTGTGCGGTCTCCCTGGAAAAACTTGTGGAAGCGTACAGGGTCGTGTCTTCCGCCAAGTAAATTGTCGCCTTGGCGAGTCTTTTTCTATTTTATTTGCCGATGAATGTTTTGACGTTGCAAGTGATTCTCATTCCGTTCCTGGGGACTGTCCTCGGGGCGGCTTGCGTGTTCCTGCTCCGTCGCGAGATGGGCGAAAGTCTCAAGAGGTCGCTTTCGGGTTTTGCCGCGGGCGTCATGGTGGCGGCGAGCGTGTGGAGTCTCCTTGTCCCCGCGATGGATGGTTCCGCAGGTCTCGGAAAGTTTGCGTTCATGCCTGCTGTCGTCGGATTCTGGCTGGGCATCCTCTTTTTGCTTTTCCTCGACAACGTGGTGCCCCACATGCACGCGAACCACGAGAAGGAGGGCCCTGCGAGCAAGCTTTCGGGCACGGCGATGCTGGTCTTTGCTGTCACGCTGCACAACATTCCCGAGGGGATGGCTGTGGGCGTGGCCTATGCGGGTTTTCTTTCGGGGAGCGTGGACATCACGGCGCTCGGCGCGCTTGCGCTCTCTATCGGTATCGCCATCCAGAACTTTCCCGAGGGGGCGATTATTTCGATGCCGCTCCGCGCCGAGGGGCTTTCGAAGAAGAGATCGTTTGTTTACGGGGCGCTTTCGGGGGCTGTCGAGCCTGTGGCCGCGATTCTCATGGTTGTTTTCGCGGAGCATTTCGTGCCGGTCATGCCGTACTTGCTGAGCTTTGCCGCCGGAGCCATGATTTACGTGGTGGTCGAGGAACTTATCCCCGAAATGTCCGAGGGACGTCATTCCAACGTCGGGACGGTGTTTTTTGCCGTCGGTTTTTCGCTGATGATGGCCCTGGATGTTGCGCTCGGCTAGTTTTTTGTATAGATTAAAATCATGGATACCTCGATTCTTGACAAGGCAATCGTTTTTGCCGTGAACGCTCACCGGGGCAAGGAACGCCGCGGCAAGGGCTTTCCGTATATCGTGCACCCCATGGAGGCGGTCGCCATTGCCTCGACGATGACGAACGACCAGGAACTGCTGGCCGCCGCTGCGCTCCACGACACGGTGGAAGATACCGACGTGACGCTTTCGGCGATCCGTCGCGAGTTCGGCGATCGCGTGGCTGACTTGGTGGAGGCGGAATCCGATATCACTTTCGAGGGCCGCAATAGCGAGGAAAGCTGGAGGTTCCGCAAGGAGGAATCCATCGAGAGGCTTTCCGCCGCTTCGAACGATGTGAAAATCGTGGCGCTGGCGGACAAGTTGAGCAATATCCGCGCCATCTACCGCGATTACCAGGCTATCGGCGACAAGGTGTGGGACTTGTTCAGTGTCAAGGATGCCGCCGCTCACCAGTGGCATTTCCGGGGGCTTGCCCGCGCGCTCAAGAGTCTCGACGCGACATTTGCCTACAAGGAATTCGTCGAGACGATCGACAAGGTGTTTTAAAAAAATCCCCGGCATGTTAATGCCGAGGATTTTTTGTTTGAGGAGGGATTTCTCTTTATTGCTGCGGAGGCGGCGGGGGAGGGTTGCCCAGCGGGCCGGGCCGTCCGTTTTTCTTGAGTTCCTTGAACTTCTTCATCTGTTCTTTGTGGAACTGGTTGAACTTTTCGAGCTGTTCCTTCGTGAGGATCTTGGCGAGCGCGTTGATGCCGTTGATGCGGTGCTCGAGCAGTGCCTTGTCGGCTTCCAGCACCTGCGCCTTCGCGGCTTCGATGGCGGCCTGGTCTCCGCTTTCGAGCGCCTGTCCCAGGGCCTTTTCGGCGGCGTGCTTGTTCCCGCGCAGTTCCTTGAAGATGGAGTCTCCCTTGGCGCGGCTCGCGTCGAGAGAGGCCTTCTGTTCCGGAGTCACTTCCAGCATGGAATCGATGACGACGGGATCCATCTTGTGCTTGAATTTAGGTCCCTTGAAGTCGCCGTGTGGGCCGTGTTCCTTGAATTCTCCCGGATGGTGCGGGCCGCCGGGGGGCGGCATCATGCCATGGCGCGGGCACGGGCCTTCCATCTTTTTGCAGCAGGTCATTTCGCCCTTGCTGCAGCACATGCTGCATTTGCCGCAGAAGTTTCCCAGGAAGAACCCCAGGGCCAGGGCAAGCACGGCAAGGCTTGCGGTGAAGAGTTTTGCTCCTTTCATATTTTTACTCCTTTATTAAATAGCTGAAGCCGACAGTTTCCTCGAGCGTCTCGAACTCGTCGCTGGTCGAGTTGCCCAAGCTGGAATACCAGCTGGAGACCTCGTCAGGTGCGGAACTGTTGATGGAAATGGTTTCGGTCGTGATGGGTTGGCCATCCGCATCGTCCGTGATGGCCGGGAGGAGCGCCGTGAGGCTCACGAGCACGAGGCTCGCGGCAATCGGGATGGCGCTGTACCAACTCTTGATGTCGATGATTTTGCCCTTTGCGGGTGTGTTTGCGGATTCCGCGTCCAGGCGGGCGCAGACCTTGGCCCAGGAATCTTCCCTGGGGGTAAGCCTTTCGAGCTTCGAGAAGTCGATTTTGTTAGCCATGATCCTTACGCTCCTTTAAAAAGTCCTTTACGAGGTGCCTTGCGCGGCTGAGTCTCGCCTTGACGGTGCCCTCGGGCATCTTGTAAATCGAGGCGAGGTCCTTCACGTCGAGGTCCTCGGCATCTTTGAGCCAGAGCATGCTGCGCGTTTCCGCCGGCAGCTGCGCGAGCCCCTTTTCCAGAAGTTCGGCATCGAAGTCCTCGCCTTGCGAGTCCAATTTGCCGATAACTTCTTCGACAATGACGTCCAGCTTTTCTTCCTCGAGTTCGCGGTGGCGCTTTTGCGAGCGCAACTTCATGAGGCAGGCGTTCACCGTGAGGCGGTACAGCCAGGTCCCGAGCGCTGATTCGCCCCGGAACGCCTGTACGGCCTTGGGAACCTGCACGAACACGTCCATGAGGATGTCTTCGGCCTGGTCGCGGTCCTTCAACATGCGGAAGGCGAGGTTCAGCACGTTCGAACTGTGCCCCTGCCAGAGCAGGGCCAGAGCTTCGCGGCTCCCATCCTTGAGGTGTTGAAGTATCACTTTTTCGTCCATAGTACCCTTTTGATGTGCCGGGAAATCATTCGGTTGCATCGAAGTTGAAAAATATGTAATTTCCGCGTAAGTTTCTATATTGTTGCAAGATGTTCAAAATCTTCTGGGACAAGTTGAAAGAGGCTTTTGCCTCGGTTTTACCCGTCACGCTGATTGTGCTTGCGGTGTCGTTTACCCCTCTTGTCTCTTTTTCGCCCAAACAGTTGATTGTTTTTGCCATTTGCGCCGTTTTTTTGGTGGGGGGCATAGGGCTTTTTAACCTGGGGGCCGACCTTGCCATGACCCCGATGGGCGAACAGGTGGGGTCGGGCCTTGCCAAGTCGAGGCGCCTCCTGTTGCTTGTGTCCGTGTGTTTTGTGATGGGTGTGCTTATCACGGTGGCCGAACCCGACCTTTCCGTGCTGGCCGAGCAGGTAAAGAATACCGTGGAGCCGGTCCTCCTGATAGCGACAATCGGTATCGGTGTCGGCCTCTTTTTGCTGCTTGCGATTGTGAAAATTGTGTTCAAGAAGGACCTCTCGACAATTATCATCTTTTTCTACATGATGCTGTTCATGTTCGGGATGCTGATGGTAACGTTCGGCAGGGACATGTTCGTGCCTCTCGCGTTCGATTCCGGCGGCGTGACGACCGGGCCCATCACGGTGCCGTTCATCATGGCTTTGGGTGTGGGTGTCGCTGGCGCGATTGGCGGCAAGAATGCGAACGAGAATAGTTTCGGCTTGATTGCGCTTTGCTCGGTGGGCCCGATTATCGCTTTCATGGGCCTTGTGCTGTTCTCGAAGGGCGACCTGACCTACCAGCTTTCGGAATCGGCTTATTCTATTGACGCATCCCTCGGGGCAAACTTCTTGCCTACGGTCTGGGGTGTCGTCAAGGATGTTGTCGCGGCTCTTGGACTCATTGCGATATTCTTCATGGTGCTCCAGTTGACTGTGCTTCGACTTTCGTGGACGAAGCTTGCGCCGATGATGTTCGGTGTGGTCTACACTTTCGTGGGGCTTGTCGTCTTCTTGACGGCGGTCGCGGTAGGGTTCATGCCTATCGGGTTTGAACTGGGCAGGCAGTTGGGGAATATGCCGCGTGCTCTCGTGGTGGCGGGTTTTGTCCTCGGCATGGTGGTGGTGCTCGCGGAGCCTGCCGTGCACGTGCTCAACAAGCAGGTCGAAGAGATTACGGGCGGCCTCGTGACCAAGCGCTCGATGCTGATTGCGCTTTCTGTGGGTGTGGGGCTTTCGATCGGCCTTTCGATGATCCGCATCATTGTCGGGTTCCCCATTGTCTATTACCTGATTCCGGGATATTTCATTTCGCTCGGTCTTTCGTTCTTTGTGCCCAAGCTCTACACGGCTATCGCGTTTGACTCGGGTGGCGTGGCGAGTGGACCCTTGACTTCGAGCTTTATTTTGCCGCTGGCGATCGGTGCATGCGCTTCGATCCATACCGGCGGGGATTCCATATTGAACTATGCGTTCGGGATTGTTGCCATGGTGGCGATGACCCCCCTCATAACCATCCAGGTGCTGGGCTTCCGTGCCATCGTGGCGACTGCGCTTCGCAACCGCATGATGATGCGCCGTATCCAGGATGCCGACGATGAACAGATTATTGACTTTATGTAGGGGAGCGGGAATGGTAAGCAGAGTAGACGCAAGGAAGATTTCAGAGAAGCTGGCGGCGAAGGTGCCCTACAGACGTTCCAAGACGGTGACCGGGCGTAACCGCGTTTCCGTGAACAAGCTGAAGATTCTTGTTACTGTGGTGGGCCGTGCGAAGGCAGACTTTTACATGGACCATATCCAGTCCTTTGGCGCGAACGTGCAGATGGTGCTTTTCGGAAGGGGGACCGCTCCCAAGGAATTCCTGGCGGCGATGGGCCTTACGGATTCCGACCGCGCCATCATCCTGAGCATTATCGGCGAGAACAACTTGCGCAATGCGCTGGACAGCCTGGGCGAAAAGTTCAACACGATCCAGGGCGGCAAGGGCATCGCCTACACCATTCCCATGTCGAGCGTCATCGGAAAATCCATTTTCAACTTCTTGAGCGACAACCGCACCCAGATTCGGAGGGACTGAGCATGAATAAGCATGAGGTTATCTTTTGCATTGTCAACACCGGTTTCTCGGATACGGTGATGGAAGCCGCCAAGGATGCCGGTGCACGCGGCGGGACGATTCTGAATGCCCGCGGTACGGCGAACAAGGAAGCGGAATCGTTCTTCAAGATCGCCATTCAGCCCGAAAAGGAAATCGTGATGATTCTGGTGGACGTGAAGATCAAGGATGCCGTGCTGCACGCCCTTTACCAGAAGGCGGGCCTTGACACTATGGGCCAGGGCATTGCGTTCTCGATCCCTGTCGACGAGGTTGTGGGGCTTACTCCGTGGAAGGCGGAAATCAAAGCCGCTGAAGCCGCTGCGGAGAAGGCCGCCAAGGCAGTTGACGCTGCTGTCGAAAAAGCAGAAAAACAATGACCCACGCCGAACTTGTCAAGCGGCTCCTTGCCGAACAGGACCTGAAGTACAGGGATTTCCATGCGTCTCTCTTGCCGAACATCGACAAGAAATCGATTATCGGCGTGCGCGTGCCAACGATGCGGAAGATTGCAAAGGAGTTTGTAGATTCGTCGGTGAAGGGGGCTGCGAAGGCTGCTGCAACGTCAACGGCAGCGGCCGCAAAAACCTTGCCGAAGGACATCGCGAGTTTTTTGGACAAACTTCCGCACCGGTATTTCGAGGAAAACCAGGTCCACCTTTTTGTGGTGGAACGCATCAAGGATTTTGACGAGTGCCTGCGCCGTATCGAGCAGTTCTTGCCCTACATCGACAACTGGGCCGTTTGCGACGGCAAGTCTCCGAAGGCGCTGCTCAAGGACGAGACTCGTTTTTTGGATCGCATCAAGGCTTGGCTCAAGTCGCGCGAACCTTACACGGTGCGTTTCGGCGTGAACATGCTCATGAACTTTTTTCTGGATGAACGTTTCGACAAGAAGCACCTGGAAATGGTCGCCGCGGTAGACGAGAACCTGTTTGACGATTCCGATACCGGTGCCGCGAGGTCTTCGGTAAATGCAGCTCGCCCCACGGACCGCTACTACGTGCAGATGGTCATCGCCTGGTACTTTGCGACGGCGCTCGCCAAGCAGTGGGATGCGGCGTTCCCCTACATCAAGGGTCGTAAGCTTTCGCCGTGGATTCATGCGAAGTCTATCCAGAAGGCATGCGAAAGTTACCGCATCACCGACGAGCAGAAGGCGTTGCTGCGTTCGTTGAAGTGACGCATCGGCCGCGTATTTGGCGGGGGAACTTCCCCGTTTTTTCTATATTTGGCCTTATTATGATGTTTGCGGATTTACCCCTTGCTAACCCTTTGCAGCGTGCCATTCGTGCAGTCGGCTACGAAACTCCCACCCCGATTCAGGAAAAGTCCATCCCGAGCCTTTTGGAAGGCCGTGACTTGCTGGGGATTGCCCAGACGGGAACGGGGAAGACGGCTGCGTTCGCGCTCCCCATTTTGCAGAGGCTGCTGGAGTCGGGAAATTTCCGCGCTCCCAAGACATGCCGCGTGCTGGTGCTGCTCCCGACTCGCGAGCTTGCCATCCAGGTGGAGGAGTGTTTCAAACAGTATGCGCAGTTTACGGCGATTTCGACGGCCTGCATTTTTGGCGGCGTGAATGATGCTTCGCAAAAGAGGAACCTTATCCGTGGCGTCGACGTGCTTGTCGCGACTCCGGGGCGCCTGCTCGACTTGATTGGCCAGAAGGCGGTGAGCCTCAAGAAGCTGGAAGTCTTTGTGCTGGACGAGGCCGACCGCATGCTAGACATGGGCTTTATCCACGACATCCGCAAGGTGGTGGCGCTCTTGCCGCAGAATCGGCAGAACCTGTTTTTCAGTGCGACTATGCCTGACAGCATCCTGGATTTGGCGAAATCGATTCTCCATGCGGATCCGGTGCGCGTCGAGGTTGCTCCGCAGAGTACGCCCATCGAGCGCATCCACCAGGAACTTTACCGCATCGACAAGCGCCGCAAGGGAGCGCTTCTCAAGGAACTGCTCGCCGGCCACCCCGAGATGCAGAAAGTGCTCGTTTTCTGCCGCACGAAACATGGTGCCGACAAGATTGTCCGCGTGCTCGAAAAGGCGGGCGTGAAGTGCTCTGCCATTCACGGCAACAAGAGCCAGAACCGCCGCCAGGAAGCGCTCGGGAAGTTCAAGAAAGAGGAAATCCGCGTGCTGGTGGCGACGGACATTGCCGCCCGAGGCATCGACGTGGACGACGTGAGCCACGTGTTCAACTACGATTTGCCCAACGAGCCGGAAACGTTCGTTCACCGCATCGGGCGGACGGCGCGCGCGGGCAAGGACGGGGTCGCCATCGCGTTCTGCGCTCCCGACGAGGAGCAGGATTTGCGCGCCATCGAAAAGCTGACCCGCGTGCGCATCCCCGAAGGGGATAAGTCTGTCTTCGACAGACTCCCGCCCCCGCAAAAAGAGACTCCCGAAAGCGAATTCCGCAATGCGCGTGGCAGGATGCCTCGCGACAAGGCCCGCCGAGAAAATTCCGGAAACGTCCAGGGGAAAAAGCAGGGCGGCGAAAAGAAGGTGCAGAATCCCCAGAAACCCCAGAAGTTCCAAAATGCGCCGAAACCCGTCGTGAAACAGGCCCCTGCCACAAAAAATATATCGCAACCCGCGAAGGCGGGGGACTCGCAGCCGGCCCCCTTCAAGAAAAAGCACCGCCGCAACCGTCCAGGTTCCCGTGCCCGCAGGCGCATGCGCGAAAACGGCGCTTCGTAAACATTCCGACACTAGATACCCCCGTGTCAAAATGGCAATGAAAAAAAATTGACGTTTGCGTCCGTTTTTAGACATTTAATTATATATTACACTGGGGCTCCCTTTTAGGGAGTTAAATTAGGTTGTTGGACAGTTAACCCGGAGAGCCGCTATGCGCAATCCTTTTTCGGGTATAATGGTGGCGTTTATCTGCGCCGCCGGGGGTTTATGGGGTTGTTCCGAATCTTCTTCTGGATCGGACGCTGTTAATCCTGATGACTCTTCCCTTGTTTCTTCTGATTCTATTCCGTCTCATGTAGATGACGGGAGTGGAACCGTTGTCTCTGGGGATTCCGTTGGCAAACCGTCGGGAGGCGGGGGACAGGATTCGTCCAGTTCCGGCTCTGCTCCTCGCGATGGTTCCGCCGGTAGTCCTGCCGGAGATGGATCGTCAGCCGGTTCTTCCGGTAGCGGGAAATCCGCCGCTTCGTCGGGAGGTGGCGCCTCCAATTCCGGTTCTGGTGGCGGTGCTGAGTCCAGCGGTTCGTCGGGCTCGGGCGGCACTCAATACGTGTATGTTCCCGCGGCTGCTTTCTCCGATACGGTGAACGGAGCCGTATTCGACATGGTGTACGTACCGGGGGGTACGTATGTTCGTGGTTGCGACAACTGTGCCGAACAGGACAAGATTTACGAGACTCCGTCGCATGAGGTGACGGTGGGCGAATACCATATCGCCCCGACCGAGGTGACGATAGCCCAGTGGAATGCTGTCATGGGGGCAAAGAAAAATGCCTGGGAATCGGAAAAGGCCCCGAAGATTGGCGTGAGTTGGTTCGATGCAAACAACTTTGCTTGTAAGCTGGGACAGTTGACGGGCCACCAGTACCGTCTGCTGACTGATGCCGAATGGGAATTTGCGGCCCGAGGCGGCAAGGATGGCGTCGCCGACAAGTTCAAGTTCTCGGGCAGCAATAACGCTGACGATGTTGCCTGGTATTCCGAGAATAGCGGTGGCAAGGCGCACGATGTGGCGACCAAGAATCCGAACAAACTTGGACTCTACGACATGAGTGGCAATTCCTGGGAATGGGTCTATGACTGGCTTGTTGGCTACACTGCCACTGCCAAGGTAAACCCGGTGCAGCTTACGGGTTCGGGCAACAAGACCCGCCGTGGTGGCAGTTACGGCGAACCAGCCGAATTTGCGCGCGTGAGCCGCAGGGCCATTCGTAGTCGTGATGGCGCTGCCGACATGGGTTTCCGTCTGGGGGCCTCCACCAAACTTCCTGAGGGCATGGTCAGCCCCTGCGAGGCGGCGAACCCCTCTGCGGCCACTTGCGAGGGTGACAAGAACCGCGATTGCCGCCTGATTACTGCCGCTGACGAGGCCTGGATCAGCGATGATTACACTGTGGTCATTGCCGACGATGGTAACGCGGCCGTATCGGGCTTCCCGAATGTTTCGGGGCAGTGGTACACGCTCAACAACCGCTCTTTCAACGTGGTCACCAAGAGCGGCACTAAGACTTACGCCTACTACGTGTTCAGTGAAGACGAGCTCACCATGATTAGCAACGACGGCATCCCTTACCGTCTGTATCGCCGTGCCATGAGCGAGGCAAAGAACAAGGTCACGCTCACTTCCGCAACGAATCCGAAGACGCTGGCCGAACTGATTGCCGCTGTGGAACCGGAACGCCTCGTGACCGACGAACAGTTGGCTCATCCCGACACGAGCGTGCGCGATCCGCGTATCGCCGCTGAAAGCGGGTACACGTGGTTCTTCGACGGGCGTTGCTGTGGAGGCAACCACAAGTATCGTTTCCACCTCGACAAGAGCGGCGATGCCGAATTCGTGGTGATGGATTACGACGACACTTACCATGAGAACATCCTCGCAAAGGGCCGTTGGTTCACCGTCGGCAACATCGGGCTGCACATCGTGTTGAATGGGAAGTATTTTAATTACCTCTACACATCGGGCGAACGCACCATGAGTTACAGCGAGTACATGCCGGCTGGGCCCATCTTCTGCCACATTTCGTTCCAGAGTTACGAGCGCGGGGACTTCCGCATATTCAACAAGACGGTGTACGACGACAAGATTAAACGCCCCCGCGGGTTCAATGGCGAAAACCCGGTATATGAGGCGGGAGAATACCAGTCTGGGTCGTGATGCCGTGAGTAAAGTGTTAATAAGTCGTGAAAAAGACTCAAAAAGGGGTTTGGGTGCTTCCTAACCCCTTGATTTATACAGGCTTTTTACTAAATTTGAGTTCCAAAAATTCGCTTTTTTATAAAGGTTAAGACAATGAAAAGAACATTCCAGCCTCACAATCGTAAGCGTGTCAACAAGCATGGTTTCATGGCTCGTATGGAAGACCGCTGGGGTCGCGCCGTTTTGAGCCGTCGTCGTGCCAAGGGCCGCAAGCGTCTCACTGTCAGCGATTCCGTCTACAAGAAGTAAGTCGGAGGTTGGCTCATAGCCACTCTGCGTTCTTATCGTCTGCCGACGCAACCCGCTTATCGGCAAGTCGCCGTCCAAGGGAAATTCGTCCGCTCTCCATCGCTATCGATGAAGTGGATTGAAAGCCCGGACGGCTATTGTCGTTTCTGTTTTTTGGCAAAAAAGAAAAACGGTAACGCGGTTTACCGCAACAAGTGTCGCAGAGTCTTGCGGCCTTTGTTTTTTGGGATGGTCCCCTCGATAAAGAAGCCCGTGTGGGCCATGGTCGTTGTGACCGTCAGTGCCAGTGAGATGTCCCCGGAACGCCTTCGCGAATCTGCCCTGAAGCTTTTTCATAAGATGGAATGGGATGGGCCTGCGGATGTGGCAAAAGGTTAAGAACGCGCTTTCTGCGGCACTTGTGCTGCCTATCCGGTTGTACCAGCTGATTCACCCCTTCTTCTTCCGGGGTGTGTGCAGGTTCCAGCCGACGTGCTCCCAGTATGCAATCGAGGCTCTGCGGGTGCACGGACCCTTCAAAGGTTTCTATCTTGCGGTTTTTAGAGTTTTGAGATGCAACCCATTCTGTAAAGGCGGATACGATCCTGTGCCGCCTCCCAAGGAAAAAAGATGAACAAAAATACCATTATCGGTTCCATCCTTATCGCTGCGATTGTCATCTGGTGGATGACGACGAACGCTGCTAATGCCGAAGCCCAGGCCGCTGCCCAAGCCAAGGCGAAGCAGGCTGCCGCTGCGGAAGTGCAGAAGGATTCTTCTGTTGCAAGCGAACTGGTGCTCCCGACCAAGACCCCCGAACTCAAGGCTGCCCCGGTGCTGGGCGATGCCGGTTCTTCCGAGGATTCTAGCGCTGCCCCGTCGGATTCTGCTGCTGTGGATTCCGCCTCGGCCCCTGCTCCGGTCGTTGTCGAGCCGCGCACGGTTGTCGTCGAGACCGAAAAGTTCATCATGACGCTTAGCAACAAGGGCGGCAAGGTGCAGAGCGTTATTGTGAAGGCGCTTCCCGATTCTACGGGCGCTTTCCCCGAACTCATCCAGGATACGGCGCTCGGTGCCCTCGACCTCAAGCTTGGCAAGGCCGACTTGAGTGAAGCCATGTTCGTGGTTGACGCTCCCGAAAAGATTGTTGTCGAAGACAAGGCTACGGTCGAGTTCGTATTCTCCGATGCTAACGGCAACAAGGTCGTTCGCAGCTACGGATTTACCAAGGACGGCGCCGCCGTGCGCCAGGTGAACAAGTTTGTCGGGTTCAAGCCCGAAGCCTACGAGCTGGCCTGGAAGGGCGGCATGAAGGAAACCGAAGTTATCCCGAAGGGCAAGAGCTTCGGCGGTACGAGCTACTTCTTTAGCGAAGTGATTTTCAGCGCCGGTAGCGGTGTGGAACGCGAAATGGTTCGCGATCCTGAAAAGTTCAACGACGGCAACATGTCCTGGGCGGGTATCCGTCGCAAGTACGTCGCCATGGCCGTGCAGTTCGATACCCCGGTCCCCGCGACGCTCGAAGCGAAGCCGATGAAGATTGCCGACAACGAATATGATCCGGGCACCTACAAGATTGCCGTTACCGACGATCTCCGCGGTTCGGATTCTCTCAGCTACGACTTCATGGTCCTTCCGCTTTCTTGGGATGAAATTTCTTCTTACGGCAAGGGTTACGAGAAGGTTATCGTGAGCGGCTGGAAATGGTGCGGTGCCGACGTGTGGTTCGTGTGGATTTGCGCCATGCTGCTCAAGCTTCTCAAGTTCTTCTTCTCCATGATTCCGAACTACGGTGTCGCTATCATCCTCGTGACCTTCATTGTCCGCGGCATCACGACCCCGTTCACCGTGAAGCAGATGAAGTCCACCTCGGCCATGAGCAAGCTCAAGCCGCAGCTCGACGAAATCAACGTGAAGTACAGGAGCGATCCTCAGAAGAAGCAGGCCGCCATCATGGAACTCTATTCCAAGAACGGCGTGAACCCGCTCGCCAGTTGCTCCGGCGGCTGCCTCCCAATGCTCATCCAGATGCCGATTTTCATGGGCCTCTTCTTTGTGCTCGGCCGCGCCATCGAACTCCGTGGCATGCCCGCGTTCCTCTGGATTTCTGACCTCAGCCGCAGCGACGTGATTTGGAGCGGCATCTCGATTCCGTATATCATGCCGTCGGGCCTCGCTCTGCTCCCGATTATCATGGTCGTCACCACGTACTTCCAGACAAAAGTCACGATGAGTGGCAGCGCCGGCATGGACCCTGCCCAGCAGAAGATGATGGTGTGGATGATGCCCGCAATGATGTTCCTGTTCAGTGCGGTGATGCCCTCCGGCCTCGTGCTCTACTGGATTGTTTCTAACATCTGGAGTATCATTCAGTACAAGATAATCCGCCGCGACACAGGCTCTGCCCCCAAGACCATCAATGGCAAGAAGGTGGAAGACGCCAAAATCGTGAAGTAAAGGCGAAAAAGAAAGTATTGCGCAAGGTCCCCGGCAAAACCGGGGATTTTTTTTATGAGAGAAACTGAATTACGTTTGTTTGAGGTGGTGCGATAACTACAAATCGCTCGAGTACGGATAAATTACGAAAAAAATATGTTATCCCTGCTTTGATGGAACGCCCTAAGACAAAAATTCGTGACGTCAGATACGCTTTTGTGCGTATTGTATAAAATAATTTCCTTTTTTTTGAAAAGTATTATTTTTATTGCAGGGATGAAGGTTTTGTATGCGATGGACTTTATTACATATCTTACAATTTGTGTGGATTCTGTTCCTTTTGGCGTTTGCAGTAGCGCTCCTTGTGGCCTGCACTTCAAATGAAGAACTGATCCTCAGCCCTGCCGATGGGCCTTCTGCGGATTCTGCGCCGCAGAATTCATTTGCTGAAAAAAATGCTTCCGATACGATTTATGTTCACGATACCGTTGTTGTCTATAAAGACACGGTTGATAAGGAAGTAGAAATAAAATCATCCTATACGTCATTTATATATAGAGATTCTGCGAACCATCTGGATACGGTGCTGCGTGAATCGGCTCGATTAACGTGCGATATGGAAGAAGAGTCGTTTACGTGCAAATATGCTATGCAACCGTTGATCAATCCGGTCCCGGAATACAAAAAGGTGGAATTTCATCTTGATTCTGCGCCGGTCGTTGTCTTGATGGATACAATCTATAAGGATACTTTGTTCCGGAATACGTTCACGAAGAAATACGATACGACATTTATTAACTATGGCGATAATCGCCTGACCGATTACATCCCGCCGGAATATGTTTATGATTTGGGGGAACATCCGTTCGATTCTACCGCGATGCGCGATTTCTTTGACACCCTAGATGTGCGCGACCCCCAGCTGGGTAGAAACAATCGCTTTGTAGTCAATTCGAAATTGTCTTTTACGGGATTTCCGGCAGTTGTCATGCGCGTAGAAAACGCTTATGAGTTTGCAGATCTTGTAGACATCGATCGCACATGGCCTGCAAAACGCCGTGTCATCGCTAGAGAATATGTTTTTGAAAATTTCAATATGAAATCAGATTCTACGGTTACCTGGACATTGGGATTCATGCATTACGAAAACGGGGTGGGGGAAAAGGATTCCATCCAGGTAACCACTTTCTTTAAGGTCAAGTAGCGCCGCTACTTGTATTCATCGCCCTTGAGAGGCTTGCGTAGTACTTTGTACTTGGTCTTGATAAGGGTGCGCAGCACGGGCCAGCCGATTTTTTCGAAGGATTTTTCCCACAGCTGGTTCGCTGCTTGCAGGGCTCTGCCTCCGATGGGGCGCGGTAGCCATTCTTCCTTGAATTCGGCGTCCAGCCCGGCGTCTTTTACCATCTTGTGGTAGTCGGCGTTGAGCGCGTCATAGGCCCCGTTACGGATGAAGTGAACCTTCTCTTTGAATTTGAAACGGCGTTGCAGGAGTTTGCGCTTGATAAAGCCCGCATCTTGTTCAAGAAGGTCCTTGTAGGCGAACAGTGGGCTGCCGGTCGTGGGGTAGAGCGCTTCCATGCGGACTTCTGCCTCGACGAACTTTGCGCTTAGGCCGACTTCCATGTTGCGGACGGTCGCTTCAAAACTGTCCTGTTCGGGAGTCTCGAAAATGTGCATGAAGAATGCGCCGAGGGCGGGCTGCTTCATGTACAAGAAAAATGACTGGAGATGCGGGAAGAACTCGTTGCTGCTGGTGAGCGAGACAACGTCGGCGCTGCTTTTTTCGGCTTCGGCGAAGAACTTCTCGAAATGGTCCTGGAAATAGACGATAGAGTCGTTCAGCACGAGGAGGCGGTCCAGGTTCCCCATGGCGTCTTGTGTGCCGTTTGCTGCTGGGCTGTTGACTTTGAGCTTGAGGTAACGGTGCCACATGCCAAAATCAAAACCGTGGTTTTGCGTCAAGAAGAGTTCGATGTCGTTATCGGCGATGAACTCGTATGTTTGAGCCGAAAGTTCGCGCTCGTTCGTCAGGAGAACGACATGGAAATCGGTCTTGGCTAGACGCGAAAGTGCAAAACGCACATAGCCGGGAAGGTCTTTTCCGGTCTGGTAGCTGGCGTAGAGTGCGATCTTCCTGTAGCTCGGCATATTACCTCTTGCGGAAGCGTCCGCCCTTTGTCTTGCGCGGCTTGCTTGCTACATGGAAATCGTCGCCTTGCTGGGCTGCACGGCGTTCGGCACGGTTTCGCGGCCCGCGTCCGGTGCGTTCGAAACTCGGGGCGTCGGCGTCGAATTTGCCTCCGCGTGAATTGCCCTTGCGACCACCGCGGTTCCTGTGGCTCCCTGCGGAGGCGTATTCCGGTTCGTCGTCGAAGTCGGGCTGGCTGACGTAGCCGAGGGCTTCCGCCGCGGCGGCGCGGTCGGCGCGTTCCTCGTTGTTGCGGTCGCCCTGGCGGCGGCGTTTTTTCGGTTCGGAACTGAGTTTTTCGATGATGCTGAAGTCCGCCTGACCGCGCAGAGGGTCCACCCTCAGAAGGCGCACTAGCACCTTGTCGCCGCGGCGGAACGTGCGCCCGCTCTTCTTGCCGAAGGCAAGGCCTTGGTCCGGGTTGAACACGTAGAAGTCATCGCCCGCGATGTCGCGGAAGCGCACGAGCCCTTCGGCAATCGGGTCTGCAATGGAAACATAGATGCCCCATTCTTCGATGCCCGTGACGGTCGCTTCGAAGTCGTCGCCGATACGGCTCTTCAAAATCCAGCAGCTGCACACCTTGATGGCGATGCGCTCAATTTTTTGGTTCTTGACTTCGTTCGCCGAAATTAAATCGCAAACTTCAATCACGCTGTTCTTGCGTTCGGCATTGATTTCTTTGCCCTTGCGCGCCAGTTCGCGGTGGCACCAAAGGTCGGCGTAGCGGCGGATGGGGCTGGTGAAGTGCGCGTAGTCCTGCCAGTTCAGCGCGAAGTGGCCAAAGCTGTTGCTGTCGTAATGCGCCTTTTGCATGCTGCGCAAAATGCGGTTCGTGAGCGTCTCGTCGCCCTCGGCGCGCTTCACCAGGTGCTCGTACAGCTTGAAGGCTGTCGGGTTCAGGTTCGTGTCGCCGCTGCGGGGCTTGCCCAGATCACGGAGCATCACCGGGGAATCCTTGAACAGGTCCGGGTACATGTAGTACAGCTCCATGATGTCCTTGGTATCGGGCGCTTCGTGGATACGGTAGATGCCCTGGAGCTTGCGCTTCTTGAGTTCCTTGGCGCAGCAGTTGTTCGCGATGAGCATGCACTCTTCCACCCACGAATTGCTTTCGTCAGTGAGGCGCGGATAAATCTTTTCGGGTTCGCCCTTTTCGTTGAACTTGCAGCCGAATTCGGTGCTCTGGAATTCCAGGAGGCCATCCTTGGTACGGTTCTTCTTGAGGAGTGCGGTCACTTCAGCGAGTGCCTTGATGTCGTCGTCGCCTTCCTTCATCATTTCCATCGCCTGTTCGTAGGTGATGGACTTGGTAATCTTCACGATGCTGCGGTGGAAATCCCAGCTGAGCACGTTCGCGTTCTTGTCGAGTTCCATCATGCAGGTGAATGCGCAACGGTCTACGCCCTGGTGCAGGCTGCACACGTTGCTCGAAAGCTTTTCGGGGAGCATCGGCACGGCGGTCCACGGCAGGTACTGCGTGTAGCTCCTTTCCAGTGCCTCTTCGTCAAGTTCGCTACCTTCGGGCACATAGTAGCTCACGTCGGCGATATGCACGCCCAGCTTGTAGCCGCCCTTAGGCGTGCGTTCTACGCTGATGGCGTCGTCGTGGTCCATGGCACCTTCGGGGTCGATGCAGAGAATCGTCGTCTGCCGGTAATCTACGCGGCCCTTGAAATCCTTGCCGCAGGGTTCCTTGACGCTGTCCACATACTTCTTGACGGCGGGCGGGAAATCCTTGGGGAGGTTCGCGTCGTTCATGAACTTCGTCTTGACTTCGTCCCAAGAGATGTTCAGGGCGTCGGCGCTGTGGTCCACCTTGGCAAGATAGCTGTGCTTGAGTTTCGGGTGCGGGTACAGCGTGAAACTGATGGTTTCGCCTTCCTTGCCCGGGGCTTGCCTGCGGTGGCACATCTCGTACACCTTGCCGGTATCGAGTTCGTGGACTTCCCACTCTTCTTCGCCCGTCTGGTGGAGGATGCCGCGCTTGACGCGGGTCTCGGTGGACTTGTCGTTCTGGCGACGGCTGCGGGCACCTAGACGGCGATTGTCTTCGGGATGCTGTTCCGCGATTTTCTTGATGCGCTTGTCGCGCTTTTCTTCGAGGCTTTCCCCGTCGCCGAGCTGGTATTCCTTGTGGCTCGTACGTTTTAAAAGACCCTGGTCCACCATGTCGGCGAGCATCTGCTTGAATGCCATTTTCTGCTTCTTGGGCAACCCGAGCGCGCTGCGCAGGCGGCTCCCGACCATCGGTTCGTCACGGAGGATAGCAATAATCTGTTCTTCACTCGGTAAATTCTTAGCCATTCTAGGCCTCCTTTGTGCCGTTGTCGGCGGCAGATGCAATTTCTTGTTGCTTGTACGGCAATGCGGATTCGATCATGTCGTGGATTTCGTCGCGCAGTTGCATGGCGGATTTGTCTGCAAAACTTTCCGGTGTCTGTAGTGGGTGGATGACAATTTTTATGACGCCGGGCGTCAAGGCCCACTTGACCTTGGATAGGCGTTTTCCGGTGTCGACGAGCGTTACCGGCAGCAAAGGAAAACTGTTTTCCTTGGCCATGCGGAAAATCCCGTTCTGGAAGGGGAGTAGATGGCCGTCGTTGCTGCGGTGCCCTTCGGGAAACACCGATATGGTATAATCGTGTGAGATGCGGTCCTTGACGAGCTTGCCCATGCCCATGTTGTTGCGCGGGTTCTTGTGTACGGGAATGCAACCGATGCGATTGAGGATCCAGCTGAACACGGGGAACTTCCAGAGGTCTGCTTTCGCGATGAATGCCGTGACAGCGATGGAGGGCCAGAGGACGTTGATGTCAAGGAAACTTTGGTGGTTGGCGACGATTACGAACTGCTTGTGATCGGGGATGTTTTCCTTGCCCTCGACGATGAGCTTGATGCCAGTAATCTTGAAAAGGATTTTGAAAAAGGGAATGCAAATCTGCGTGCTCTCGTGCCAGCGTTTGCAAACGAGCCCCTTAAAGAACATGAAGGGAATGCCTGCGATACACATGGCGGCAACGACAGAAAGATAATAGAATATAGCACGAAGGAAGGCCATAGAACAATCAGTTGGTTATTTGCTCTTAATGTATAATTTTTGAGGGATACAGGACAATTTTTTTGTCTATTGCACGGCTTTTTGTTTCATTTACCGTTATGCAATTTTCCAGTCGAGCGTTTCGCCTGCGGCAAGCGGCACGACCCCGTTAACCGTTTCGGGCACGGTCCATGCTTCTTTCACGACTTCTATCTGCTTCGTGGTGCGCGGAATGCCGTAGAAATCGGCGCCAAATCCGGCGATGAAGTCGGGAAGCTTGTCGAGGTGGCCTGCGCGCTCGAATTCCTGCACGAGCAGCGGGATGGCGACGGGAGCGCTGTAGACGCCCGCCGCCCCGCACGGGCATTCCTTCTTGCCCAGCTGGTGCGGGGCGGAGTCCGTGCCGAGGAAAAACTTGGGATTTCCGCTGAAGGCGGCCTCGCGGATTGCGGCACGGTCTTCAGGCCGCTTCGGCAAGGGCTTGCAGAAATGATGCGGCCTGAGGGCGTCTCCGACCACGTCGTCGAGCGTCATCATCAGGTGGTGTACCGTGAAGGTTGCCACGACGTTCGCGGGCAGGCGCTTTACGGCCTCGACCGACTTTGCGGAACTCAAATGTTCAAATACGATTCTGAGTTTCGGGAATTTTTCGGCAAGGGTTTCTACGCGCTTGATGAAAGCGGGCTCGCGGTCCAGGCAGAATTCGCCCGGTTCCTCGCCGTGCACGCACAGCACGAGTCCCAGTTTTTCCATTATCGCCACGACGGGGAATACCGCTTCGAAGTCGCTGATGCCATCGGCGCTGTTGGTGGTGACTCCTGCGGGATAGTACTTGCCTGCGACAACGCCTACGGCCATCATGTCCTTTAGGTCTTGCTCCGTGTAGTTCGGGTTCAGCTTGAACGTCATGAGCGGTTCGAAGTCCGGGCGTACCGGGGCTGCTGCCGCGAGTATCTGCGCCTTGTATTCGGCAATCGCCTTCGCTGTCGTCATCGCGGGGACGGTGTTCGGCATGATGATGGCACGCCCGAATTGGGCTACAAGGTCGCGTACATAGCCGGGCATGAGTTCGCCCTGGCGGAGGTGTGCGTGGAAATCGTCGGGAAGGGGTAGAAACATGGTCTTGTCGGTCATTTATCGTTAGGGACTTAGATGTTGCGGTGCAGATCGCGGAAGAGCACCTTCGAAATATCCGTGTCGGAATTCAGCCAATAGTCGAAAGGCTTCGGTTTCGTTATCTGCTGCTGGTACAGGAAGCAGATATTGCAGTTGAGTTCCTTAGCCATCAGGAGGTCGTGTGTGACGATGATGATGGATGTGTGGAACAGGATGCGCATGTTGTCGATAAGCGGCAGCAAGTTGCGGCGGTTGTAGTTGTCGAGGCCTGCAGTGGGTTCGTCCATCAGCAGGAGTTTCGGGTCCATGGCCCACGAACGCGCGATGGCGACACGCTTCTGCATGCCGACGCTCAGTTGGTGCGGGAACAGGTTTGCCTGGCTGCGCACGCGCATCAGGTCCATGGCCATATTCACCTTGTCTTCGATTTCCTTGGGCGAGCCCTTCTTGTGGTAATGCAGGGGCAGTGCGATGTTGTCCTTGATGCGCAGGTTCGAAATCAGGGCGCCGTTCTGGAATACGAGCCCGACTTGCCTTTTGGCAATTTCAAGTGCCGTGTGGCGTTCGGGCGGAATGTATTCGCCGAAATAGTAGAGTTTTCCCGCTGTAGGCCGGTTCAGCCCAGCGATGACGCGCAGGAGTGCCGACTTGCCCGTGCCCGAAGGACCTCCGATGCACAGGGTTTCGCCGTTCATCAGTTCCATGTTCGCGTTGACAAGCAGTTCCTTGTCGTTGACCTTGTTTTCCCTTTCGAAAAAGCTGAGGACGCGCGGCTTGGAAAAACGCTCGCCGGCGAGGTCCTTGTAGGTCATGTGCAGGTTTTCGATTCTAAGGGCGGTCGTATAGGGCATCTTATTCCTCTAGATGATTTTCGAGAGTTCGTTCATGTAGTCGAGGAAATAGAAAATGGACATGATCACGTCGGCAACAACGATGTACAGGAAAGACTTGATGACGGAACGGGAGGTTGCCTTGGGAACCTGGCGGATGTCATGCGGGATGTTCAAGGCCTGGTAGCATGCATTGGTTGTGATGATGGAGCCGAACACGAGCGGCTTCACGATGACAAGCACGAAGTCCGTAAGGGACATGGCCGAGAGAATTTCGGAAGAAAGGTAACTCCAGGTGAGCTTGGCATGGATGACATCGCTGATAAGGAACGAGAACCCCTGGGTGGCGAGGAATCCGCAGCAGATGGCAATCGCGCTGAAGAGGATGGTCATGACGAATGTCGAGATGGTTCCGCCAATAAGGCCAGGCATGATGAGGTAGCGTATGGGGCTTACTCCCATGGTGGCGAGCGCGTCTACTTCGGAATTGATGACCATGCTTCCGATGTAGGTTGTGAGCGAAGAACCGCTACGTCCAGCGATGAGGAATGCTGTAAGGATCGGGCCCAGTTCGCGGATGATCACGACGACCATTAGGCTTCCCATAACGTCGTCGAATCCCATCTTGCCCATCATGGTGAGCACTTCGATGATGACCACGGCACCGAACAAGGTGGCTACGACAAAAAGGATGGGAAATATTTCTACGCCGGTGAAGAATGCTTGGGCGATGATGTTCTTGGTGTCTGTCTTGAAACTGCGGCTACGGTTGAAAAGGGATGCGTATGCTCGGAAAAACAGGGCGACCTGCTGGCCCACTGTGCGCTTCATCAGGAAAAGCCCCAGCCTGTGGAAGGCTTTCCCGAAGATAGTCAACTTTTGCCAATTCCTAACTTCTTGCATCCTGCCTTACAGCTTCCAAGATTTCGTCCCAAAGTTCGTCCAGTCCGGTCTTCTTCAGAGAACTGACGCAGATCGGGCTGGTTTCCAATCCGAGGCGCTGCTTGATGAGCTTGATGCCTTTTGCAAATTCCGACTGGTTTACCTTATCGCGCTTGCTTGCGACAATCAGTACGGGACAGCCAGTGTTGCGGATGCTTTCCACCGTCTCTATGTCGATTGCGGTCCCCCCGTGCCGGATGTCCACCAGATAGACTAGCCCGCGGAGGTCCTTGCATTTCTCGACATATTCTCGGATAAAGTCCGACATCTGGTCGCGTTTCGCATTGCTCACTTTTGCAAAGCCTACACCTGGTAAATCTACAAGAAAAAATTCGTTGTTGACCTTAAAAAAATTCAATTCACGGGTTTTTCCGGGGGCTGCACTGACTTTTACGAGTTTTTTTGACCCCATCAGGGCGTTCAGGAGGGATGACTTGCCCACATTGGACCGTCCGAGGAAGGCAATTTGGGGCAAGCGCTCCTTCGGGAGACCCTGCAGGCTCACTGCCGCCTTGACAAATACGGCAGAGCGGATTTCGTACCCGCCCACGATGACTGTTGCCTGTTTTGTCTTCTTCTCGTCTATGGTCATAGGGCACCTCGGCTTTCGAATGCTCTGAGCATGGTGACTTCGTCGATGAATTCAAGGTCGCTGCCCATCGGGATGCCGCGGGCGAGGCGCGTCCTCTTTACGGGGGCGTCGGCAAGCATCCTGTCGATCATCAGGATGGTGCTGTCCGCCTCGGGGCTGCTGCCCAGTGCGAAAATCAGTTCCTCTATGCCTTCCTCGCGGATGCGCTGCACCAGTTGCGGCAGGTGCAAGTGTTCCGGGCCGATGCCGTCCAGCGGGGAAATGGTGCCGCCCAGTACAAAATAAAGTCCCTTGTATATGCCGGAGCGCTCGAACGGAATGATGTCGGCGCTTTTCTCCACGACGCAGATTGTCTTGGTTCCGGTCCTCGATTCGCAGATGGGGCAGGTGTCCTGGTCGGTGAATGCATGGCAGTTGGGGCAGGGGTGCACCGATGTCGATGCCGTAATCAGGTTGTCTGCAAAGCGCCGGATGTCGTCCCTGTTACGGGACAGCATGTGGTACGCAAGGCGGCGTGCCGTCTTGAGACCGATTCCGGGGAGCGAAGCGAATTCGGCGATAAGCGCTTCTAGACTTTGCGGTTCAACATTCATTTGCCCAACTGTATGCCTCGTTGATGCAGCGGTTCAGCTGCTTGGTGGAAATCTTCAGTTCTTCGATCGCCATGAGGATGGCTTCGCGGTCGTCGAGCTCCACGGCGTCCGCGAGGCGGAGCAGCGTGCCGAGCCGGCCCTTCCTGTTGAGCAGGGATTCGCTCATTTCGTCGTCGGCGGGCGATTCGGGGAGGATGGTTTCGAGCGGTGCGCGGACCAGGGCGTCCATGCGGCTGATGAGCCCGACCATGAATGCTTTCGCGGCGAACAGCGGGCTTGCCGGTTCAATGACCTTCGCGACAATCTCGAGGAACTTGGCGCGGTGTGCGGCGCTCTGGAAAAGCGGGGAACTCTGCGGCGAAATGCCGAGTTCCGGGCGCGCGTAGAGCATGAGCATCAGCCACTTGTGGATGTGGCTCATGCCGACCCACACGATGGCGTCCTTTACGGTCTTGATTCCGTTGCCGTCGCCGTTGTTGCCCGAATTCACGAACTTGAGCAGGTTCGCTGCGATGTCCGGCGTCTCGTCAAGCTTTTCGCACAATTCTTCCAGGCTCGGGCGAGACTGGAGCAAAAGCAGGATGCGCAGGATGGCGACAGAAGTCGCGTCAATCTTCTGGCCGGTCACCAGTTCGGGCTTGGCAAAGAAGAATCCCTGGAAATAGTCGTAGCCGTCGGCGAGGCATTTCTTGAACGTCGATTCGTCTTCGACCTTTTCTGCGAGAATCTTGATGTGCATGGGGCGGAAAAACTGGACCGCCTTTTCCAGCGATTCCTTGTCGTTGTCCGCAATATCCATTTTCACGTAAGATACGTACTTGAACAGTGGCTCGAACCGGTGAAGGAAATCCTCGTTGTAGACGAAGTCGTCGAGTGCGATTTCGAAGCCCCTGGCCTTGTAGCGTTCCACGGCGCGGATGAGCGTGTCGTCAACTTCCACGTCTTCGAGAACTTCCAGGACAAAGTTTGCCGGGTTCAGGAGACCGAAGATGTTGTCGAGCAGCATCTGGCGGCTGCAGTTGATGAATGCCTTATGTTCGCCGATGAGGCGCTGGAAGCCTATGTTGTTGAGGACGTTTTCAAGTACTTGGGCCGTTGCCTGGACGTCGCTTGCGATAACGGCGATATCGCTTTCGGGCGAGTCGCGGAATAAAAGTTCGTAGGCGTAAATCTTGCCTTCGCGGTCAAGAATAGGCTGGCGTGCTAAATAAGCGAGAGAATGCATGGCTTAGACGAAAGACGAGAGACTAGAGACGAGAGATTGTCAATTGATATTGTTTGCGAAAGTGGTTAGGCGAGTTTCGAAAGACGGAGGGTGGTAAACCTCTCGTCTCTCGTCTGTAGGCCCATAGGGCCGTTCTCTCGTCTAAATACGGGCGCTCTTGATGCCGAACAGCAGGATACTTCTTGCGCCGGCGTCCCAGAGCTTGTCCATGATGGCGTTCGCCTCTTCTTGCGGGACCATCGCCTTCACGGAGTACCACTCGCGACCGTGCAGCTTGGTCACGGTCGGGGCGTCGAGGCCCGGCGTGAGTTCGCATGCCTTCTGGAGCAGTTCTGCCGGGCAGTCGTACTCGATCATCATGTACGACTGGGCGACGAGCTTGCCTTCGATGCGGCGGATGAGCGTGTTGACTTCTTCGAGTTCCGTCTTCTGCGGGTTGCAGAACAGGGCGGCATTGCTGCGGAACAGCGGGTCGCCCACGATGCGCAGCCCGGCCTGCTTTAAGGTCGTGCCGGTTTCCACCACGTCGACGATGGCGTCGGCCACGCCGAGGCTCACGGAGATTTCGACGGCGCCTTCGAGCACCACAAAATCCATCGGCTTCTTGTAGAAGCCTTCCACGATGTTCGGGAAGCTGGTGGCGATGGTCTTGTCCTTCAGTTCGTCGAGCGACTGCACCGGGCTGTCGTTCGGGACGGCGGCGCACATCTTGGAGGCGCCGAAGGGGAGGTCCAGGACCTTCACTGCGGGGCTCTTCGCTTCGGCGTTGAAGTCGATGCCGGTAATGCCGGCGTCAATGATGCCGCGGCCCACGTACATCGGGATGTCGCTCGGGCGGAGGAAGAAGAATTCGATGCCGTTCTTGGTATCGAGCTGAGTCAGTGTCTTGTAGGGCTTGGATGCCTTGTAGCCGCAGGCCTTCAGGAGTTCCTGCGTGGGCTCGAAAAGCATGCCCTTGTTCGGGAGAGCTACCTTGATCATAGTTTAGCGTACACCTCTTCGAGAGTGAGACCCTTTTCGGCCATCATCACGGCCACATAGTAGAGCACCTGCGAAAGTTCGAGGCACTGGGCGTCGCGGCTTTCGAAGCGTGCGGCCTGCCAGCTTTCGGCGGCTTCTTCCACAAGCTTCTTGCCGATGGCGTGCGGACCCTTCTTGAACAGTTCCGTGGTTCCCTTGCCTTCGGGCATTTCCTTCTTGCGCTGGCATGCCAGGGCGTACATTTCTTCAAACGTCATAATTGACCTCGTGTTTTTTTACGGAGAAAAATGTAGAAAATAGTGGTTGATGGTAAGAGGTTGGTGGCTAGAGAAAGAGGGGGAAACCAGTATATTTAGGGCAAAGAGCCGAAACCGCTGGCTGATGCCCTTTGATTGTGCGAGCGCAAAGCTCGAGGCTCCTGTTGGGACGCCCCTTTTTTGAAAAAGTGAAAGATATTGAAATTGTGAAGAATAAGTCTTTAGAATAAATGTATTTTTGGACGCATGAGGAACTGATTATGAAGTTGAGTAGGTTTATTTCTCTTTTTTGTTCGTTTGTTGTGTTTTTCCCCGTGTCGATGATGGCGGCTCCGGCGAATCCCAAACCCGTCGTCTTTACTCAGAAAGACGGCTCTACCGTGACGATCCGCCACTATGGCGACGAACACTATCATTTTGCCAAGACAATCGATGGAATTCATATTACGGGTGACGGGAACGGCAACTATGTGTACGTGGATGCCGAAGGCAAGCCTTCGGGGATAATTGCGCGAGATTCGGCGAACCGGACGGATTCCGAAAAGGATTTTTTGAAATCTTTAGATCAAAGCGAGGTCCATTCGAAGCATAAAGCTTTGAATGGGGGCCGATTTCCCGAGACCTTACCCCCTTCAGTAATTAAGCCTAGTGCGCTCCTGCGTGCCAGTAAGCGGGTCAACACCTTTGTAACGGGCGAACGTTGTTTCCCCGTGCTGCTTGTCAGTACGGACGATTACGGGGCTTTTGATTCGGCGAAGGTTTATAAAAAACTCAACAAGAAAGGGTATAGCGAGGATGGCCATATCGGGAGCATGCGGGACTACTTTATTGAAAGTTCCGGTGGCAAGTTCAAGCCCACATTCGACGTTTACCCGATAAGCCTGCCGGGAGACTTCGAAGATTACGATGACGAAAGCAAACTCATGACCACGGCCCTGGACCTGCTCGTGGAGCGTCCCGACTTTATAGAAAGAGCGGGTGATTACGAAAGAATTTGCCCGTTCATCTTGATGCACCCGCTGACGAACGAGGATGCGGCGACCTATAACTACAACTACTATTCTCACCAGTATTACATGACTTACCTTATAAGGAACGTGTACAAGACGAATGGGTATGCTTTTGACAGCTATGCGTTCGTGTCGCAGAAGGACGAAGATACGGGCAAGCTCAACCGATTGGCGACCATTGTTCACGAGTTTAGCCACGTGCTGGGGCTTTACGACCTCTACGGGGTTGATTCGGAAGGCTATGCGACGGTTGGCCCGCTCCCGTTTGACATAATGGCTCTCGGTACGCGCAATGGCGAGGGAAAGTTCCCTCCGACTTTTTCCGCATTCGAGCGTGAGTCCATGGGGTGGATGCTGATGGAGGAATTCTTCACGGACAGCCTGCTTCGGCCCCACATGCTGGAACCCATTTCTTCCATGCACGCTTATTCCGTCACGAACCCGAAGGACGAGGATGAATACTACATCATTGAGTATCGTCCGGCTGTTGGTTTTGATTCGAAGATTTCAGAGTCCGAGTACAGCGGAGTCCAAGGGAAAAATGGCGTATTCGTGTGGTATGTCGATTACGACGAGACCGCTTTTTTGAGAAATGACCCGAATCCGGATCCCGACCATATGCATATTGATATAAAGCAGGTGCTGGATCGCAAGAATACTTATTATGCGGACTTTTCGTTCAAAAGGAAGGATGCCAAGTCGTCGTTTACCGGCATTTATGACCTGAAGGTCTATGGGGATTCGCTGGTCTGTTTTGTTTTGTCGCAGGACGAGGATGTCACTCCCTGTCCCGAGCCGAAGTCGGATGCCTTTGCCCTTGCTCCCCGCCAGCCTGTTTCTGTGCAGATGCGTGTCCGCGAAGGAGTGCTGTCGGTGCAGGTTGCCATGCCAGGTTCCAAGCGGCTGAGGCTTGTTGACGCCATGGGCGTATGTATCCGGAATATCCCATTCGACAGTGAATCCGTGCAGACGGATGTCTCGTCGTTGGCAAGGGGACCTGTCCTGGTTATGGTTGAGGTCGGCGGGAAACGGGTGGCGCACCAGGTTATCACGGTCCGTTAGGCGGCCTCTGCAGGCCCTGAACCGTTTTTTTGGGGAAAACGTTGTTCCCATTTCTTGGCGCAAGCGCCTTTGCCGTTCAAAAGATGTTGCTTTAAAAAAAACAAAAACATATATTTAGGGCATGAAAAAGATACTCCCCCTTGCCGTCCTTGGCGCTTTTCTCTTTTCCCTGGTTGCTTGTACGCAGGGGCCCAGGGTAACCGATTCCGAAACGTTCCGCAAAAAGACCGGTGTCATCGGCGTGTTCCGCCAGGCCGCTACGTTCTGTAGCGAGGGCTATCCGCAGACGATCAAGCTGGGCGATTCTACGATTCTGGTCAAGCCGACTTGGAGCAACGACCAGGATAACATCTTCTTCAGCGAGATGAAACCGGGCCCTGCCACGCTGTTCTCTTACCGTTATCAGTGCTGGAAGGACGAGTTCGACCTGCGTCTCGACCAGAGCGACCCTTCTCGCGGCGCCGTCCCGACGACAGTTGTCATTCCGGATACGGGATTCTGCAAGATTGTCATATCCTTTGTGGAAGGCGACAGGCTTTTCTCGCACGACGACATGCTTATTCAGGAACAGTTTGAAAAGTGGAATGTCGCCGTGAACCACGCCTCTATTCCGTATTGCAACATTGTCGACAGCCAGGGCGGCGAGGTCTCGTTCGCCAACAAGGACTCCCTCCTTGCCGAAACCTACAAGGCGGCAATCCAGAAGGCGGCCACTGCGGGCAGCGACCAGATCCAGCCCCTCATTTCGTTGGACACGCTTTCCGACATGGTTACTTGGAACGGTGATCGCAACAAGATTCTCCTTGTCGTGTGGCACAACGATCCGGAACGCTTTACGGAGGGCCGTACTATCAAGCTGGGCGATGAAGTCATGTGGGCTGTGGCCGACAAGGAATTCCGCAAGTGGTTCAACCAGAACAAGGGCTCCGTGCGCAACTGGTCGCGTCGACTGCACCAGCTGATGGGCTTCTCGCTTGACACGACGCTCACGCATTTCAGCACGGTCTGGGTAGATCCGAAGGATGTCGTCCGACCGGCGTTTGTACCTGACCCGACGAGCAATACCATGCGCGCGACTTTTGCTGACGAGTCGCCGGAAGAGCAGAACGTGGTGAGCTACGAGCCGGCCCCCGAAGAGGCTGCTGCGGAATCCCCGTTCGGCAAGAAGGATGAAGCGTTCATGATTTGGTTCCAGAACTGGTTTGACGAGACGGCCTCGAAGTACGAGAAGAAGTCGTCCAAGCGCCTGTGGACTCGCCTGGGTTACACCTATGACTGGTCGCAGGGCGAACCCACTTACGGTCTCTCCGAGTTCATTGTCGTCCGCGATGCCGAGGTCATCGTGAACTTCACGAAGCAGAACAAGGCTTTCCTGAATTGGCTCGATTCGGGAATGTAGATTAGGGCCTTCGGCCTTAGCGATTTGCTATTACGCGCCACAGCGGTTGACCCGCTGCGGCGTATTTTCTTTCGAACGCGGTTTCTGGGCTGCTCGGCAGGAGGGGGGACAATTCTGCCTGGATGCCGCGCAGGCTGGCGAGTTCGGGAATCGACTCGCTCTCTTTTTTGAGGATGCCTACGGCGTCGCAAAATTCCTGCGCATAGATTTCCCAGTTCGTCCGCAGTTCCGTGACAGGGGCGAGCTGCATCATGGTCGGGAATATCGGGTGCATGTGGAACCGGCGCGTGCATTCGGACTGCTTGGGCCACGGGTTCGGATAATAAACGGCGTGGTAGCGAACGTCCCAGCGGTTGTCAAGTACAAGGCGCCAGAAGTCCAGGAGCTCGGCACGTATCCAGAAGGCGTTGGGAGGGGGCCCTTCCGGGTCGGTTTGTCGGGCTTCCGGGCGCTTGCCGATGCGGGCCTCGGACTTGTCTATGCCCAGAACGGCGCAGTCGGGAAACTTTCGGGCGAGATGGAGCGTGCTTTCGCCAGTGCCGCAGCCGGAATCCAGTACGACAGGGATGGAGGCGATGTCGCTTTGCCCGGCCCATGTACAGATCTTTTTGCGGGCTTCCTCAAACGCTTCCCGTGTATGTAAAGCAATAGGACGCATGTACTGCGTCCTTGCGTATTTGCATACAATTTTTGCGAGGTCCTTGTGGACGGATTCCTGGTTCGATGTTACGGACCGGGCTACGCTCATTTAGTCTTCCAAATTTTTTCCAGGTCGTACCCGACAAACTCCAGATTATCTAAATAGAATTCTGCATCATCATGGAAGACCCATGAAATTGTGCTGACTTTCTTGCGCTTCTCGACATCCGGGACGAGGTCTGCAAGGGCAACGGCGATACGCGACTTGTTTGCCGGCAGTTCAAATTCCATGGAACCGATGATAGAGTTGCGCTGGTCGCTGTAGAATCCGCCTCCCCAGGAATTCTTGCCGGAATTCCTGTCAAGGAGATCAAATTTGCAGGAACCCTTTCCCCACGCTTCGAACACGATGGAGTCGACTCCGGATAGGTTGTAGCTTATGCCTTGTTGACCGATTTCAATGCCGAAGACGACATACCACTGCGAGACCCAGGTGGATGAATCCATGCCCCAGTACGAAGGGTGGCTCTTCAAGAAGGCTGCGGTATCGGTGTATGACGGCGGGTACGCCTTGATGAGCGAGTCGGGGAATGTCACCCTGAAATGGACTTGCTTGTTGCCGTTGTCGTCGGACTCGATGAGGTCGGATATAGTGTAGGTAGTACCCTTTGGCTCAATTGAGATGTCCCCGTTCCCGTTGTTTAAGTCACCGGTAATGATGGACCATGCTCCATTCATAATGGAGAATCCCATATTGTGGATGAAGTCACCGTCACTGAAATCGTCTATCAAGAGGGTCTCGAGCGGTCCTTCGGGCTTAACGATGGAATCTTCCTTCGTTGTATCCGTTGTTGTAGTGTCCGAGGGTTTCGGCGTGGGAGCCACGTGTTCCACGACAATCGAATCGCCTGCTTTCGCCTTGATGGTGGGCAAGACAATCGTGTCGATCTTGGCGCCGTTGTTCGGGATGAATGCGAAGTTCAGGTTGCCGGCCGGGAGCCCGCCGATGGAGAACATTCCGTTCATCACATTGGTGGAATGGTTGAGGCCGAAGAACTTGAGCGTACCGAAGGCGTTTTCACAGCCGTTGCAGCCATAGTCCGTGAGTGAACCGCTGATGTAGACTGTCTTCTGGAGTTTGTGTTCGCCGAGGAAAACGCTGTCCTTGGCATTTTCCACAGAGACGTCGATTTGTACGGAGGTTCCTTCGAGGGCGACTTCCATAATATAGTCGCCGACGCCAACGCTGTCGATGGAGACAATTCCATTGGAATCCGCCACTGCTGTATAGGCGTATGCTTCGCCACTGAGGCTTGTCCGCTTGATGAGCGTTACTGTGGCATATTTTGCCAGGGAACCATCTTCGTTATAGAGAGTTGCCGTGATGGCGTTGCCGGCTTCCGTGCCGCTAGGGCCACCGCCAGCCACATTGTCCGAGGTGCATGCCCAAAAACCGAGACCCAGTACGAGTCCGGCTAAGGATTTCAGGGCGAGGCCCTTTGCGCTCGAGGAGGCATGGCTCATGCTTCCAAAATACAATTTTTTGCGGGAGAGGCTCATTGTTTACCTCCCTTGTTTTCTCCATTTTGTGTAGAATCCTGACATACGAACGGGTCGGCCACCTTTTCGGACAGCGGGAACAGCGCAACGTTGAGGGCGTAGACGCGGTCGGCGCGCTCGCTCCGGCAGGCAAACTTCATGAGCGCCCGGCGGAATTCTTCAATGCGGTGCCTGATTTCGGGCAGGTCGGCCTCCTCGGCGGTAAACACCGTCGAAGAAATGTCTCGTTCTTCCGGTTTGTGACGGTCCAGCGACTCCTGTGCGAGCTCGATTGTGCGTCTGTGGAAGCTTCTGACAGCCTGGCTCTTGACTTCGCCACCGGTGCTCAAAATCTGGTCGGTGATGTTCCAGCCGTTGTTGTCGTCCGGGACGACCAGCCCCAGCTGCTTGAGGATTCCCAGCGCATTACGGGCTTCGTCCTGGCTGATAGTGGGGCTAAGCTGCTTGGCGAGCTTGTCCAGGTTGCTGGTGTCTTTAGAAATTCCGATAAGGGCGCGGAGCGCGGCGCAGGCCCAGCTGCCAAAATAGGCCAACTCGGGCTGCGAAAGGACCCTGGTCTCCAAGGAACGGAGCTCCATGAGCTTGTAATACAGTTCCGAGAGGGTCTGCTTGGCCTTTGTCTTGTTGAAGCGGTAAAGAGTCTTGAAATATTCGGCGCGGCGGTCATCCATGCCGCAGAGACGTATGAATACGGGGAGGGTGCTTTCGTTCAGGTGCCCCTCTTTCTGGAATACGCGGACAAGCCAGGCCGGATCAACCCCGGTTTTCTGGCCTAAATAGCGATACGAAGTGAACGGATTGTCTTTTTTGCTTTCGACAAACCAGTCCTTCAAATATTCGCGATATTCTAAGTAGTCCAGTACGTCTATCATGCTTATCAATCTACCTAAAATTAATAATTGAATAAATAGATGTCCGTTTGTAACGTAAAGTTTTCGTTGCAGATGTTACAACAAGGCCTCAAATTTGACTTTTTTGGGGCCGTAGCCGTCCAAATGGTGTTTTTCATTTTTTGGTCATCCCCCCCTGGTCTCGATGGACCTCTGTAGCCGGTCGAATTTTACGTAAAGTAACATTATTGTAGCATTGGAATCGTATGCCAAGAGGGGGTATTTTTGGGTAGAATGTTGACTGATTGTTGATGATGTTTGCAGATAAATATTTCAGATAATTTAAAATTCTTCAGATTACGGTGAAAAGACTGAAAAAACTATAAAATAATGGGGTTTGCTTTGCAAACAGACGAAAAAAAACAGATAAAGTTGCGAATTTATTTGTTAAAGGATTTTTTTTGGTTACTTTTTTTTTAATTGGAACCATTGAGGCTTTTTTTTTTATATTGTGCCTGCCATGCTTGCAGAGATGGTTGTTGTTGACCGTCGCGGAGTTTGGCGTTGCAGCCCAGAGACATTCTGTATACACCTCCCCAAAAAGAAAGCTCTGGCTCACTTCTTTCAGTGATACGCTGCAGCGCCTCTCTGCACGGTTTTCTAGGGATAATGATGCCGTTTTTGGGGCGAAATTTCCGCAAATATTCCTTTTTTTGTGATTTTGCTCATTATTCGGGCATACTTCGAGCTTTTTTTGATAATTCCTTTTTTATAAAACTATTTTTTGTGGGTGATTTTAGCTTTGTTGTAAGAGGTTGCTATGAAAATCGGAAAGACTGAAGCCCGTCTGAATGCCGGAATTGAAAAACGGGGTGCCCTTTTTGCGGTGCTTATCGATCCCGATACTTCTGACGAGGCCGCGTTCGTGAAGGCCGGCGTCATGGCCGCCGAGAACGGAGCGGACATCCTCCTGGTGGGGGGATCCTATTTGGGCAACTTCACTCTTCCGAAACAGGTGGCGGCCCTCAAGGCGAACGTCGACCTGCCCGTGGTGCTTTTCCCGGGTGGCGCTTCCCAGGTGGTGCCCGGTTTCGACGCAATGCTCTTCATGACCTTGGTGAGCGGTCGCAATCCGAATTATCTCATTGACGAACAGGTCCGTGGCGGTGCCTTGGTGCGCGCCCTCAACATGGAAGCCATCCCGACAGCCTACCAGCTCATCAACAGCGGTAAGCGTACGACGGTGGAATACATCAGCGGTACCATGCCCGTCCCCGCGAACAAGCCCAAGCTCAGCATGGTGAATTCCATCGCGGCAGAACTCATGGGCATGCGTTATGTATACCTCGAAGCCGGTAGCGGAGCCGAAGAACCTGTCCCGGTTGAGCACATCGCCTATACCCGCAAGGCGACCGAGATGACCATCATAACCGGTGGCGGCATCAAGGACCCGCAGACCGCGGCCGTCCGCGTCGCCGCTGGAGCCCAGATCATCGTGACCGGAACGCTGTGGGAAAAAGTCGAAGATCCGGCACTTTTGAAAGAATTCGCCTCCGCCATCCACGTGAAAGGCTGAAAAGCTTCGTAATACTTCGTTGTCCCCGGCCTCACGTACGCTTAGTACGCTACGGCCGGTGACGCCTCGTCTTACTCGCTTTTGAGCCTTCCAGAAGAATCTGCGTCGCTTTGCGCCTTCTTCTGCTCGTTTTTGCAAAGCTTCGTAATACATTGAGGTGAGGGCCTGGGGGCTAGGGATTGTCATTCGCCTTGGCTGTCATTGCGAAGGGCGAAGCCCTGAAGCAATCTCCTCCAGTCACCTGCTACCTCACCGCTCATAGCTCATCGCTCGCTGATCATCGCTCCTCGTTCCTCGCGCCTCATTCCCATGCCTAATACATAACGAAAAGTGATTAATAGAATACAAATAATCTATTAGACAATATGAATCGGCTCTTCTATCTTTGGGCGCGGATTCAAAAGAGGTCCGCCTTTGGCGGCAAAAATATGAGGAGTAATACTATGAAGAAAAAGACCATCGTAATTGCCATTGCCTGCACCGCATTCGCTATGACCGCCTGTCAGGACAATCGCGGCTGCACTTACAACGCTGATGAACACAGCTTGACCTGCCCCGAAAAGACATACGCCACGCTCGACATCGGCGGTAATGTCTGGATGGCTGAAAATCTGGTGGTATACAGTCCCGATTCCAGCATATGCTACGACAACAATCACGACAATTGCGTGAGTATGGGTCGTCTTTATACTTGGGAGGTCGCTTCCGGTTCCGTATGCCCGACTGGATGGCGCTTGCCGACACAACAGGAATTCAAGGACGCTTTCGGTACCGCGGACGTGGGGAGCCTCAAGAAGGCCAACGTGTTCAATATGCAGTTTGCGGGCTTCAAGTACTACGACGGAAAGTTCGCCGACAGGGGGGCGAGCGCGAGTTTCTGGACAGCCGAAGCATACGACGATTCCAGGGCCTACCTGGTGCGCGTTACGGATTCCAGCGTGGCCTATGAGCATTTCAACAAGAACATCTTCGCTTCCGTCCGCTGCGTAAAAGAATAATTCTGAATTCGAATTTCAAAATTTGGATTTATATTTACTCAAATAAGAATCACTTTCAACAATCCTCAAAGCGGCTTTGCCGCGACCTCACACCTCAAAGGCACGAAGTGCCGACCTCAAATTCTCTATGACTTGGCTTATCGACTTATTTACCAAGCCCTCGGTCGGGCAACAAGTTGTCGTGATCGCGTTTACCGCGGCTATCGGCCTGATGTTGGGCAAAATCAAGGTCAAGGGAATCAGCCTTGGCGGGGCGGGTGCGCTTTTCGTGGGCATCCTGTTTGGGCATCTGGGGCTTCGTGTCGAGGGGAACGTGCTCCACTTCATCCAGGAGTTCGGCCTCATCCTCTTTGTCTACACGATTGGTATGCAGGTTGGGCCTGGGTTCATGGATTCCATTCGGCGTCACGGCTTGGTGCTCAACGTGCTTTCGACGGGTGTCGTCTTGTTGGGTGTTCTGGTGACGCTTTGTCTTTTCTTCTTTACGGATATGCATAACAACGTACCCGTGCTCGTCGGTATGCTTTGCGGCGCTGTCACAAATACGCCCTCTTTGGGGGCCGCGAATTCTGCCTTTGCCGCGGCCGGGGTGGACACGTCGTTGACGGGTATCGGGTACGCTGTTGCATATCCTTTCGGTGTCATAGGGATTATCCTCGTGATGATCTTGGCTCGCCTTGTGTTTAGGCAGGATCCGGCCAAGGCGGCGAAGGACTATGCGGCCGACATCGCGGCCAATACGAGCGAAATCGAGTCGTGCAGCCTGATGGTCGAGAACCGGAACCTGTACGGAATCCAGCTCAAGGAAATTCCGGACCTGGTTTCGAGCGGGGTGGTCATCACGCGCCTCATGCGCGGCAGCGATATTTTCACCCCGAACGGGAAGACGGTTATAGAAGAGGGCGACAAGGTGCATATCGTGGGTATGCCCGATGCGGTTGCCGTCATGGAGAAGATTATTGGCAAACGGCTTGAAAAGCCCATAACTCAGTTCGCGTCCGACACGGCGAAACCGATCCAGGTCAAAACCATCCTCGTGACGAACAAGAAGGTTTTGGGCCGGACAATCGGTTCGCTTGCCCTTGCGGAACGTTACGGCGTGAACGTGAGCCGCGTGGTCCGTAGCGGGTTCAAGTTTACAGGGCGCTTGGATTTGCGCATCAAGTTTGCAGACAAGTTAATGGTTGTTGGATCTGCCGAGGGGATTGAGGCTGCCGCGAAGGAACTGGGCAACTCGCTTACGGCGCTTGACCATCCCGAAATATTGCCTGCGTTCTTGGGCATTTTCCTGGGTGTTGTTGTCGGAAGCATCCCGATTGCGATTCCGGGTATGCCGACTCCGCTCAAGCTCGGGCTTGCCGGCGGCCCGCTGATTGTCGCTATCCTGCTTAGCCGTAAACGCAAGATTGGTCCGCTCAATTTCTTTATGGCGAGTAGCGCGAATCTCATGCTCCGTGAATTCGGGCTTACGCTCTTCCTCAGCTGTGTGGGTTTGAATGCCGGCATCAAGTTCTTCGATGTGCTCTTGAATGGGGACGGCTTTCACTATATGGCGCTTGCGGCGCTGATTACCTTCTTGCCGATTGCCATCATGGCCGTTGTCGGTCACTTGGTTTTCAAGGTGAACTACCTTTCGCTGTGCGGCGTGCTTGCCGGTGCTACGACCGACCCGCCTGCGCTTGCTTTCGCGAACGGTCAGGCGGACAGCGAGGCGGTGAACATCGGGTACGCTTCGGTCTACCCGCTTACCATGCTGTTGCGTATCCTAAGCGGCCAGGTGCTTGCCATAGTGCTTTTGCAGTTGGCCTAGCTTGTCCGTCATGTCATGGGAACAGACCGCGATGCGGCCTGTTTTGCCTATTTTTTTGCATTTTTCTTTTGTCCTTCATCTTTCACGCTAATAATTGTGTATTTTTCATAAAAAAAGAAGATGCACCCGAAAGGTGCGTTTTTGAGGTATGTCTATGCAAAAATTGGTCATCGTGACTTATGTGCTCCGGGCGCTTGGTTTTGTGCTCGTTCTTTTGAGCCTTTTCGGCCACAGCTTGATTCTTAACGTGTTTCCGGGACTGGAGGGAACCTCCATCAATCCCATCTTCTATTCGGGCATCGCGGTGTATCTTGTGGGTGCGGCCATCTATTTCGTTTTGAACAAGAAGCGCATTGCCGACCGCAGGAAAAGTCAGATTCAGGAAGCCGAGAAACGTGCGTTCGGGGGGAACGCATCCGAAGACGCTCCGAAAACTGATGGCGAGCAGAAGGACGCATAGGTGAAGGAAAATATGAGCGATTACATGATACAGATAGAGCATTTGCACAAGACGTATCGCAGCGGTTTCTTGATGAAGCCGAAGCTTGCGCTCAAGGATGTGAGTTTCAATGTAGAACCGGGTCAGGTGTACGGATTTATCGGCCCCAACGGGGCGGGCAAGTCGACGACAATCAAGGTGCTGACCGGGCTTTTGAACTTTGATTCGGGAAAGGTGCTGGTGAACGGGATTTCTCCGCGCGACGTGAAGAGCCGCCGCTTTATCGGCTATTCCCCGGAACAGCCCTACTTTTACGACTACCTGACCGGGCGCGAGTTGCTCAAGTTCTACGGCAGGCTCGTGGGGCTCGAAGGTTCCTTGCTCGATTCCCGCATCCACTGGGCGCTCGAACTCCTGCATGCCGACAAGGACTGGATTGACAGGCGCCTGCGCTCGTATTCCAAGGGGATGATGCAGCGCGTGGGCATTGCCCAGGCCGTCCTTGCCAAGCCGAAACTTCTGATATTGGACGAACCGATGAGCGGGCTCGATCCGATGGGCCGTCGCGATGTGCGCGAGGCCATCCAGGAACTCAACCGTGACGGCGTGACGATTTTCTATTCCAGTCACCTGCTCAGCGACGTGGAATCCATCAGCCACCGCGTGGCGATGATTGTCGACGGGAAAATTGTCCGTGAGGGCAGCGTTGACGAGATTACCGAGTCCTGCGGGGTGGAGTATCACGTGCGCACGCGCGCGGCGATACTCCAGAACGACCTCCCCGAGGGCGTCGCCCCGACGGGGCACCCGCAGGAGTGGGTGTGTGCCGACGATGCCGCCCGCGACCGTCTGCTTGCCTTCTGCCTTTCGAACGGGATTGCCGTCGAGAAGATGGACCACAAGCGGCCTAGCCTTGAAGATATTTTGACGGAGGAGATTGCCCGTGCAGACGCTTAAGCATATCGGCATCATTGCCCTCAATACGTTCCGCGAATCCATTCGCGACAAGATCCTTTATAACATTGTTTTGCTTGCTATTGGGCTTGCTTTGTTCAGCATCGTGCTGGGCGAATGGTCCGTGTTCGACCGTGCCTACGTGATCAAGTCCACCACGCTTACCGTGATGAACCTTTCTTGCCTCCTGATTTCCATCTTCGTGGGGATAAGCCTGGTGCAAAAGGAAATCCAGCGGCGGACGGTGCTCACGCTCCTTTCGAAGCCTATCAGCCGGGCCTCGTTTGTCGTCGGCAAGTATTTCGGCCTGCTTGCCGTGGTGGCTGTCCACCTGACTTTGCTCACGGGAGTCTACTACGTCATCTTGTTCATGACGAATGCTCAGCCGACGCTGTACCTGCTTACCGCCATTTACCTGATTTTCTGCGAGATGGCGGTCGTCATCGCCGTGGCGCTCCTGTTCAGCAGTTTCAGCAGCACGGTGCTTAGTGCTCTGTTCACGCTGGGCGTTTACCTTGCCGGGCATCTGAGCGACGAACTTTTGGAACAGGTGCGTTTCGCAAGCCGCATGGGGGAGATGGGGAATGCCTCGACTGCGGTTCTCGAAAAGGTCGCGGTAGTATTGCATGCCGTGTTCCCTGGGCTGTACCGGTTCAATATCTCTACTTACGTGGTCCACGGGCTTGCTTTGCCGGACCTTTATCTGCTGTGGAATTCCCTGTATGCGCTGGGCTATGTATGCGTATTCCTCGGAGTGGCCAGCTGGTGGTTTAGCCGGAGGGATTTCTTATGAGAAACCAGTACATGGCGAAGGTCCTCGTCTATAACAAGATTGTAACCGAGGAACAAGTTAACGCATACAGTGGCCAGGTCACTGATTCCAAGGATATCGGGCAGGTGCTTGTCGAGGCGGGGATTTTGAAGCCCGCCATCTATCAGAAGGTTCTCGCTTATGTTCGCGACCTGGAAGCGAAAAATGCCCAGGCCGAGAGCGCTGCCGCTGCGAATGCGGCTGCCATAGCGGCTGCGAAGGAAAAAGCGGCAAAGGAAACCGCGAAGGCGAAGGAGCAGGCGAGGCCGGCCGCCAAGCCTGCGGCGAAGGCGGAGGCTCCGAAGGAGCCCGCACCCGTCTCGAACGATGGCGGTCTCCAGATCGAGGGCAACGACATTTACGGCAAGTCTTCCATTTCCGCGAAAGAGGTCGAGACGGTCGCCGGCCTCGAATCCACGCAGCTCGCCGAATTCAAGCCGACGACGGTTGAACCGGAACCTGCTCCTGCAGCTCCTGCGACTCAGGCTCCTGCTGCGGCTGCGGTCGAGGAGACGGCCAGCGCATTGCCCGAACGTTTTGCTGTGGAAAGTGGCGAAGGCGCTCCAGTTCAGGCTCCCGAGACGCTCGCTCCCACGACGCCGCTTGCCGAGATGATTGCCTTTGCCCGCAAGTTCAATGCGACGGACATCTATCTTTATCCGGACCGCCAGGTGGCCATGCGTCAGTCGGGAAATATTGTTCCCGTGACCGAGGACATCATGAGCGTTGATGAGCTTTCGAGGCGCCTTGACGAGGTGGGAGACTGCTTCGATGACGGCTACAAGATTTCTCAGGGTGAAAACTTTAGCAAAACGGCCGGTGTGCCGGGTGTCGGGCGTATCCGTCTCTCGGTGACCTGGTTCGAAGGGGTCCCGAGCGCATCCATTCGCATTATCCAGGCGGAATCGGCTTCGCTTGAAAGTCTGTACCTGCCGCCGTTCTGCGAAAGTTTTGCCGAACTTACGAGTGGCTTGGTTTTGATTGCTGGCCCCTCGTTCAGCGGGCGCACGACCACGATGCTCACGTATGCCGAAACTATTATGCGCAGCCGCGAGGCTTACATCCAGACCGTCGAAAAACCTATCGAGAGGTTGCTCCGCAACACGACGGGTGCTGTGGCGCAACGCGAGGTCGGACTGCATGTGCATTCGGGTGTCGAGGGCATCAAGCTGGCCGTGAACAACGGCGCCGACGTCATCTTGTTCGACCATCTCGAGAATATGGAAGAACTTTCGCTGTTATTGCAGGCGTCCAACGCGGGGGCTCTCGTGTTCGCCGTGACTACGGGCAACAATATCCATGCATTGCTTTCCCGTCTGTTGGCCTCTGTCCCGGAAGCGTCGCGGACCAGTTTCGCTTACACGCTTGCCGAACAGCTCAAGGGCGTGATTGTGCAGCAGCTTGTGCCTGTCGTGCAGAACCAGGGGCTCATTCTTGCGTGCGAGGCGATGAAGGTTACCTCCACGGTCGCAAACATGATTCGCAAGAACGACCTCTCGCAGATTGCCGCTGCAATCAGCAGCCAGCATGACCAGGGAATCACATTGGACGATTCCTTGCAGAAGTGCGTGGAATCCGGTTACATCGACGGCTTCGAGGCATGGAAGCGCGCTTACGACAACAGGCGCTTTGCGTCCTACCGCTCTGCTAAATGACGAGGTGCACAATGGCTACAGAAATAGAAGCTCTTTTGGATTATGCCCTGAATATTGGCGCAAGCGAAGTGATTGTGTCGGAGGGGCTTTCGCCCGCCGTGCGTTTGGCTGGCCGTGTATGTACGATTCCCGATGCGCCTGTCGTTGAGTCTGGGGCTATTGTCGAATTTTTGGGAATCCAGGACGGCGAAAGCGGCTCCATGGTGGGTGGTCCGTGGGTGAATACCCATTGGCGTGTCCGTTATTTCCGTGAGGCGCGCGGCAATGCCGCCGTGTTCCGCCCGATTCTGGAAGAGTGCCCGGAGTTCTCTGCGCTAGGTGTCCCTGAAAACATGAACAACCTGCTCGGCTTCAGTTCAGGGCTGGTGGTGTTCGGCGGTCCGGCATGCAGCGGCAAGACGACGACGGCCTCGGCTTACGTGAGTACGCTTTGCTCCAGCAGGATGCTGCGTGCAAGTTTTGTCGGGAAAGAAGAACTGAACATCAATACCGGCGAAAGTTTGGTCCTCAAGGATTCTTCTGCGAAGATTGAAACGAGGATGGATCAGGCGCTCCGTAGCGGGACGGACCTTTTCTGGATGGGCGATTTCGAAAGCGAAAACTTGCTGCCGATGCTCGCCGCTGCCGATGCGGGCTCGCTTGTCGTGGTGAACGTGACGGCGGGTAACTCCGTGGGTGTGCTGGAGGCCTTGCTTTCTGCGTCGTCCCCGGAAATGCGCTCTCTCGTGCGCACGATGCTTGCCGCCGTGCTCAAGGCTGTCGTGGTGCAACGCTTATTGCCTACTGCCGACGAGAAGGGAATTGTCCCTGCCTGGGAAGTACTGTACAATACGCAAAATGTGGCGACCCATATTCGTAATGGCGAACATTTCAAGTTGCCTTCGATTATCGCATCGTCGACTTCGGAAGGTATGTTGCTGATGGACGAATGCCTGGCCGACCTTGTGCGTTCGGGTTATGTGAATCGCGAAGATGCGGGGAAATATGTCTCCAATCCAGCACGTCTTGGTTAATTTGTTTGGGAAAGGCCTGGAGCGTATCGTATGCTTCCTGGCCGTTTCGTTTGCTTCGCTTGCCTTCGGGGCGGGCGAGCTTACAGCGGATTCGGTGCTCGCGTCCTTTGATTCCGTCGGGACGGTAGATGCGGCGGTGAATGCTGATTCAGCTATGAAGGCGGATTCGTCTGTAAAAGTAGATTCAACTGTAAAACTGGATTCAGCTGTGAAAGTGGATTCGGTAGCGGCTGCTGATTCTACATTGGCGGCTCCGCCTGTTGCGGATAGCGTTCCTCCGAAGGACTTGAAGTCGGTGCTGTACCTGAGTGGCGGCGAGAATTCTCCTTGGTTCTATTTGGGCGTGCTCTATGCTGTCGAGGAATATCACATCCCGGTCGATTCTGTCGTGGGTACGTCGTGGGGTGCCTGGGTCGGTTTTATGTGGTCCAGAGGAATGCGTCTGGACGACATGCAGAGACTTTTTCTGGAAGAAGACTTCGAGCCGTATGTTGGTCATGACAACATTGCTGCGAAAACGGAATTGAATCCTTTCGAGTGGCCCGTCTCCATGGAAGGCATACCGAGTCTCAGGTACCGCTTTGCCTTGCGCCAGGATTCTTCGGGGTTCCCGCGCCGCATCTCGAAGCCGCTGGTCCTAGATTCGGCGGGTATAGAACGCGCCTTGTCGCGGTTGCGTTTCCAGGAGAGCCTGTACCGTCAGTCCGTCAAGCCCAAGATTCCGTTTGCCGTGCTGGCTTGCGACGGGACAACAAGCGATGCGGGCGATGATGTTTTTAAGTCGCTCCCCTTGCCGGGCAACGCCGAGTCTGGCGAAGTCTGCCCGTATCTCGCCTTGCCGGCGGAGGATTCCCCTGACGAGTTCGCTATTATCGCCATAGCCGACCCGATACGCGCCGAGATGACGGGTAACCCGTGGCAGCGTGCGCTGAAGAAGTATGTGGCCGAGGGCCTGAACAACCGCCCGGGCTTGATCGTGCGTGCCCATTCGATTCTGGATTCTCTCCACAAATCCTATATCCAGGCCGGTTTCTCTGCCATGGAAAAACGCATGGGCTCGCTCCCGTTCGGGTCTATGCGCAAGATGGATTACGATTCGACGAAGGTCGAGGTATATCCGTGGTTCCGCTATAATCCCACCTTTGATAGTTTGTCTTCGGAGAAACACATCGCTGCAAAATCGTACTGGGACGAGAACGATACAGGGCTGGTGGCTCCGCGTCGCTTTGCATACGCGCTCTCGCAAAATCCAGTCTATGACTCGCTGTCCTTCGACATGCAGGCGAATGGCGACCTCGTTGTCGGTGCGAAATCTTCTCCGGTGTTTGATGTCGCTGCGGGCGGTTTTGGTTCCAATGCCTTTGGGCCGATTGCCTATGCCGAGATGGGCGTGCGCTTTGTGGACCAGATGGAGTTCAACCTGAATCTTGGTGGCTTCTGGGGTATCTCCAGTTACGGCTTGCGTCCGCAGTTCAACATTGAGAGACTGTGGAATAAGAACTGGAGCGTCACGTTTGCTTACGAGTGGCAGAAAGTCCGTCCGCTCAAGTCCTTCAACAATGACATCGCTCCCGAGGACCGTATTTATTCGGAACGGCGCAGTGACCTTTCTGCAAAGGTGACGTATGCACTTGACGAAATGCAGAATATCTCTCTGGGTTTCATGTTCGGCAACAGGGAATTCGAGATGGATACGCTCGCTTACGATGAGCACTTCTTCAACACTTATCCCGTTTCGCCCAACCTGCATTACGAGCTTCTTTCCGGAAAACGCGACAAGTGGTTTGCTACGGACGGGTATGCCGTCGATGCGGACCTCGGGTTGCAGTCCATCGGATTCGAACTGGGGCGCGCCGACTTGATTCCCATCTACCTCAAGGGTGAACTTGACGCTCGCTATACCGTGTCTCCTAAGGAGTTTGTCACGTTCTCATTCGGTGTTGCCGGTGGCTTTGAAGTCTATCACGAGGACAGCAACAATTACATCGCTGCTGATAATGACTATGATTCGGAAGATGAAGAGAATGTGAGGCGCTCTGCTGACTCTGCTCATTACAGGGGCGGCTATGTGTACCCGAAGGATTTTGATTATGCAGTGCTGGGAAATTGTTACAGGCTTCATCCCGAGACATCGCCGTGGAGTACGGAATGGTACAACGCGACTCTTGCATCGCATCATTATGCCTTGGCAAGGATGAGCGCTGCCTTGCATTACAAAGGGAGCGGCTTGTGGCTGTTTGGAGCCTTTGTCCATGACTTTGAGAACAATCCGTCGGTGGACTTGGGCGTGAACAAAATCGTGCTGGAACCGACATTCCGGTTGACATACAGGTCTATCAACGTGTTGCTGGGCCTGTCGCGCATTGTCGACCTTGAGACGGTTCGCGACCTCAAGGAATTTAGCGACTACACGTTCTTTATCCGTATCGGAAACTACGACCTGTTCTAGGTCGTTCCTTTATGGAGCGTTACTCTCCGCGGTTCTTCGCGGCGATATCCTTGTACTTGTTGTGGTCCTTCAGGTTGCTGCTGAAGAAGTGCGTCCCCGACCCGTCGTCCTTGGCGACAAAGTAGAGCGCGTCTGTCTTTGCGGGCTTGAGTGTCGCCTCGATGGCCTTGCGTCCCGGGTTCGATATGGGGCCGGGCATGAGTCCCTTGAACTTGCGTGTGTTGTATGGGCTGTTGCTGTTCAGCTGGCTCTTGTAAATGGGGCCGGTGAGGTTCTTGAATATGAACCGGACGGTCGGGTCTGCGCCGAGCGGCATGCCGATGCGTAGCCTGTTGTGGAACACTCCCGCGATGAGCGGGCGTTCGTCGGTCTTGCCGGTTTCTTCTTCGACCACGCTAGCCAGTGTGAGCACTTTGTGCCAACTTCCCAGTGTTTCCCACGTCGTGCCTTCCATGTCCTTGAACTGCTCGCGTAGCTTGAGGTTCGCGGCGACCATCTGCTTGATGATGGCTTCTTCGTCGGCGTCGACGGCGAAGGGGTAGGTGTCGGGCAACAGGTAGCCTTCGAGCGATTTTGCGCTTACGCCGAGCGATTGGGTGAACTTCGGGTCGTGGATCAATGCGTTCCAGCGGTTCGTATCGAGGTCCGGGAAAGATTTCATGAGGTATGCCGGAATCTCCCAAGAGGCACGCCCCTCGGGAATGGTCACCTTCTTTACTGCGTTCTTGCCGCTTTCGAGCAGGGCTACGATTTCGTCCAAAGTTTCTTTGGCGGGGATCTCGTACCACCCTGCTTTCAGGTTCGGTTTGTGCAGTCGGCACCACAATTGGAACGCCAAATCGTCGGTCCAGACACCGTTTTCATGTAAAATTTGCGATACTTTGGCCGGAGAACTGCCTTTTGGAATTTCCAAAAGCACCATTTTTTCGTTGCCGGAGACGGCATTTAGCCTGTTTTTTGCCTGAAAATAGGCAAAAATCGCTAAAATGACCAAAATAACTGTTGAAATAAAAAAAATCTTCCTCATTAGGTAAAAATTTAAAAGAAAAACAACCGAATCGAAAAATAAAAGGTATATTCGTATAGCATTGTTGAATGTTTTCATGAAACTGAGGAAAGTTATGAAAAAGGTGTTGTTTATTGCTCTTGCCCTCTTGGTTGCCAACTCTTTCGCTGCCAAGAAGGTTAAATCCAAGCTCGGCGACGTCGATCTCACCAAGGAAAAGGGCGGTGGATCCGTGGTGTGCACTGCGGGCTTCAATGACGAATTGACCATTCTTAAGGAAGGCGATACGTCTGTGCTCGTCAAGGGCGCATGTGGTCAGGGTTGGGTCGAAAAATCTAAAATCGAATACGTAGCGCAGGCCGCGGGCGACAAGTCCATGAAATTGGAAGGCGTGGACGTGGTCGGCTGGCTCGATAACCCGAGCGCCGTGTTCGTGTTGGAAAACGACGACATCGACTTCGACGGCGTGAACATCGACCGTGACTTCAAGGAATACTTGCAGCACACGATGGACCGCGAACAGATCGAAATGCACAACAACGAAAACTAATCGTTGTTTCGTCTTTTCAAGCGTTTTGAAAACTCCGCTTTAGCGGAGTTTTTTTGCGTGGGTATTCTGCACAGGGCGAAGATTGGGACACTTTGTGTGTAAAATGTTTTTTTCGTATGCGCTTGTTCACATGGTTGCGGTGACACAAATCACGGATTTTGGGTGATAACGTGTTGAAAAAAACGGCATTTTCCTGTTTTTTGACTTTTTTGGGCGATTTGTACGTAACCCGTTGAAATGTATCAAAATAAATTACAAGGAAGATTTGCAAATAATATCTATTTTTAGATTGGGATAGGTGAATCCACTTTTTTAGAAGGAAAGGATGTTATGAAAAAAATTTTATTGACGACAATGCTTGCCGCTGTGTCCGCGATGGCTATCAGCGCAAGCCGAATCGGCCCAGTGAGCCAGTATGGCGAACTCAAGGCTAGCGGAAACAAACTCGTTGGTTCTTGCCCGGATTACGCCAACACGGCAGTTCAGGTGAAGGGCATGAGCCTTTTCTGGAGCTCGGGTGCAGACAGCTCTACGGTTTTCTACAATGAAGCCGCTATCAACCACATGGTGAAGGATATGAATATCGAAGTTATCCGCTTCGCCATGGGTGTTAAGAATGATTTCGACAAGGGCCGTGGCTATATCACCGGTGGTGAAGACTTGCAGAAGGCCATGCTCATGAACGTGGTGAATGCCGCCATTGATAACGACATCTACGTGATCATTGACTGGCACATCGAAAGTGCTGAAGGTTATACGAGCGATGCCGTCAAGTTCTTTGAATATGCCGCTCAGAAGTATGGTTCCTATAACAACGTGATTTTCGAAGTCTGGAACGAACCGACTGGTGGTTGGGACGCTGTCAAGAATCATGCTAACCAGGTTATTCCTGCAATCCGTAAGTACTCCGATAACTTGATTCTTATCGGTAGCACGAGCTGGTCCAGTAACCCGGCCGAATGCGCTGGCTCCTTTAGCGATTCCAACTACGGTTGTACGCTCCACTTCTACGCTGCGACGCACTCAGCCGGTGGAGACAAGTCTCAATCTGCACAAAGTGCCATGCAGAAGAACGTGCCGGTGTTCGTAACCGAATGGGGTACCGTTGCTGCTGATGGTAACGGTGGTGCCAACCAGAGCGCTAGCCAGGCTTGGATTGACTGGATGAACCAGAATAAGATTTCTTGGGCTAACTGGTCTGCCTCTGCTGTGAACGAAGGCTCTGCTGCTTTCAACAAACTCAACATTGATGCTGGCCTTTCTTATTCCGCTTCCGGTAACATGGTGAAGGGCTGGATGAACAAGACTTCCTCTTATAAGGATTGTCATCTCCAGAATGGTAACGCTTCTTCTAGTGACGGTTACTCCAAGGGTGTTGCCGATGGCGAAACGACGGACATCATCGACGACATGGAAGATGGCGACCGTTACGCTTACACGGGCGGATTCTGGTCTGCCTTCACGGATGCCACTGAAGATGGCACGAATGGTGTTGGTAAGTCCTCCATCACGAACGGCACTTGGGAAAACGACTTCGGCAAGACCGTCTATGACGTGCTGATGCCGAGCGACGGTGGCAAGAACACCTCCAAATATATGGTCGGCCTCAAGGGCATCAAGCTTTCTCAGGGAACCTATAGCTACGCTCCGTATGTTGCTCTCGGTTTGAACCTGACAAAGGACACTACAAATATTGATCTCGGCAAGTGCAATGCCATTAGCTATAAGTACAAGGGTGCCCGTCACCAGTTCCGCGTCGAGACCTCTCTCGTGACCAACTGGAACTTCCACTATGTGGAAAAGGATGCCGTTGACGATTGGAAGCAAGTCGAACTTTCTTGGGAACAGTTCAAGCAGGAAGACTGGGGCGACAACGACAAGCACTTCAACCTGAAGACGGGTATGGACAAGGTGAACCGCTTTGGTTGGTTCATCAAGGGTGCTTTGGATGTGCCTGATGCTCAGAACCAGCCGAAGTATGATTACCTCTATGTGGACGATGTCCGTTGCGACGGTGTTGCTATCAAGGCTATCTCTACTCTGGCAACTCCGGCTAGCTCTTCTGCTGGCCCGACCTCTTCTCCGGCTTCTTCCAGCAGTGGCGCTGGTCCGGCCTCTAGCAGCGTTGCCCCGACAACTCAGGTCGTGACTGTTGTGGATATCGACGATGTTGAAGATCTTAACGAAGTCCTTAAGACGACCGGTACGTGGTATGCTTATAACGACAGTGTCCCGGGTGGTCTCTCCTCTATCACGAACGTCTATGATCCGGCTCTTCCGGGTTATGTCGTGGTGTTCCCGGGTACGGATGATCCGACGAACGGCACTGCAGGCTTTGTCGGCTTGAAGGGTATCGTATGGAATCAGGGCACTTATGCGGAAGCTCCGTTTGTCGCCCTCGGCCTGAATATGAATGCCGACACGACTCTGGGTGTTAACCTGAGCCAGTGCAATGCGATTAGCTACCGTTACAAGGGTATGCCCCACACCTTCAAGGTGCAGGACGGCTCCGTGACGGACTACGCCTATCACCAGCGTAAGGTGGATTCTTCCTCTGTGTGGAAGGAAATCATTATCGAAAAGAAGTTCATCAGCCAGCCGACCTGGACGAGCGATCCGAAGGATCTGAACTGGGGTGCTGTCAAGAAGATGGCTTGGGAAGTCATTGGTGCTAAGGATTATCCGGAATACCAGCCGGATCCGGCCCTCAACTTCCTCTATGTGGACGACCTGAAGTGCGTGAATGCGACTGTGGATGCTGTCAAGGCCATTCGCTTCGTTTCCAGCAGCATCAGGCTCGGCGTCCAGGGCAACAGCCTCTCTGTCAACCTCGACAAGGCCGGTTCTGTCCGCATCCAGATCTTCGACCTGATGGGTCATGCTGTTTCGAACACCACTGAATCTATGCACGCCGGTTCCAATACCGTGTCTCTCGAAAAGATGAGCAGGGGTAGCTACATCGTCCGCGTCGTCCGCGGTAGCGAAGTCAAGGCTGCTCGCGTCACGATTCGCTAATCCTTCTAAAAAAACGAAATTAAAGGGTTCCGCCTCGGCGGGCCCTTTTTTTTGTGCCTTTCTGTGTTTTGCACTTATATGCATATTTGCATAGTTTTCTTATGGTTTTTTGCTATATTTGGGCCATGAGTTTTTCAAAAGGTGTAAAAGACGGGCTACCTATCGGAATCGGGTATTTTGCGGTGTCCTTTGCTTTTGGCATCAATGCGGGTTCGCTCTTGCACTCGTGGGTCCTGGCGACGCTCATTTCCATGACGAATCTGACTTCGGCGGGACAGTTTGCCGGGCTCAACATCATGGCGTCCGCGACGGGTACGCTTATAGAGATGGCCGTGGCGAGCCTGTTTATCAACCTGCGCTATTCGCTGATGGCCATTTCGCTTTCGCAGAAGGTGGCTCCCAGTTTCGGCACGTTCAAGCGCATTCTCTTGAGTACGGGGATTACCGATGAGATCTATGCCGTAGCCATGTCCCAGTCGGGCAAGGTGAACGCGAAGTATTTCCTGGGGCTGATGGTGCTGCCTTACTTGGGCTGGAGCGGCGGAACGCTTACGGGCGCCGTCTGCGGGCAGATTCTGCCTGACATGGTGGTGAATGCGCTCGGGGTTGCTCTGTACGGCATGTTTATCGCTATCGTGGTGCCTGCGATGAAGTCCCACCGCCCCACGCTTGTCGCCGTGCTTATCGCTGTCGCGCTCAGTTTTGCGTTCAAGTTTGTTCCTGTGCTCAGTGACGTGGGTGCGGGCTTTGCCATCATCATCTGTGCGGTGGTGGCTTCGCTTGTGTGTGCCGCGCTTTTCCCCATAGACGATGCCCCGGCCAAGAAAAAGCCGCAGGAGGCCCGCTGATGGACTTGAAGACGTATTTCGAATACCTGCTCGTGATGGCCGGCGTCACGTACCTGCTGCGCACGGTGCCTTTTATTTTGCTCAAGGGCGAACTGGAAAGCCGTTTCTGGAAGTCCTTCCTGAACTACGTGCCCTATACCGTTTTGAGCGCCATGACAGTACCCGCGATCTTCTACGCGACCGATAGCAGGGTGGCCGGTGTCGCGGCCCTGGTGACGGCTGTGATTGCGAGTTTGTTCGGGCGGGGACTAGTCGTGGTGGCCATTGTGGCCTGCTTGACCGTTTTGGGCGTGGATGGCGCGGCACTTTTGTTGCAATAGTGGCTTTTTTCGCTTTTTTTGTTTATATTGTTCAAAAAGAACCTGAAAAAGCGAGGTAAATGATGAAACCTGAAAGTTTTTTTGCCGGTGTCGCCGTCGGTGCCTGTGTCGCGTTCCTCGCGGCTAGGGAAGTGCAGAAGAAAGTGCAGAAGAATGCAGATAACACTGCCATCAAGAATGCGGAGGGCGTTGCTGAACAGTCCCGTGCCGCCAGCGAAGACCTGATGAGCCAACTCAAGAAGCACATCGAATCCGAACAGGCCCTTGCCGCCGAGTGCGAGGAACTGAAGACCAAGGTGGGCGAACAGGCCGGGGAAATCGACAACCTGAAAAACGCCTGTGCCATGCAGGACGGCTACAACAAGAAGCTGGAACAGGAAATTGCCGACCTCCGGGCAAAGTAATTGCCCTGGACTAGTTCCAAGAAAATTTTTTCATTGTAAAAAAGAACGCCCCTTTCGAGGCGTTCTTTTTGGTGTGGTGGAGGTTTACATCTCTTCGAGTTCTTTGCCTTTGGTTTCCTTGATAAACTTCGCGACGAAGAATATGCTGAATGCGGCGAAGAACGTGTAAATCAAGTATGTGGGCCCGACTCCGATGCCGTCCTTGCCGGTAAGCACCGGAAAGCTCCAGGTCACGATGAAGTTTGCGCCCCACTGGGCAAGGCCGCAGATGGCGATGGCCACGGCGCGGATGCGGTTGTTGAACATTTCGCCCAACATCACCCACATGACCGGGCCCCACGATGCCGCGAAGAACGTGATGTAGAGATTCGCAGCGATGAGTGCGATGACGCCAGCGGCGCTGGGGAGGCTTCCGTCGGGGTTGGCGCTCAGGAAGCATACGGTGAGCGTTCCCAGCGTGACGGCCATGCCGACGCTACCGATGAGGAGCAACGGTTTGCGGCCAATCTTGTCGATAAGCAGGATGGCTGCGATGGTCATAATCAGGTTGATTGCGCTCGAGATCATGCTCGTGAGGAAGGCGTCGCTTTCGCCGAAGCCCACGCTCTGCCAGAGCATCGTGCCGTAGTAGAAAATCACGTTGATGCCCACCAGCTGCTGCAAGATGGCGAGGCCGAGGCCTGCCCAGACAATCGGGGCGATGCGCTTCTTGCCGCCGACGATTTCGAGCAGGTCCGCAAGCTTTGCGGGTTTTTCGTTCTTGAAGGTCTCGTGGATGGCGTCGATTTCCTTGTCCACTCCCTCGGAGTCAATCTTGGCGAGGACTTCCTTGGCCTCTTCCAGGCGGCCCTTGGAGACAAGGTAACGGGGGGATTCCGGGAGACGCATGGCGGCAAGGCCGTACAGCGCTGCAGGGATGATTTCGACCCAGAACATGATCTGCCAAGCCTTGAATCCGGCGATGCATGTGTTGTTGGCGGAGCCCGCGATGCGCACGATGAGGTAGTTCGAGAGCAGGGCCACGAAGATGCCTATCACGATGGCGAACTGTTGCATGGAGCCGAGACGGCCGCGCAGGTGGGCCGGTGCCGTTTCCGCAATGTAGATGGGGGCGATGATGCTTGCCACGCCGATACCCACGCCGCCGATGACGCGCCACACGATAAAGTCAGGGATGCCGAAGGGGACGCCGGAACCGATGGCGCTTACCAGGAATAATGCAGATGCGGCGAGCATGCAGCGGACACGGCCGAAGGAATCTGCCAGGCGTCCGGCAAAGTAGGCGCCGACCGCGGCGCCGATCAGGGCGAGCGAGACAGCCCAGGCGAGCTGGTAGTCTGTCGCGTTAAAGTGAATTTTTAAGGCTCCGTTCGCCCCGTTGATGACGGAGGAATCGAAGCCGAAGAGAAAGCCGCCTATAGCTGCGGAAAGCGTAATCAGGATGATATGCCCGAAATTCGATTTTGCGTTAGACACTAGAACCTCTCAGGTTTGAATGTTCTAGAAATAAACTATTTGATTCTTGCGCAAAAAACAACAAATGGCGAATAAAAAGCCGAAAAACATATTCCAACTTGGAATAGTTGCTGCTATGTGTTGCGGCCTTTTTGCCGTTCCGCTCGCCTTTTTCTATCTTTACGCCCGAAAATTTATACAGCCGTGAGTTGTCAGCTTTGAGCTATAGGCTTTTGAAAGTGCTCGTAGCTCATTGCTCGAGGCTCACAGCCTGGCCGAAGGCCAAGAGGTAACCCATGTTCCGTGAAGTAAAGAAAGAAGAGACCTTTCCGCAGATTGAAGAGCGTGTTCTTGCTCTGTGGGACAAGGACGATAGCTTCAAGAAGTCGCTTGACAGCCGTCCGGAAACCGAACCGTACACTTTCTACGATGGCCCTCCGTTTGCAACGGGCCTTCCGCACTACGGTCACTTGCTTGCCGGTACCATCAAGGACATCGTTCCGCGTTACTGGACCATGAAGGGCAAGAAGGTTCCGCG
>JAGCPF010000031.1 GCA_017642335.1 Fibrobacter sp.
CGCGGCTTCGAAGAAGAATCCTTCAAGGAATTTGACCGCAAGAGCTTCCCGCACGTCTGCTTCGCTGGCATGCTCAAGTACGACGGCGACCTCAAGCTCCCGAACCGCTTCTTGGTGCCGCCTCCGGCTATCAAGGAAACCAGCGGCGAATGGCTTTCCGAAACGGGCGTCAAGCAGTTCGCCTGCTCCGAAACGCAGAAATACGGCCACGTGACCTACTTCTGGAACGGTAACCGTTCCAGCAAGTTCGACGGCGAAACCTACCTCGAAATCGAATCTGACGTTGTTCCGTTCGAACAGCGCCCGTGGATGAAGGCCGCCGAAATCACCGACGCCATGATCGAAGCCTTGAAGAGCGGCAAGTACCAGACGCTCCGCTGCAACTTCCCGAACGGCGACATGGTGGGCCACACCGGATCCTTCCGCGCCGCTACGATGGCTATCGAAGCTGTGGACATCGGCCTCGCCCGCTTGCTCCCGGTGATCGACGCCCTCGGTGGTGTTGCCATCATCACGGCTGACCACGGTAACGCCGACGAAATGTACGAAATCGACAAGAAGACCGGCATGCCGAAGGTCAACAAGGACGGTACGTTCAAGGCCAAGACGAGCCACACGCTCAACAAGGTTCCCTGCATCCTTTACGATAACGTCACGGGCGGCAAGCTCGGCCTCAAGGATGGCGACTGGGGTCTTTCCAACATCGCTGCTACAACGGCCAACCTCCTCGGCTTAGAGAAACACGAAGCTTGGGACGATTCCATGTTGATTATCAAGTAATCAACCGTCCGCGACAATGCTATTAAAAAGGGAACCCGAAAGGGTTCCCTTTTTACAATTTGTCAAAAGGATTTTTTAGAATAGGCTATGCTAACCCTTTTTCTCTATATATATTCCTTGATAGAAACCGCTTTCGAGGAGTAATTATGTCTATTAGAAAGAGCAAACGCAAACTCGCCTTATGTATCGCATCCCTCTTTTGGGTGGCATGCGGCAACGATTCCAGCAGCAACGCAAATATCGTAGCAAGCGATCCATCAGGTTCCGACCTTTCGAGCAGTTCCGAGTCGCTCGGGACAACCAGCAGCGGAACGCCGACATCGAGCGCCGATGCAGCACTCCCGTCATCCAGCGACGCTGTTTCACCCGGCAGTTCTGCCACCCCCAATCCCGATTATCCCTACACGCTCGGGTTAAACCCTTCAGTCCATTGCAAGGACTCGACTGTCTATGTTCCTTCGCCTTGCCCGTCATATAGAGCAAAAATAAAGTCAACTATGGCTTCCATCGAAGAAAACGTAGCCCTTTATGGCATCGTCCAGCCGACCTGCACCATAACGGCGCGTAACGACCCCATTTACATTTGCGACAACGGGATGTCGTATGTCAAGGGGAACGAGTTTGTCTTGCAAGAAAACACGATAGTACAATGCGCGCCGACATCAACCAATGGCACATGCCCCTCTGCGCAGGAATACTACGCCAAAATAGCCGAAGATGCCGAAGCAAGTACGAAGTATCTATACAAACTAGCCAGCGACACAACGGTCAACTGCAAAGAATCATATACGGCAAAAATTGTTACGCAGGACATTTACCCTGGCATGAAAACAGAAAAATGGGGAGTCGAAGGCAAATACAAATGCCAAGACGGCAAGACCCACGAGTACGAGGATTTGCTGAGGACCGAATCCGGCGCTATTTATAAGAGCGCAGAGTAAGAGAACTAGCGTAGCTCTACCTTTTCTTGTTCTTCTTACCGGGAGGCCCGGGCATGAAGGGGCTGGACGCATCCGACTTCTTGACAGTCGCGGTGTTGGCCGATTCCTGGCTCACGACAACGGAATCACCGACATTCAGGCCCTTCAAGATTTGCACGTTTACCCCATCGGAAAGGCCTATCTTGACTGGACGGGGAGCCGCCTTGCCGTCAACATTCACCCACACGTGATTGCCAGTGAGTTTCGGGCGCTGTCCTTTCTTCTTTCCGCCCATTCCGGGGAATCCGCCCGGAGGACCGAAACCACCGGGACCACCCGGAGGCGGGCCGCCAGCCATGTTGGAAGGCGGAGGCGGAAAGTCGCCTGACTTCGGCGGACGCGGGAAATCCTTCGGATCAGCCATCGGTGTTCCCTCGGCGGGCGTAAACTTGAGCGCCTTTACTGGTATTGCCACAGCATCCTCGATTTCCTGCGTCACGATGGTGCAAGTCGCCGTCATCCCGGGAAGCAATTTCTGGTCGGGATTCTCCGCCGAAATCACGACGGTGTACGTCACGACGTTGCTCGTGGTCGTCGGGCTCAGGCGCACTTCCTGCACCGTTCCCTTGAACTTGTCGTCCTGGAAGGCATCGACGGTAAATTCCACGCGCTGCCCCGCCTTCACCTGGCCGATATCGGCTTCGTCGACATCCGCCATGACCTTCATCTGGCTCAAATCCTTCGCAATCACGAACAACGTAGGTGTACTCATGGAGGCGGCCACTGTCTGCCCTACTTCCACGGCGCGTTTCAGCACAACGCCATCAATCGGGCTCCTGATAGTCGCATAGCTCAGGTTGAGTTTTGCCTGGTTGACTTCGTTCTGGCTGCGTTCCACGGCCAACTTCGCCGAGTTCATGTTGTATTCGGCCGTTTCGAGTTCCACTGCACTCGCAGAATTGCTTTCGGAAAGTTTCTTGACGCGGTTGAATGTCGATTCCTTGTACTTGAAATCTGTTTCTGCGGACTTGTAAGCGATTTCCGCCTGCGTAAGCGTCGCCTTGAGTTTCGACTTGTCGAGTTCCGCAATCACCATGCCCTTCGAGACCTTGGAATTGAAGTCCACGTAGATTTTGCTGATGTCACCGGAGACCTGCGTTCCCACTTCAACCTGATCAACCGGTTCCAGAGAACCTGTCGCAGAAATAGTCGTAGCGATAGTTGTCTGCGTCACCGCCACGCTCACTAGCGCCCCCACCTCTTTTGATGTATTTTCTGCAAAAAAGTACGCCTTCACCCCGAAGGCGATAGCGGCCAGGACCGCAATGACAATAATGAATTTCAGCAACTTTTTCATATATCAGACCCAAAAATACAAAGTATTCCTACATAATCCACGCATTTGGGTGTACAAACACTGCAATCGGTTGCCTCCTCCTTAAAAAATGTATCTTTTCCATGACTCAAAAGCATTATCATGACCCGTATTTTCAAAAAAGACGATTCTTCCGATGTCCGCCACGTCACGCTGGTAGGACTAGGCTGGAACGCAGCATTGTCTGCGGGAAAGTTCTTTGCGGGTTACTTTGGCGGGTCACAGGCTCTAGTGGCAGACGCTATCCATAGCGCATCGGATTTCATCACCGACATAGCAATCATCATCGGTTCAAAATTCTGGAACCTGCCGCCCGATGCAGAACATCCTTACGGGCACCGCCGTTTCGAGACGCTCATCTCTGTCGGCATCGGAATCGCCGTGTGCGCGGTAGGCATCGGGCTCGGCTACAACGCGATCATGGCTCTCAAGGACGGAGTCCAGTCGCACCCTGAATGGATTGCAGGCGTAATGGCAGCCCTATCCATAGTCATCAAGGAAGCGCTCTTCCGCTATACGCGCGCAAAAGGGCGGAAGATGCGAAGCGAGGCCGTCGAGGCGAACGCATGGCACCATCGGAGCGACGCCTACAGTTCCATACCGGTTCTCATCGCCATCCTGTTCGGGATTTTCTTCCCGAATCTTTGGTTTGCCGACTCCGTAGGCGCCATCATCGTGTCGCTGTTCATTTTGCATTCCGGTTTTGAAATTGCTTGGCCGGGCATTCACCGTGTCGCCGACGAAGGCGCTTCGGACGAAGTTATCGCAAAACTCAAGAATATCGCCCTCTCCTGCCCGAACGTCATCAGCATCCACGGTTTCCGCACGCGTTACGTCGGAAGCGACCTGCACGTGGACCTGCATGTGGTCGTTCCGGCCGAAATGACGCTCCTTGCAGCGCACGATCTTGCCGAAGACGTGGAACAAAGGCTCCTCGACAGTGGCGAGAACGTGGTCGACGCGCTGGTACACATCGACCCGTACACCCCGGAGCGCGCCGCCAGAGGCGATATTAAGACAATTAAGCGATAAAAAGCCAAAAAAGCCATCATCGATAGTGAATATTCCAATATGGGTGTTCACGCGTTGTGTTTTTTGCACTTTTTTTGTTTATAATAAAATAAATGCGTCTTCCTTGCCCGGCGCATACAAACGACCATGGGAGGTGAAAATGGTTCTTGACGAATTCTACAAACTGAATAACGGTCAGAGGATACCCAAGGTGGCTCTCGGAACCTGGCAAACACCGAATGGAACAGCCAAGACAGCCGTCGCCGCAGCCATTGACGCCGGATTCAGGCATATCGACACCGCCATCGCCTACGAAAACGAGGAAGGCGTCGGAGAGGGTATCCGCGCAGGCCTTGCAGCCACTGGCATCCACCGCGACAGCATCTTCGTCACCTCCAAGATTCCCGCCGAAGTCAAGTCGTACAAAGAAGCCGAGAAGCAAATTCTGGAATCGCTCGTGCGTCTGGACTGCCGCCACGTGGACTTGATGCTCATCCATGCGCCAAGACCCTGGAGCGAGATGAACAGCCCGTTCAAGGGGCAAAACTACTACGAAGAAAACCTGGAAGTCTGGAAGGCCTTGGAAGAGGCATACTCCGCCGGGCGTTTCCGTGCCATCGGGGTTTCGAATTTCGAGATCGAAGATTTGGACAACATAATGGAAAACTGTCGCGTGATGCCCGCCGTCAACCAGATCCGCGTCCATATCGGGCACGTACCGACGGAGCTCATCGAATACTGCCACACGAACGGCATCCTTGTCGAGGCATACTCTCCCAATGCTACGGGCCGCCTCGCGGGCGTGCCGGAAATTTGCGCGATTGCCGCGAAATATGGGGTGTCCGTCCCGCAACTGGCAAGCCGATTCGTGTTGCAGCTGGGACTTTTGCCCATTCCCAAGTCCGCAAACGCCGAGCGCATCCGCCAGAACGCGAATCTCGATTTCGAAATCAACCTCGAAGATATGGGAAAGCTACTCAACATCAAGGGCCTCTAGGGTTCGAAAAATCGTCCGGACTCCATTGCAAGCCGGTTCCTGCCAGGGACCGGTTTTGTTTATTGCACAAAAAAGTGCTATCTTGTTTGCCATGATTCGTCCATTCTTTCGCATGATTCTCGGTATAGCCCTTGCCCCGGCTCTTGCAATGGCCGCGGTGAACCTCCCCGTACATAAGGAAGTCCTTCCCAACGGGCTGACGGTCTTGCTGCATCCCAACAAGCAGGCACCCACGGTGAGCTGCCGCCTGTTCTACGTGACAGGCTCGGTACACGAAGTCCCGGGCAAGTCGGGCCTTGCGCACATCCTGGAACACGAGCTTTTCAAAGGAACCAAGAAGGTTGGCATCTCGGACAGCATCGCCGACGGACGTTTCATGGCAACGCAGGACAGCCTGCAGGCGCTAATCCGTTCCGCAAAACTGGCCGGTGACACGGCCAAGCTCAAGGATCTCAACGCAAAGCACGACTCCGTGCTGAACGAGCACCGCAAAATTTTCGTGAAGGACGAACTGTGGGGCGCCTACCAGGCCGCTGGCGGCACCGGGCTCAACGCCTTCACCACCGACCTGATGACCGCCTATATCGTGACGCTCCCCAAAAACAAGGTCGAGCTGTTCATGTGGCTCGAATCCGACCGCATGCAGAACGCCGTGCTCCGCGAATTCTATTCCGAACGCTCCGTCGTGCGCGAAGAGCGCCGCATGCGCTACGACGACAAGCCGACGGGCCGTTACTACGAGAGCCTGAATTCCTTGATTTACGAGGCCTTCCCGTACCGTGTGCCGACCATCGGCTGGCCCAGCGATATCGACAACCTGACGCGCGAAATGGCCGAAGAACATTACCGCAAGTACTACAAACCGCGTAACGCCATCCTCGTGCTGGCAGGCGACCTGGACACGACCGCCACGATGGATTTGGTCAAGAAGTACTTCGCCTCGATTCCTGCCGGCGAGGAATTCCCGCCGCTCACCATCCGCGACCCGGAACAGGCCGGCGAAAAGCGACTCACCGTGACACGCCCCGATGCGCCGAACCTGTTCAATCTGGTATTCAAGACACCCGAGGTGGGTGACCCGTCGCTTTACGCGCTCGACATCGTCGAGGGCGTCCTGAACGGACGCTCCGGCCGCCTGTACAAGAGGCTCGTCGAAGAAGAAAAACTCGCCGTCAGCGCCAGCGCGAGCAACAGCCCCAACAAGTACGTATCCGAATTCTCGGTCCGCGTGAATCTGCGCCCCGACGCCGATGTGGCGAAGGTCGAAAAAATCGTTTGGGAAGAGCTTGAAAAATTGAAAGTGACCCCCGTGAGCGAACGCGAATTCCAGCGCGTGAAGAACCACGCCTATGCTGGCCTCGTCCGTAGCCTCACCGACATGGAAAACGTAGCCACAATGCTCGCCTGGTACGAGATGTACGGCGACTACCGCATTTTCCTCGACTGGGCTGAAAACCTGAACAAGGTGACCGCATCGCAGGTGCAGTCCATCGCAGCCGCCACGTTCGACCACGACAAGGCCGTGACGGGTACGCTGCTCAAGAAGAAATAAAAGGAAGGGCCGCATTCCGCGGCCCATCTATTACCTGATCACGATCTTTCGGATTCCGAACTTCCCTACCTTCACGAAGTAGATTCCGCTTTGATTTTCCGGCATCCGGATAGTCACGGAATGTCCGACAAGCTTTTCTTTTCGGACGCACTTGCCCGAAAGGTCGAACACCTGCACCATTTCACCAACACGGCCAGACAGCGCAACATGAATGACATTGCCATTCACCGCGACATCGAGGTGGGGCTGGAGTTTCTTTACACCAGGAATCGCATCGTCATTACCCGGATTGGTCTTGGACGAATCGGCATCGGTCGAATCGACAGGCGGCGGTTCCGGCAGTGCAGGAATTTTTACCTTAATCTCGTCGTAACGGACAGCGACGGCCATCAAGTACCACGTGCTGTGCGGTAGCCACTGTTCGTCCCAGCGCCACACCTGCCAAGCTTCCTTCTGAGCATCAAAGCCTACAGCAGCAACGCCGTCGTCGGTCCAAGCGATTCCCGAGCCGTCCTGGTTTTTGCCACTGATGCCGTTCGCGATACCGCCATCGAGCGTGGCATCGTACTCAGACTGTCCATCGTACTTCTGCGGGTTCTTGATGCCTTTTCCCTGCATCATGCACGTGGCATAGGGGTTCTTGCCCAGAATCCAGTCCAACTGGTCGACAGCATACTTGTCGGCACCTGCATCGCCATCCGCTTCCAGGATGCGGTGAGCGTACAAAACAGCCGCAGCAAGGCTTGCAATACGGGCGCTCTCGCCCTGCCACCAGTAATTGGACTCATTGTCGTGCGGGATAAAGAACCCGTCCTTGATGGCACCATTCGTCTTGTAGGTTTGGCGGGCATAGCCGAACGGATTGTCCACCTTCCCCGTCACCTTCAAAAGCCAGTCAAAATGCTTCTTGGCCGCAGCCTTGGCGCTCTTCAATTCCGGAGAGTAATCCACGGTGCACGGCACCTTGGGCTGGCACGGTTCATATTCCCTGGCATTGGCTTCCACTTCCATAAAGCGGACCAGGGCAACCAGCGGAAGACCCGCATCGCTCGCATGCCAGAACGGGCGCGTCTTGGCATCGTCGCTCCAGAAATAACCGTCATCGCTCAGACGGCCGGCAAGGTGTTCAGCGCGTTTGCCGGCATCCTTCAAATAGCTGGAATCGCGCGAAGCCTCATAAAGTTCGGTAGCGGCAAGGAGTGCCGTATAGTCGTCAATGATGTTTTCCTTGTTGTCGTCACAGTATTCGCAGTTCCCGCCGATACTTTGTTTGGAAGTCAGATGCGCATAGGCGCGCTTGGCACCGGCAAGGTATTGTTCGCTGGTGGAATCGCCATTCGTCTTGAGTTGCGCCGCACGAGCCAGAGCTGCAATCGCCATGCCACCGCCTTCGCGGAACGCCGTCTGGTATTGGCTTGACTTGTCGCCATCGGACCCGACGAATGCGCAAATTTCACGCTTGTCAAACGGGTTACCCCACTTGTCAAAAACCGTCATGTAGAAGAAGCCTTGTTCGTCGAGCATGCGCAGCAGAAAGTCGGCACCGTAAACGGACTCGTCCTTGGTCTTGGCCTTAGTCGATGTACTGCCGAGCATGGAAGGAATACGTTCGGCCGTAAATGCGAGCACCCACACGGTCAGCGGAATTTGCTGCGGGTTCAAGTAGTTCGCATAGGAAAGGTGGGAAAGGTACTTGCTCACGTCACCGCTGGCATCGTACCAACCGCCGTGTACGTCACGCTTTTTTTCGCTCTTGTAGATGGGCAGGTTCTTGTCCAAATTCTTGATGGTCTCGTTCTCGGCGCGATCGTTGTAGAAGTAGTCGAGCACTGTAGAAAGCGTCTTCTGCGCTAGGGCCTTGTCTTCGACCTTGAACTCGCCGGAATTCTGAGGCTGGCCATTTTCGCTGACCTGCAAGGTATAGGTACCGGCGGCGACATCGCTTCCCAGGTCCGCCACGTAGAACTTGCCGTTGTTCAGCCAGTTGTCCGGATTAGTACCGGAAGAAAGCTTACCCGACTTTACCGTGTTTCCGCTGGAAATCAACTTGAACTCGGCGCCATCCAGCGAGTTGTCGCTCCTGACAATGACATTTATGGGGAGCCCAGTGTCGTAACCGACCTGGTTGTAGAAAAACTTGACTTCGGACCATGCGCTGCCTGCAGCTAACGCAACCAAAAGAGGGACAATGGAATACGAAATTTTATTATGCATGTCCATAATCTATACTATTGGAGGGCAAAAGAAATGTAAACCTTTTTTCTTGTGACCCAAGACAACGAAAGACGTTTTGTAGAAGAGCCAACCGAAACTGTACGGACGAACCCATAAAATTCCGGGACACGAAAAAAGGGGCCGGACAGGCATAGCAACAATCTACGCATATTTAGCGTCAATTACAATAGTTGAGAGAATCCGTTTTACCTTCAAGAGTAGCAAAACTATGAGTGATTTACACGAAAACTTCGAGTTCATGGTCAAACTGGCAATCACAGAGTCTAGATATTTTGAAATTTAGGACAATTTCACCAATAAATACGCATATTTTGCGTAGAAAATACAACTTTTAGCAATTATTTCCATTCCCCCCATTGCAGCCCACACCTTAATAATCTATGTTTGGCTTCACAACAATTAACCTTAACCTCAAAGCCGCTTGCGGCGAGCTCATACCTCAAAGCGAAGCGACCTCATAGCTACTATGTACTACGAAACCATCAAAGTCCTCGACTGCACCATCCGCGACGGCGGCCTCGTCAACAAGCACGATTTTTCTCTTGAATTCGTGCGTAGATTATACACGCTCCTTTCTGCAGCCGGCATCGACTACATGGAAATGGGTTACAAGAATTCCCCCGAACTTTTCGACCCCAAGGAATACGGCCCGTGGAAGTTCTGCGACGACGATCTCCTGTGGAAAGTGAAGGACGGCATCGAATCCAAGATGAAGATGGCCGTGATGGCGGACGTGGGCCGCGTGAACATGGACGCCGTGAAGCCTGCCGCCGAAAGCCCGTACCAGATGTTCCGCGTGGCAAGCTACGTGAAGAATATCGACAAGGGCATCAGCATGGTGAACGCCTTCCACGACATGGGCTACGAGACCACACTCAACATCATGGCCGTGAGCCGTGACCGTGGTCCGGAACTCGACGAAGCGCTCCACCAGGTACAGGAAGAATGCAAGGCCGACGTGCTCTACCTCGTCGACAGTTTCGGTGCGTTCTACCAGGAAGACATCGACAAGGAACTTGCCCGTTACAAGAGCATCGTGAAGAACAAGAAGTTCGGCTTCCACGGTCACAACAACCAGCAGCTCGCCTTCAGCAACACCATCCAGGCCATCATCAACCACGTCGACTACCTCGACGGCTCGGTGTCCGGCATGGGCCGCGGCGCGGGCAACTGCACCACCGAATTGCTTCTCAGCTTCCTCAAGAATCCGAAGTACGATCTGCGCCCGGTTCTCGATGCCATCCAGGAACTTTTCCTCCCGCTCAAGGAAAAGTACGAATGGGGCTACATTATCCCGCAGATGATTACGGGTATGCTCAACCGTCATCCGCAGGACGCCATCGCCGTCCGCAAGACCGCCGACAAGGACAACTACCGCAAGTTCTACAACCATATGATGAATGATTAAATAATAAGTCCCATAAAAAAATCCATTTTTCAGGTCACGGTCATTCCGTGGCCTTTTTCATTGAGAAACAGACAACGATTTTACAGGCTTCACCGGGCTCATTTTCTGGATATTAAAGTATTTTAAGAACATGAGGTTCCTTAAGCAATCCTTTCTGTGCATCCTGGGCATTACGGCCATGGTTGCGGCACGTCCCGCAATCCCAGTTCCGGCATGCATACCGCAGTCCGACGGGAGTTGCCTAACCATCCTGCAATACGGCGACGAGCACAGCCACTACACCACGACCATCGACGGCTACCTTGTAGTGCGCGATTCCGCAAAAGGTTACGTGTACGCCGATGCCGACGGAGTAGCCTCAGGACGCAAGGCCCTCAACGCCGACAAAAGGTCCGACGAAGACAAATCCTTCTTGAAAGGCCTGAACCAGCGCAGCATCATCAGCAAGCACATCAAGAACCAAACGTTCCGTTACCCCGAGCAACGGGCGCTGCTTTCGAACTTCCAGCATAAAACCCAAGAAAACCGCAAGGCGCTTTACCGTCCCAAGCCGCTGACATTCACAACTGGCGAAGCCCGCTTCCCCGTTCTCCTGGTTTCAACAAAAGACAAGAATTTCAGCGACACCATCTGGTATAGGCGTTCCCTGAACGAGACCGGTTTTTCGGAAGACGGACACTACGGAAGCGTCCGTGACTATTTCCTCGCCTCTTCGGACAGCCTGTTCTCGCCCACTTTCGACGTCTACCACGTAAAAATCGACATGGCGGCAACCATGGCCGGCGATGCGGAAGGAGATGGAGAAGGCAAATTCATCAAGGCTGCAATAGATTCCGCCGTCAAGAAAATGGGGGACCTCTCGCGATACGACAAGGACGGAGACAAGTACATCGACGGTCTTGGAGTAGTCCTCGCCGGGACCGAGGCGAGCTCGGGTCTCTGGGGACACATGTATTTCTACACGGTTTACACGAACCCTGAACTCTACACTGGCTATATTGGAGGCTGGTGGGGCGGCGGCAGGAACAGCCACGGCGGCGGAAACAGTTGGGGCAACAACTACAACGGCTACAAGTTCGACCGTTACTTGCTGATAGCCGAGATGTCCGATCCCATGTCCTACATAAAGTCCGGACACAACGGCATCGGCATTTTCGTCCACGAGTTCAGCCACATACTCGGGCTACCCGATTTCTATATCCCGAACGACGAAACCGGTGCATACACCAAGAGACTGGAGCCCTACGAAATCATGGCGCAGGGGATGTACAACGGCGTGACAAGATCATATCAGATGGGAAGATGCCCGGCCAAGTACAGCGCGTTCGAGCGCGAGTCCATGGGGTGGATGACTATCCCGGACTTGAAATCCTCCGTTGACCTCTATTCGTTGGACATGATAGACTCGAACAAGGCCTATGGCGTCACGAACCCCAAGAACAAGGACCAATTCTACTTCATCGAATACCGTCCGAGAACCGGTTGGGATTCCGCCGTTCCCGACACAGCGGACATGGGCGTCCTCGTCTGGCGAGTGAACTACGACGCAGAAGCATGGGAATACTACCCGAACCAGAATCCGCAAAACCAGCTTTACGAATTGACGGACGTCCTCAACCTGAAGAAAAAGACAACCTTCAATTCTTTCAAGTTCGGCGATGTCGGCATTTACGAAGCGATCAAGGACAGCAACAGGGTATGCTTCGCAACAAAGCAGGGCATCACCGTAAAGTGCCCGGCACCGGAGCCGAAATCCAGCGCTCAGGCAATTTCAAGCTCAGCGGCGGCACCGACCTCGTCGGCAGCGGCTATCGCCGTCTCCTCATCGTCCTCGAGCGTCAAGCCCAGCTCCTCCACAAGCCCTTCCACAAGTTCTTCTGCAAGTCCTTCCGAAATCGCGGCGAAGGACAGCAGCCTGCTCGTGCCGGCCGGGGACATTTCTCTACGAGCCAGCATATCCGTAATCGGCCAGGAACTCGTCGTCGAGACAGATGTTCGCGGGCTCAAGCACGTCCGCATCATCGACGCGCTCGGTAGCGTAATCGCGAAGTACGATTTTGACGCGGAAAAGCTGCAGATACCTATCGCACGGACAATGCGCCACGGAGCCTATTTTGTGCAGGTCTACACCCTGCACAAAACGCTCGCCACCACGCGAATATCCTACTAAAACGCAAAAAAACACATTTTTTTGAAGAATTCTGTCATCTTTACAGCGAGGCGTCAAATTTCTAAATTTGGCGCCGTAATAATATAAGGAGAGAAGGATGAGCAAGGATTTGAAAGAAAAGGCGCTCGAATACCACGCCATGGGCAAGCCCGGCAAGATCGAAATCGTGCCGACCAAGCCGCACAGCACCCAGACCGACCTGGGACTCGCCTACACTCCGGGCGTAGCAGTTCCCTGCCTCGAAATCGAAAAAGACCAGAACCTCGCCTACGAATACACGGGCAAGGGAAACCTCGTCGCCGTGATTTCCAACGGCACAGCAGTGCTCGGCCTCGGCGACATCGGCGCACTCGCGGGCAAGCCGGTGATGGAAGGCAAGGCGCTCCTGTTCAAGATTTACGCCGGTATCGACGTCTTCGATATCGAAATCAACGAGAAGGACCCGAAGAAGTTCATCGAGATCGTGAAGGGTATCGCCCCGACGTTCGGCGGCATCAACCTCGAAGACATCAAGGCTCCGGAATGTTTCGAAATCGAGGACACACTCAAGGCCGAACTCGACATTCCCGTGATGCACGACGACCAGCACGGCACGGCCATCATTTCTTCGGCGGGCCTGCTGAACGCTATCGAGGTTGCGGGCAAGAGCATCCGTGACGTGAAGATGGTGGTGAACGGTGCGGGTGCAGCCGCCTGCGCCTGCACGCGACTTTACCTGTCGCTCGGTCTCAAGAAGGAAAACCTCGTGATGTGCGACAGCAAGGGCGTCATCCGCAAGGACCGCAAGGGCCTCACCGAAGCGAAGGCCTTCTTTGCGACCGACCGCACCGACATCGAGACGCTTGAAGACGCCATGAAGGGTGCCGACGTGTTCGTGGGCCTCTCGAAGGGCAACATTCTCACGCGCGAGATGGTGCGCAGCATGGCCGACCAGCCGATCGTTTTCGCGCTTGCGAACCCGACTCCCGAAATCAGCTACGAAGAAGCGATGGCGAGCCGCGGTGACCTGATTTTTGCGACGGGCCGCAGCGACTACCCGAACCAGGTAAACAACGTCATCGGTTTCCCGTACATTTTCCGCGGTGCGCTCGACGTGCGTGCCACCTGCATCAACGAGCACATGAAGCATGCCGCCGTGCGTGCAATTGCCGCGCTTGCGCACCAGCCGGTGCCCGACGTGGTGAACATCGCCTACAACGCCCAGCGCTTTACCTTCGGCAAGGAATACTTGATTCCGAAGCCGCTTGACCCGCGCCTGCTTACCGAGGTCTCCATCGCCGTGGCGAAGGCCGCCATCGAAAGTGGCGTGGCCCGCAAGCCCATTACCGACTGGGACGCCTACTACGACAAGCTCCGCGACATGATGGGCTACGACAACAAGCTTATCCGCCAGTTCAGCGATACCGCCCGCAGCAACCCCAAGCGCGTGGTGTTCGCCGAAGGCAACAACCTCAACATGCTCAAGGCCGCCGTGCAGGCGAAGCTCGAAGGCGTGGCGCACCCGATTCTGCTGGGCAACGCCGAGCGCATCCAGATGATGGCGAACAAGGAACAGCTCGACCTCACAGGCATCAAGATCGTGAACCCGCGCTCTCCCGAGGAATTCGAACGCCGCCGCAAGTACGCCGAAATCTATGCCGAAGAGAACGGCCGCAATGGCGTCACCTTCGACGAGGCCCGCGACGACATGTTCGAGCCCAACCATTACGGCATGATGATGGTGAAGGTGGGCGACGCCGACGCGTTCATCACCGGCGGTTACTCCAAGTACTCCGAAACCATCGAACTCGCGAAGGAAATCATCGGTATCCGCGAGGAATACAAGCACTTCGGTGCCATGCACATTCTGAGCACCCGCAAGGGAACGTTCTTCCTGGCCGATACGCTCGTGAACCGCGATCCCGATGCCGAAACGCTCGTGGATATCGCGAAACTCACGCACGACGCTGTACGCTTCTTCGCCCACGAACCCGTGATGGCAATGCTTAGCTACGCAAACTTCGGATCTGACAAGGAAGCGGCCCGCGGTACGGCCAACAAGGCCCGCGACGCGGTGCGCATGATCCACGAACAGTTCCCGGACTACGTGCTCGATGGCGAAATGCAGGTGAACGTGGCCTTGGACAAGGATCTGCGCGACACGAAGTACCCCTTCAACAAGTTGAAGGGTCAGACGGTCAACACGCTCATCTTCCCGTGCCTCTCCTCTGCAAATACGACTTGCAAGATGCTCCTCGAGATGGGCGTGGGCGAATCCATCGGTCCCGTGCAGATGGGCCTGAACAAGCCGGTGCACTTTACCGACTCCGACGCCTCCGTGCACGACATCTTCAACCTGACCGTCGCCGCCGTGATCGACGCGATTGTGCAGGAGAAGAAGGACGAGGAAAAGCGCCGCAGGAAAAACTAGTAGCCAACAAGATTAGCAACTTATTTGAAAAGGAATGTGCCGCAAGCACATCCTTTTTTACATACAGTACACAGTGTACTATAAATAGAAATTATTCGTTTTACAACTAATAAAAAATTGCAAAAATTGAACAAAAATAGAAAAAATGTACTATAAACTATTGACTTTTGATTTTTCAAAGCGTATATTAGTTAACATGAAACCGATAATTGAATATCAAGATTATCACGCCTTTTTGAGCGACTACTACGAAGAACGCAAGAGGACTTCTGCTTTTTCGTGGCGTGAGTTTGCGAAAATTGCGGGATTCGTTTCGCCCTCCTACCTCAAGACGGTTTGCGAAGGCAAGACTAATTTAAGCAAGACGACTATGGAACGCGTGGCCAAGTCGATTGGCCTTGTCGGTCACGAAGTAATATACTTCGAGGCGATGGTCCAGTTCGGCAACGCCAAAAAGGATTCACAAAAGAAAAAGTTCCTGAACGTGATGCAGTCCATCGCCGTTGCGCACAAGGTCCACATCATCGACAAGGACGCCTTTGAATATTACGACAGCTGGAAAAATCCGGTCGTCCGCGAACTTGCCCCCTTGATGCCTGGCGCCATGCCGGGAGAAATCGCCAAGATGTGCACGCAGGAAGTCTCGGCAATCGAAATCCGCAAATCGCTCCAGTTCCTTGAACGGAGCGGATTGCTCCGGCAGACGGCAGAAAACGTTTACGAGCAGACCGAAAAGTCTGTCGAAGGTTCCAAGGAGGGGCTCCCGCTCGCGATACGCTCCATGCACCGAGAAATGGGCAATCTGGCCATTGATTCGTTGGACCGTTTCAGCGCAAGCGAACGAAACATTACCGGCATCACGATGGGCGTCAACCGCGAAGCGTATGAAAAGATCGTCGCGGAACTTGACGCGTGCCGGAAAAGGATTACTGCGATCGCAGAGGCTTGCGGCGATATCACACAAGTTTACAGGTTGAATTTACAACTGTTCCCGCTTTCGAAAGAAGTCGTGGACAATAAGGAGGATTAGGATGAGAACGAGATTTTATATGGTCGGCAGCGCAATGGCATTTGCCCTTGCCGCGTGCTCCGGAGATACCGAGGACATTAGCGGGACATCGACAGAACCGAATACAGTCCAGGCTGACGGCGGTGTCCTGTGGAACCCGTCGAACGGCGATTATCGAGTCAATTTTACGGCCAGCGTGGCCGCATTGCCCAAAGGCGCAGTTGCCGACGGTCATTGGTACTGGGAAGCCAATAGCGACTCGGAAAAAGGAGGCGTGGCATACATTTCGTGGCCCGCCAATTTGACCGACGAGACGGACTCCTTGTCTTCTGTCATCGATTCGTGCCAGGGATTGTGCGGAACCGCAGTCCTGAAAAAAGGCTCCATGACGGACAGTCCGTTTGCAGGGGTCGGCTTTGCGATTGCGAGAGACAAAAACGGGAAAACCGTTCCTGTCGACGTTTCGAACTGGGGCGGCGTTTGCATGACATATACGTCAGAAGCGGATCCGCTGATCGTGCTTGATTTGGGTGACTCGCTTGAACATGAACTTGGCGACGAGTTGCCATCTGCATCTTTAACAAAATCAAAGGATGGATCCGAAATAACGAAATGTGTTAGTTGGGATGAGTTCGCGCTTTCAGCCAAGTCAAATGAACTTCCTGAATCTTGGCAAGAGGTTGTTGGCGAAAAGGCAGCAAGTCAACTTGTTGGGTTGAAATTTAGAATCCAGGCCGATTCCGGCGAATATAAATTCAATGTCCGGCATGTTGGAACCAAAGTGAAGAATCCGCTGAAAGCGCCCCACAAGAATCTTTCATCCAGCTCTCAGGCGGAAACAGAATCCTCGTCCAGCATTTACACCAATTGGCTCTTGCTAGAAGGTGGTGACGGAAGCCTTTGGACCCCGCTAAAAGATAAGGACCATGTCCAGTCATTGCTTTATACGTTCTATAAAGAGGACGATATAGCGGAAAAATCGTATAGGCCCATGGAACAGGACGGCCGATGGTTCATAGAAACAGATGCAGCCCGTGGTGGAAAATCGTCTATCGCTTGGCCGGTTTCGCTTGGTGAAGACAGTTCTTTGGTTGGCGTTGTAGAATTTTGCAAAGGACTTTGTGGTAGGGCTTCTTTGAAACAGGGAACATCGCAAAAAGCCCCTGCGGTGGCTGTCAGCTTTAATATTGCCAAAGATCCCGCGGGGAAACCGACATATGTTGATGCTTGGAACTGGCAGGGAGTTTGTGTGGAATATTATTCAGATACGGACATTTCGGTAGAACTTGTTTTACCTGATTCACTTAATCAAATCTTGGATTACAACTTGCCGGCCGCAAAACTTCCCAAGTCTTCGTCTATAGAGAAAACTTGCCTTCCTTGGGATGAATTCAGTTTGCCGGAGGGAGTGGAAAATGTACCTCAAGTTTTGAGGGGAAGCAAACGCCTTGAGAACACATCCTCGGTAGATCCAAATCAATGGAAGTTGTATGTTGGAGAACAAGCTTCATTGTACTTGGTCGGCGTAAGGTTTAAAATCCAAGCGGACAAAGGCGATTACAGTTTTGGGATTGGCGCAATAGGAAACCAATTCAGAGAATTCAAGAGCAATACGGATATGCCTATCTGCGTAAGCGAGGGCAAAGGCTCGAAACCGTGTGTAGGCGACCTCATGTCGGGAATTTATGGATTTCCTCAAGTCAACACCGATAGGTATGCAAAGGGATTTTGGCCTACGGACGCTGTCGAAGATGGCAAATGGTTTATAGAAACGGATTCTGCAAAAGGAGGCCATTCTTCCATTTCACAATATGACTTAGTAGGATACTCAGGTAGACCACACGATACCTTGGAAACTCTAATAAGCGGTTGTACTGGTTTATGCCGCACGATAACCTTGCAGCGCGAAGCGATAGTAGACGATGAACTGGATTGCGACTCGACGGACAATGATTCTGCGTGCATCACGACGACAAGCGACGAACAGCCGCACGAAGTGATGACGGACGACCCTTATGTTATTTTAGGTTTCAACCTAGCCAATGTTCCTGTCGATGTTTCGAATTGGCGTGGCATGTGTTTTGAATATTTCAGCACAATTCCCATAACGTTGGAACTTGATGTTGACGATTCACTATATACCATACTCGGGGCTAAACCGTATGTTGTTTTGCCAGAAATGGAAAAGCAAAAGTGCTTCCAATGGAGTGATTTTGTACTCCCGGCAGATCAAATTCCTTCGGAAAATTTGGAGGGCAGCGTTGGAGAAGTCGCCGCAAAGCATTTATCTGCGATAAGGTTTGTACTGCAGTCGCATGATGACGTCGAAGTGCCTCTAAACTTCGAAAAAATTTCCACGTACTATTTTTAATCATTGAAAAAACAACCCTCGAAAAAGTCCTCCGCGGCAATCGCCGTGGAGGACTTTCCACACCCAAAATCGAGGAGAGTTACTTCAGAATCAGCTTCTGCACAAACTGCTGGCCGCCCTGTTTCACGACAAGCATTGCAGGACCACGATAGTTGTTGCGCAGTTCAATGCGGTTCATCCCCTTGACCGCAGAGAATTCCTGGTGAGCCGTCACTTGACCCATAGAGTTCAAGAGCATCACCGAGCCTACACCCGAACGAGCTGCCGTAAAGTTCGCGGCAACGAAGCCCTGGCCGACATCCAGACGAAGGCCCATAGCCTTTGCAACACGCGGCATGCAGATTCCGGTCTTATCACCCACAGAACTAGCACCCCAGTCACCCGTAGTATTTGCCTGGATGAGTTCGCCCGAGGCAATACCTTCCAACGAGGGCTTGCTCTTGTTGAAGTTCTGCAGCGTATCGGCAGTACCGTCGGCCTTCCAGAGAAGCATGTTGTCGAGGTACATGTCGCCGGTAAACTGCGTTCCGTACAAATTGATACCGATTGCATTCATCTTGGCATTATCGACAATCGCAAGCTTGCCTTCGCCATCGCCGAATTCAATTTTATGGTTCGCTAGCGTAGTCAGGGTCGAGACGTTTCCGAGGCTCACTTCTTTCCACTTCCATTCGCCGGACATGTTGAACACAGACACGCTAGCCCAGCCATCTGTACCGCAGCCTTCGCGGGTCGCATCGGTACACGGACCGGCTGACACACCGTCAACACGCATGTCAAACGAAATGGCGACATACTGGCTCCAGTCGGCATCGTTCAAATCGATGCGCATGGTGCCGGCTTCGCTCGTGTCGGACTGCACCGTTTTGTAAATGATGTGGAGCGCCTTATCGTCGGTGGAAAGGCTTTCCTTGACGGTGGAATCAATGGTGTTGCCCGGAACACTCGCCTGGCCATAGGCCTCGCGCATGGCGTTCAAGGTTTCCACATCGACGATGTCGCCCACGTTGCCACCGAACTTGTTGACCTGGCGGCGAATAATCGTGAAGTTGCCATCGCCTTCGTCACCGGTATCCCACACGCAGGGAACGAGGCCGTTCTTCTTTGCCGCAGCGACCGTGTAGCCGTACCAGGCAGAACGCGCTTCGAGATGCGCCTTCAAATTGTCGCCGGAGAGGGCACTAAGACGCTTGACCGCACCCATCTCGCCAATCACGACCGGGATGCCCTTGTCGTAGAAACGGGTCTTGAGTCCACTAAACAGGTTGTCGATGGACTGTTTGGAACCGAGCGCCGTGCCGGAGCAAGTATGCGCAGCATCGTTACCCGGAGTCTTGTCTTCCCAGTAATAGAACATCTTGCCCCAGTCTTCGTCGCCACCCGTCATGAGCGAGAACTGGTAAGGGTAAAAGTGAATCTCGGCCATGGTGTATCCAGTACCCGCCGGGTCTTCCGGGTACATCGAAGAAAGGAGCGGAGCCTTTTCAATTTCGGTGCGCGGAGCCTGCACGACCACGATGCGGGTGGCGTTGTTACCGCCAGTAGAGCGCACGGCCTTGAGGCACGCCTCGTGATAGCTCTTGAGCACGCGCATGCGGGCGTCGTCGAATGCCCACTGGCCGTTGTCGGCACCGCCGTTCCACGGGTCATTCACACCGGGCTCGTTAGCGGATGCAAAAATCAGGTGTTCGTCATACTCGGCAAACTTGGTCGCAATCTGCTTCCAGTAGTTTTCCTGCTTTGCTGCAAGCTCTGTCGCAACAACGGTCGTTTCTCCGTTCTTGTCAAAGCCCTTGCCGTCAAACACGTGGTCTTCGAGCCAGCCACCATCCCAGTGGCTGTTCAAAATGGCGTACATGCCGTTACCGATAACGAGGTCAACAACCGTCTTGACAGAGTCGAGCCAGCCTGCGTTGATGGTGCCGTTGGAGGCGTGGGTATCCCATGCGCACGGGATGCGGACCGTATTGAAACCAGCGTCCTTGATAGCCTTTACGTAGGCTGCATCCGGGAACGGGTTGCCCCATCCTGTGGGCCCCCCTTGGTTGCCCGGAACTTCCATCGTATTGCCGATGTTGTAGCCGAGGCCCATCTTGGGATAAATATCAACAGCTTTCGGGAGATTTTGCGCGTGCGTAAACACAGCAAGGGCAAGGGACGCCAAAATCACCGTACAACGAGAGACGTGATTGTATTTCATAGTTGATCCTTTTTTATTTATATACCAAAACATCCATAGGGATACACCCAAAGGATCTCACCACCATCCATAAATCTAAACTGATAATGGTCCAGCAAATCCATATTTATTACATACAGAATGGTTTATTGGCCAAAGTGTGAAATAAATCACACTGGAGGCATTCCTACAAAGCAAGAATCGAACGCTTAATGCGCTTCGAGCCAGTTGTCGCCGAAACCGACACTCGCGACAAGCGGGACCTTGAGTTGCATGGCCCCTTCCATTTCAGCCTTGACCATCTGGGCCATGGGTTCCACCTGGTCGCGGGGACACTCGAACACGAGTTCGTCGTGAACCTGCAACATCATGCGGAGCGGGAGGTTTTCGTCGTTGATGCGCTTCTGGATGCGGATCATCGCAATCTTGATAAGGTCGGCGGCAGAACCCTGCACGGGAGTGTTTACTGCCATGCGTTCAGCCATCTGCGATTCCATACGGTCGGAGCTATCGATGCCCGCAATGTAGCGTCGGCGGCCCGAAAGCGTTTCCACATAGCCGTCGCGGTGGGCAGAGGTCTTGACATCTTCGATGTATTGTTGCACACCTTGATACATTCCGAAGTAGCCCTCGATGAAGTCCCTCGCCTGCCCCATCGGAATTTTCAAGTCGCGAGAAAGGCGGAATGCCGTCATGCCGTAAAGCACGCCGAAGTTCACCACTTTGGCGTCACGGCGCATGTCGCTCGTAACGTCATTGATGTCCACCCCATAAATGGCGGCGGCAGTACGGGCATGAATGTCAATGCCTTCCTTATAGCTTTCGATAAGAGCCGCATCACCGCTCAGGTGCGCAAGCATACGGAGCTCGATCTGCGAGTAGTCCACGGCGAGAATCACGTTGTCCTTGCTTTGCGGGATGAACGCGGCGCGGATTTTCTTACCGAGGTCGCTACGCACGGGAATGTTCTGCAAGTTCGGATCGCGGCTGGAAAGGCGCCCCGTCGCAGTACCCCACTGGATAAAGCTCGTGTGGATGCGCTTGGTTTCCGGATTCAAAAGCGTAGGCAACACCGAAATGTAGGTACTCTGCATCTTCTTGAGTTCGCGATACTCGATGACGGAGAAGACAATCGGGTGCGGGGCCTTGTAGCTGAGTTCCTCAAGCACAACCGCATCGGTACTCCTCTTCTTGATTTCAGGGAGGCCGAGCGTATCGAAAAGCACTTCGCCGAGCTGCTTGGGAGAGCCGATATTGAACTCGAAACCCGCCATGTCGCAGATTTCCTTTTCGAGCTTTTCGATGCGATGCTGCAGTTCCTGCTCCAGCGTCTTGAGGGCGGGCACGTCGATAGCGACACCGACCGTTTCCATCTGGTAGAGGACTTTCAACAGAGGCATTTCCTGGTCGAAGAAATACTTCACATAGTCAAACTTTTCGAGTTCCTTCTTGAGCGGTTCCCACAGGCGAAGCGTATAGACCGCATCTTCGGCGCCGTATTCTGTCGCATCCTTGATAGGCGTGCGGTTGAACGTAATCTGGTTCTTCCCTCGACCGATGAGATTTTCAATCGGAATCATCTCGTGCTGCAGGCGCTGCATTACCTGGTTGTCGAGCCCTAGCCCAGACTGTCCCGGCGAAAGCATCCATGCGGCAATGAGCGTGTCAATGATGTTCGCCTTGTCGATGTCGGACTGCGGAATCTTGAAAGCGCGAGCGAGCACATGCAAGTCAAATTTGGCGTTGTGGAACACGAGTTCACGCGGTTTGCCGGTAGACTCAAGCGGAGTCGCGTCGGCGAAGTATCCGCAAAACCATTCCTTCGCCTTGTTGAAGTCGAAATTGCCGTTCTTTCCTGCCGGGAGCGGGAAACCGATTTCGTCGGAATGTCCAAGCGGAACATAATAGCCCTTCGTCACCTTGCCATTGTCATCGGCGGCGGCAAGGCACAGCCCCACCAAGTTGCACTGCATCGGATCGAGACCGTCCGTCTCGGTATCAATACCCACAATGGAGGATGTGGCAAATTCCGCCTTCATCTGTTCAAAAGTTTTGTCGTTGTCAACGCATATGTAGGTCGGCAGTTCATCGACAGGGTAACTGGCCGAAGTGAACTGATTGCCGAAGGTCCCTGAGCTTGCCGAAGGGCCGTCAGCGCCTTCGCGCACAAATCCCGTCTTGCTCGGGATGTTTTCAAGCAATCGCAGCAAGCTGTTGATTTCGTGGTCCTTGAACATCGCGGCAAGCGTATCCACGTGCAGGCCGTTGTATTCAAGAGCATCCAAGTTCCCGTTGAAGGCACGCTTGGTCTGGAGCGTCACGAGTTCGCGACTGAGGAACGCCTTCTCGCGGTTGTTCGCCAAGTTGTCGTGCAAACCTTTCTTTGTAATCTTGTCCAAATTCTCGTACAAGTTGTCCATGTCGCCGTAATCGTTCAGCAACTGGATGGCCGTCTTGGGGCCCACCTTCGGCACGCCGGGAACGTTGTCGCTCGCATCACCCATGAGAGCCAAGTAGTCGCGGATTTTCTCCGGCGGCAGGCCATATTTTTCAAGCACCTGTTCCGGTCCAAAGTCAATACCGTCAGCGCCTTTCGTCAGATGGAAAAGGTGAATCTTGTCCGTCACGATTTGCGACATGTCCTTGTCTTTACTGAGAATCACCACGTGGTCGAAACCCGCCTCGACAGCCGCCGTAGCGGTACTCGCCATCACGTCGTCCGCCTCGTAACCCGGCTCCGAGAGCAACGGGATTCCGCTTGCTTCAAGGCTTTCGCCCAACAGCGGCATCTGTGCCGCCATCTCTTCGGGCATGGGTCCGCGATTCGCCTTGTAGTCGGGATAAAGGTCGTGCCTGAATGTCTTCGTATGGGCCACGTCGCGCGCAATCGCAAAATGCGTCGGCTTGTGCTTCGCGAGGATACGGAGGACTGCACCCCAGTAGCCGTGCATCATCGAGACCTCTTCACCCTGGCTGTTCTTGAGCGGGTTTTGCGAGTAAGCGTAGAACATGCGGAACGCGAGCGCGTAGGAATCGAGCAAAAGTAAGGTCTTTTCAGGCATAAGCTGAATGTAGAAAAATAGAAGGATCCCTTTACCAATAGATAACGGCGACGGGCGGAAGGACCTTTGACGGAAGGCTTCCAGACTGTAAACTTACATAAACAAACTAAGCTATTTCTTCACTGAATAGCCCTCTTTTGTAACCAGACGTTTACATTACATACAATAAGCTACCAAAAAAAATCTTTTTTTATTGCATTTGTGATTTTTATCACCACTTATTCTAAATTTAGGCCTGTGTTTTGAGGCTCTGATGGGAAAACGGATTTTATTGTTGCTTGCTCTTCTCTGCATTTCGTCAGTTGTTCTGACGTGCGGAGAAAATGTCACCAAAGCAAGTGGTGGAATTGACGTACAGATTGCTAAAGATGTAGACCTGTACCCGTTCTCTTGCAGTGTAGCCGAAGACGGCCAAACGATTTACATTCAGGAATCTAACGAAACCGTGGTTTGTATGTACGATGAGTACCTAGAAAACTGGGCCTGGATTCCGAAAAAGAAGTAACCAAGTTCTTTTTTTGAGCAAAGAACACTCTCCTCACGGAGGGTGTTTTTTGTTTAGGTACCAAATGCTTGAGGAAGCGACTGGATAAGGTCGCTCGGGAGCATGGAGAACACGCCCTTTTTGTCCCGCGCAGCATGACCTGCTTTTTGATGCAGCAGCACGCCCAACACAGCCGCCTCTGGAGCAGCCAGTCCCTGCGACAACAGCGCCACAACAATACCCGTAAGCACGTCACCGGAGCCCCCCTTGGCGAGGCCCGAATTGCAGGCAGGCACTACGTAAACTCTTCCATCGGGAATGGCGATAAAAGTCGGTGCGCCCTTCAGGACTATCACCTTGGCCGTGAATCTGGAAATTTCCCGGAGCATGGCTGGAATTTCGATATCGCTTGCAGGAAGGGGGCCGAAAAGCCTTTCGAATTCCCGACGGTGCGGTGTAAGGATTGCTGAGACTGCAATTCCACGCAAAAACGACGCCGCTCCCGACGTAGTACTTGCGACGGTCTTGTTTAGCGAGGCAATCGCATTCAACGCATCGGCATCAATGACCAAGGGGCAACTGTTTTTCGGAAGCAGTTCAAGAACGGCATCGCGGGTACATTCTGCACCGGATAGCCCAGGACCAATGGCAAACGCCTGACAGTGCTTCGCCTTTTCCAAAATCTGCGGAATATGTGCCGGAGCAAGCGCCATTGCACGATCATCGACAGAATCGGCATCCTGGCCCGACATATCCTGAAGGTTACAGAAAACGGGTTCCGAAAGTTTCGTCTGCAACACCGGCATAATGGAGTCGGGGCTGGCAAGCGTCACTAGCCCAGCTCCGCTACGGAGCGCAGCACGCGTGCAAAGCACGGCAGCTCCCGGCATATTTCCCGAACCCGCAACAATCATGGCACAGCCCTGCTCGCGCTTGTCGCCCCATTCGTTGCGTTCTGGGAGCAACTGTGAAATCAGGGATTCTGTCGCCAGGTAAATTTTTTCGTCGAATTTGCTGACAAGGGAATCCGGGTAAGCAAGCGGAGCGACCATCGCCCGGCCAAAGACCATTCCGCCTTCTCGGACATAAGCATCGAGCCGCGGGAAACCGAACAACACAGTTTCGCACGCCCGGGCGCAGGGATCGCGCCGCACATGCTCGTGCGAATCATAACCGGTGGGGGCGTCTGCCGCGACAACCGGGACGTTCCAGTCCCCGATGTCGCGGACTGCGGCCGCATACAATTCCCGCAATTCACCAAAAGCACCATTCCCGAGCATACAATCCACGACCAGCGAGAACGCCGAGGCCGCAGCGGCACGGCGGCCAGGAAGGCCCAAGAGGCCGCCGTGCAAAGACGCCCCCGTATACGGGACTAAGCGACCTCCCGCCAGTACAAAATCATCCAGAGCCAACTTCGCTTCGTTCTTGAACTTTTCGGCGGCGGCAAGCGAATACACGGTGCATGGGATTCCCGCTTCAATCAGCAGCTTCGCGAGCACTAGCCCATCTCCCCCATTATTGCCCCCGCCTACAAAAACCGCAACCACCTTGCGCGGCGCCCCCAGCCCAGGTGCATCATCCATATTTCCTAGAACATCCACGACATGCCGGTAAAGCGCAGCACCCGCCTGCTTCATGAGGCAATAGCCCGCATCGACAGCCGTAGAGCCGTCCCCAGCATCATGCGCCATTTCTTCTTTCGTTGCAGCGTCTAGCGCACGCATCGCGTCGGTGGAAAGTACAGGCGGAAGTTCACGGTAATCGAATTGTTCCAAGAGTTTCATGCCACTAATCTATATAAAAAAGGAACCCTCGCGGGCCCCTTTCCTGAAAATTCGCGCTTTCAACTATTCCTCGGTTGTTCTACGCTCGTGGGAGCCTTATTCATCCTGAAGCATATCTTCATATTCATAGCTTTTCCCGTCTTCGCACAGATAGTACGAAATACACCGCACCCATTCATAACCACCATAGCTAGTACCGTATGGAATAGACTCCTTCTCCATTTTCATCTTGTACATTTCCTTGCAGTTGACTGTTGTATCGTTTTTCAAGACATAAGGATATTCCGTACTCGTCTCTGCATCCTTAATCTTTTTTGCACAAGCGACTTCCGCAGGTATACATCTACCATCCAAATTGTCAAACGAACACTGTACAATGGTGTCGCCAACCAGGGAAAACTTGTTCGTGGGATATTTCATCCCATCTTGACACACATATACAGATATATACATCTGCATACAATACGAAGGCATCGACCTACCATCAATAGGAGGTGACGCTTGAGAATTTGGTTTATCCATTTGTGGTTCTGGACGGAATGATGAACAAGATACTTGATTCATGTACGTCGTATCCCAACAATGAACCGAAGGATGGAGCCATAATGTATAGGGATAATCAGCATTTACTCCAGAGGAACTAGAAATTTTGGAACTGCTCGAAGCCACACTGGAAGAGGACAATTCCTGTTTTTGGGAACTACTCGAGATCTCTTGAGTTTTGGAGCTGCTTGATATTTCAGTCATGACCTCGGAACTGGACGAAACTTCGTCGGGCGCACTGACTTCAATTGCAGTGTTACTGCTGGAATCGTTGTTGCAAGCCGCCCAAAAGACGAACGCGATACATAAGACAATGTTTCGACAGCTCATTCGAATAGGCATAAGTTTCTCCAAATTCAACAACAATTTCTCCCCTTATTAATATACACACAAAACATAAAAAAAGGATTTCTCCTATTTAGAAGAAATCCTTTTCGTTTAAATGAATCGAATAATTATTTGAGAACCACGCGGCGGACGAGGCTGCTGGAGCCAGACTTCACGCGCACCACATAGAGTCCGCTGTTCATGCTGGTGAGGCTGACGGTACCGTCAACCGCCTTGCCCTTAAACACCGGACGTCCCTGCAAGTTGAACACCTCGACAGATGCACCCCTTACGGTAACGCTGAGCGTACGTCCAGCAAGGCTCATTGACAACGGGACATTCACCCTGCGAGCCATAATGGGAGTATTGTCGCCCACCTTCGTCGAATCCGCCGGAGCCGTGACCTTAGAGGAATCACCCGGAGTAGCGACGACCTGCGAGGAATCGCCCGGAGTCGTCTTGGTGGAATCGGCCGTCTTCGTACTGTCAGTCGTCTTCGTGGAATCCGCCTTCTGCGTACTATCGGTTGTTGCAGAGGAATCCTTCTTGGTCGTATCCGGGACAAAGCTGTCCTTGTACGGGCTCTTCACCGTCTCAGGCGGGTGGGCCTTGAAGCTAGCGACGATACTATCGTAAGCGGGCTTCTTCTTCAGGTTTTCATCATAGATAAGGCCTTTCTGCCTCTGCAACTGGCTTAGCCAGCTCCACTTGTCGGAGATACCCCAAATCAGGTACACGCCCATATTCGGTTCTTCAAGGAACACATCCATGAACTGGCGGTAAACCTGACCCTGACGGGCAAGATCTTCGGCACTGACGCTACGACCGCTCTTGAAACCGACATCCAGTTCGGTGATGTTCAGCTTGATGCCGAGCTTTGCGAGTTCCTGAGCAAAATGGCGAAGGCTATCAGGAGCGCCGATAAATTCCTTGGCCGTCGTGACATCTTCGACGTGAGTCTGGGAACCCACGCAAGTGATAGGAATGCCATCCTTGACCCAGCGCTTCACCTGATCGAGAACGAACCCGGCCTTGGAACCGGGGCCAATTCCCTGTTCAATGGCATAGTCGTTATAGCAGAGTTCTGCATCCGGGTCGGCAGCGTGAGCCCAGACGAAGGCGGAATCCAGGAACTCGGCACCGATGGTTTCGAACCAGACGGAACCCTGGCTACGCCAGCCGTGAGTATTGTTGTCGTTCACGGCCTCGTTCACAACATCCCATTCCTTGATATCGCCCTTCCAGTGCCCCACAACCTTGTTAATATGGTTCTTGAGGATACCGAGAAGTTCCTGTTTGTTGCGGTGGCTGTTCACCCAGCCCGGAACCTGGCTGTGCCATGCAAGAGCATGGCCACGAGCATACATGTTGTTCTGCTTGGCGTAGTGGACCATCTTGTCGCCATTACCATAACTGAATCGTCCTTGGCTACCTTCGGTAGCATCGAACTTCATCTCGTTTTCAGCGACGACTGCATTGAACTCTGTTTTGTGAATTTTTTCGTAATCGGCTGGCAATCCACCGCTAAACCATTGAGAATTGAGGATTGCGCCAATGTAGCGGCCGCGTTCTTCGGCCAAGCTACGTAAAGTTTCCTGAGCACCGGCGACTGAGGCGCCAATGCCAATTAAAGCGGCAACGAGCACCACCCTATGCGTAAATTGAGTTACCTTCATTTTCCTTAACCTCATTGTGGATAACTCTACAACCCAAACCATTTTTTATAAAAATAACTCCTGTTGAGACGATATCAACGCTAAATTTTATTTAACGTTGCACATCTTTACAACTTTACAAGAAAAAGTGACGTTTTTCGCACAAAAATAACATTTATCACAAAAATGGCGGGTAAAAACCCGCCATTTCAATCAACGAAGAGAGAGTTAACTTTTATCGAAGCGCCACGCGACGTTCCAGGGTCTTCGAACCGACCTTGACGCGGACGACATACAGGCCGTCAGAAATCGCGGAAAGATCGACAGAGCCCTTGCTCGTAACGGCACTATAGACCGGGCGGCCACGCATATCGAAGACCTGGACCTTCGCATTCGAAGCACCCACAATGGACAGCGTACGACCAACGAGGTTCATGCGAACATCCGTCAATGTCGCAGTGCCACGACGGATGCTGACATTGCCCGTATCGCTCACAACAGGGCCCGGAGTGGTAAGCGTATCTCGAGTAGTCGTGTCTTGAGCCGTAGTATCCTTAACCGTTGTATCCTTAACAGTCGTATCCCGCACCGTAGTATCCCGAGTCGTCGTATCCTGGGCCGTGGTATCCTGCGTTGCAGCGGACTTGTACGGAGACTTCACTTCGGATGCCGGGTGAGCCTTGAGGCTCGCGATAAGGCTGTCGTAGGCAGGCTTGGCCTTGTACTGCTTGTCGTAAATGAGTCCCTGCGTCTTGCCCTGCTGACCGTCGAGCCAGCTGTGAGCGTCGGTCACACCCCAAATCATGAATTCACCCATGTTCGGTTCTTCGAGGAACACGTCCATGAACTGGCGATAGAGATGACCCTGCTTGGCATAATCGGAAGCCCCCAGGTTGTTTGCAGAGCCCTTCGGGAAACCGATATCCAGTTCGGTGATATTCAAGACGACATCATATTCAGCAAGAGCCTTGGCAAGAGCGCGAACGTTCTGGGGTGTCGTTTCGTGAGAAATTTCGATATGGGTCTGCGTTCCCACGCAAGTGATAGGAATGTTATTCTGCTTCCAGCGCTTGACCTGATCCACCACGAAGCCAGCCTTGCTGCCCTGGCCGAGGCCCCATTCGATGGCGTAGTCGTTATAGCAGAGTTCGGCATCCGGGTCGGCGGCATGAGCCCACACGAAGGCGGAATCAAGGAATTCGGCACCAATCGTCTGGAACCAGACAGAGCCATTGGAACGCCAACCGTGGTTGTTGTCGTCGTTGATGGCTTCGTTCACCACGTCCCATTCGGCGACTTCACCCTTCCAGTGCCCGACAACATTGTCGATATGGTTCTTAAGGACGGCAAGGAGCTGTTGCTTGTCACGAATATTGTTCACCCAGCCGGGAACCTGGCTGTGCCAAGCGAGGGCATGACCACGGACACGCATTTTGTTCGACTTGGCATAGGCAACCATCCTGTCACCCTTGTTGTAACTGAACTGGCCTTTGTTGGGCTCCGTCGCATCGAACTTCATTTCGTTTTCGGCAACGACCGCGTTGAACTGCGTCTTGTGGATTTCCTCGAACTGCGATTCAATAGAATTGTTGAACCATTCGCTGTTCAGGATAGCGCCTATGTAGCGACCACGTTCTTCGGCCAACGAGCGAAGCGTTTCCTGAGCTCCACACACGGAGAATCCGAGCCCCACCAATGTAGCACAAAAGATTACCTTTGAAGCAACTCCAAACTTTTTCATTTCCTAATCCTTTATTTTATGCCTGAAAGCCAGACGGTTAATTTGCCCCAAATATATATGAAATTTGGCCAATAAGCATATTTATCCCGCAAAAAAGCCTAAAAAAGGGGATTTTTGCCCTTTCTTTGCGAATTTAGTCACATCATTTATACAAATGAGAAGTGCGGCAATCCAAGCGAATTAACGCCGGCGCGTAAACACAGGCCAAAAGTCCTCGGAACGCTGGTTCAAGAACGACAAATAGAACCAGGATTCATCCCGGTTGAGGCCTCCCAGTACAAATTCGTCGACAGCGCCGACAAGCGGGCGTTCCCTGTTACAATCATGCCCAAAGCAAAAATCCGCAACCTCGTTACGTTGGCCGTCCCAATCCCATATATCGCCGAAAGCCACGAGGGCGCCGTTCACATAAAGCCCCCCGTTAATTCCGGATGTCGATATGCCCACATGCGTCCAGCTCCAGGCACGCACTACGGAATCCCCCGAAACAAAACGCCAATAGAACGAGTTCGTGTCATCGCCTTCCATGGTCGCCTTGTGGAACAAATTGGCAACAAAGCCCAAGCCCGGGACATACGACAGCGTATATGCGGAATCCCCGCGCGTAAATATCACCTGCTCCTTGTTTATGTCATCGATTCGCACCCACAGCGACACGAAAAATTTATCGTACGGGTCGATATCCATGTTCTGCACCACTCCCGAATCGCTCGCAAAGCTAGAAGACAGGCTGGGGAACACATCCCCGAAAGCCGCTCCGTTCGAGACGACACCCTCGCCCTTTACATTAGGCGATTCAAAGGAATAAAATCCCTGCTCGGCGGCAGTCGAAAAAAGGCCGTCGTCAAAATGCCATACGACAGAATAGCGCTTGCTTTTGGCAAAGACATCATTTGCAAAAGCAGGTTCTTTCGAAGAGTCAAACACCAATTCCAGGGAATCATCGAAATTCATCCTGTCCAACGACACCCAAAACACCATCTGTCCAAAGTCTTTGTCGTTTGCGCTCAAGCTTATCGGAAGCGCCGAAGAACGGGCGCCATTCGCAGAAATGCGGTAGGCCTCCCAACGTCCCGTCAGTTTATCCAGGGAATCCATTTCGCCCTGCGCGAGATTCAGGCGCACCGCCATGGGAAAATCATCCAGCGAATCCAAACCAGGACGGACTCCTTCCTTTAATGCCAAAGGAGCCACGTAGGTAAACACAGCAGGTTGCAGGGAATCATAACCTTCGTCGGCTTTTTCCGGCAGAGAATCCGCAACCGGAGTCCTTTCCGCAATCCACACAGTATCGCCCGGCACAATCGTAATCTGCTCCAGGACGACTTCTTCGGTATCGAAAAGAACATGCAATTCGAGATCGCTCCTAGGCAAGGAATCCACGAAGACGGAGCCTCCAATCACCATGGCCTTACGCAAAATCGTCGTTCCAGGAGACGTTACGAGCACAACAGAAGAATCCGGGGCGTCTAGCCCGGCAGGAATGAACGCGACGCCGGGCTGTTCAAGCGTACGGTCCAGCGTATGCACGTCCTGCGACACGTCACGCACCAAAAGCCGGTTACCCGATTCGTCGTGTACGGCTTCCAGCGAGAAAGACTCGCCCGGAACGGAGTCGAAGGAATAGAAACCCAGGGAGTCGGCCACGGTAACAAAAGCCTCGTCGAGCGAATTCTCTTTCGCCATATTGAAGTTCTGCGGGACGCAATTGACACGGGCGTAGCGGGCAGGGGAACCGTCGGCAAGCGCAAGGACTCCAGCCAGCTCAGGGGAACCTGTTTCGGCACTGTTTCCACCGGCATACGAAGTTTCGTTCGAGCACGCAGACAAGACGAGGGAGACAACAAAAAGTACCGCTAAGACAAGCGGTAACGGATGCTCGCAAGATTGTCTAATAACTCCTCTATGCATATTCGTCAATTTGAATATAAATATAATTTTTTGGCAGAAGGGGCTTTTTGTGCGCAGACTCACGAGAATCGGTATTTTTAGCAAAAAAACATCCTTTTTTTAAATTTTAGCGCATTTCTTGGAAAAAGTTTTATATACATTCAAATCATGCAGCCCATAGCACTTCAACTGTCGCAAATCACCATATCGAATCTTCGTTCCATACAACGCGAGACGTTTCCGCTCAGTAGCTTCACTGCACTTATCGGCTACAACAACGCCGGAAAGACGAACATTCTCATGGGCATCCGATGGCTTCTTGCCAATTTTTCCTTGGATATTTCGTATTTTGACGACCCGAACCGTGCCGTAGAGGTGGAAGGCTACTTTGACGGAATCACCGACCAGATTCTGAACCGCTTAGGCGAAGAGAAGGCACGGGAAGTGCGACCGTTCATCAGCGGGTACGCCATGCGCATCAAGAAGGTGCAGCGCATTCCCGGCGAAATTCCCGAAAATATCGAACTCTGGGCATACGTTCCGCCCAACAAGCGCGGCAGCGGCAAGAACAACCGCGAATGGGTCCGTGTCAACGAAAAATTTGTCTGCGCGTTCAACCGCATGTTCCCCGAATCCATCGCCATCTGGGATTTCGAAGGGAACATGGCGTTCACCAAGCTCCTACACGAAATTTTCAAGCCGCTGGAACGCCGATACGGCGGCGAGCTCAACGACGTACTCGCTCAATTCAGCGAAATCCTTTCGCCGGGCAGCGACGAACGCGCCGAAGAAATCAAGGCTTTCGACAAGGACGTCAATACGGCACTGAGACCGCTATTCCCCAGCGTCCGGGTAGAACTCGACATCCCCATCCCCACGCTCGAGACGTTCCTCAAGACAGCCACCATCAAGGTCATCGACGAGGACGACGGTTTCCAGCGCGACATATCCAGGATGGGAGCCGGATCGCAGCGAGCCATCCAGATGGCACTCATCCGCTACCTCGCCGAAATCAAGAAGCATCACAACAACCATTACCTGAGCCGCACCATGCTGCTCATCGACTCGCCCGAACTGTACCTGCACCCGCAAGCCGTGGAACTCGTGCGCGTCGCCCTCAAGAACCTTTCCAACGAAGGCTATCAGGTCGTGTTCGCGACCCATTCCGCGCAGATGGTCACCAGCGAAGACGTGAGCACGTCTCTCCTTATCCGAAAGAACAAGGAACGCGGCACGTTCATGCGCAAACGAATGGAAGATGCCGTCCGCCAGGTCATCCAGGATGCACCGAGCCAACTCCAGATGCTGTTCAGCTTATCGAACAGCAACGAGCTGCTTTTCGCCGACTACGTTCTGCTGACCGAAGGCAAGACCGAATGGCGCGTGCTGCCGGCCCTTTTCGAGCGCATTACCGGGCAATCCTTCGCGCTCATCAAGTGTGCGCTCGTGCGCCAGGGCGGCGTCAGCAACACCCGCAAGAGCATGCAGGTGCTCGAGGCCATGGACATGCCGGCCCGCTCGATTGTCGACCTGGACTACGCCTTCACCACGGCCACGCGTGACGGATTCCTCGAGGCTAACGATCCCGACATCAAGATGTGCCGAAACCTTTTCCGCGAACTCGCCTTCCACAACCACCTGCGTCTGGTGAACGGGCTACCCGTCAACAAGCACAGCAACATCACCGCCGCCAAGGCCTACGCCATGATGGCCGCGATGCCCGAAGCGGAACGCCCCATCAGGAGCATCCACGCCAAGCTGCGCAGCCAGGGAATCTGGGTGTGGACCAAAGGCGCCATCGAGGAACACCTGGGTCTTGAGGGCAAGAACGAGAACGTCTGGAACAATTTCATCGAACGGAGCAAGTCGCAGAACTTCACGCGCACGTTGCCCGACTACGAAAGCATCGAGGAACTCTGCCGCTGGATTATCGACGGCAGCAAGACGTAAAATGCCGGGGCCTAAGCCCCGGGCAACAACTACAGATTGTCAATCACCTGGTTGAACGCTTCGACCGGGCGCAGCCACTTCTTGAGAAGGTCGGCCTTGGGCAGGTAGTAGCCACCGATGTCGGCAGGCTGTCCCTGTTCCTTGGCGTAGGCGGCGATGATTTCGGTTTCGTGCTTCATCAAGGTGGCAGCAACCGGGGCGAACTTGGCAGCAAGTTCCGCGTCTTCCTTCTGAGCGGCAAGGGCTTCGGCCCAGTACATCGCCAAATAGAAGTGTGAGCCGCGGTTGTCGAGTTCGCCAATCTTGCGGGCCGGTGTGCGGTTGAATTCGAGAATTTTCCCGTTCGCCTCGTCGAGCGTGTCGGCAAGAACCTTGGCCTTCTTGTTGCCGGTCGTCGAGGCGACCTGCTCGAAAGCGGGAACCAAAGCAAAGTATTCGCCGAGCGAATCCCAGCGGAGGTAGTTTTCGGCGAGGAACTGCTGTACCTGCTTGGGGGCAGAGCCGCCTGCACCCGTTTCGAAAAGTCCGCCACCAGCCATAAGCGGCACAATGCTGAGCATCTTGGCAGAGGTTCCGACTTCGAGAATCGGGAAGAGGTCAGTGAGGTAGTCGCGCATCACGTTGCCGGTGACGCTGATGGTGTCAAGGCCGGCCTTTGCACGCTTCATGGTCTCGACAATCGCATCCTTCGGGCTCAAGATCTTGACGGAAAGGCCGGAGAGGTCGTGGTCCTTCAGGTAGACTTCCACCTTCTTCTGGATTTCGCGGTCATGGGCGCGGTTCGGGTCGAGCCAGAAAATTGCGGGAGTGCTGCTCACGCGAGCGCGCGTGACGGCGAGTTTGACCCAGTCGCGAATCGGGGCGTCTTTCGCCTGGCACATACGGTAGATGTCGCCAGCTTCCACATCCTGCTGCAAGAGCACTTCGCCCTCCGCATTCACGGCGCGGATGACGCCCTTGCCCTTCGCAATAAACGTCTTGTCGTGGCTGCCGTATTCTTCGGCACCCTGGGCCATCAGGCCCACGTTCGGCACCGTACCCATGGTCTTCGGGTCAAAGGCGCCGTTCTTCTTGCAGAACTCGATGGCGGCATCGTAGATTCCCGCGTAGCAACGGTCGGGAATGCAGGCCTTCACCTGCTGGAGTTCGCCCTTCTTGTTCCACATGCAGCCCGAGTTGCGGATCATCGCCGGCATCGAAGCGTCGATAATGATGTCGCTCGGAACATGCAGGTTGGTAATCCCCTTCGCGGAATCGACCATCGCGAGGTCCGGGCCAGCGGCGAGCGCTGCGTCAATAGCGGCCTTGACTTCGGCTTCCTTGGCATTGCCTTCCAGGCGCTTGTACAAGTCGCCGAGGCCGTTGTTCGCATCAATTCCGAGTTCCTTGAACAGGTCGGCATATTTCGTGAAAACGTCCTTGAAGAACACGCGCACGAACGCACCGAAGAGCACCGGGTCCGAAACCTTCATCATGGTGGCCTTCAGGTGCACCGAGAACAGCACGCCCTTCGCCTTCGCATCGGCCATCTGTTCAGCGATGAACGCTTCGAGAGCCTTCATGCGGAGCACAGTCGCATCGAGGATTTCGCCTTCGAGGAGCGGCTTTGCAGCGCGGAGTTCCGTAACGGTCCCGTCTTCGGCGACAAACTCAATCTTGAACGTGTCGGCCTTCGCGAGCGTGATGGACTTTTCGTTGCCGTAGAAGTCGTCTGCGGCCATGCTAGAGACATGCGTCTTGACCGATTCATCCCACACACCGTTGCTGTGAGGATTCTTGCGGGCATAGTTTTTCACGGCCTTGGGAGCACGACGGTCGGAATTGCCCTGGCGGAGCACCGGGTTCACCGCGGAGCCCTTCACCTTGTCGTACTTGGCGCGGATAGCCTTTTCTTCGTCGTTCGCCGGAGCGTCCGGATAGTCAGGCACATCAAAACCGTTCTTCTGGAGTTCGGCGATGGCGGCCTTGAGCTGCGGCACGGATGCCGAAATGTTCGGAAGCTTGATGATGTTGGCACTCGGGTCGAGCGTAAGCTTTCCCAGGAAGTCGAGGTCGTCGCTCGCCTTGCCGAAAGCGGCAAGGATGCGGCCCGGCAGCGAGATGTTCTTGGTTTCCACATCGATATCGGCGGACTTCGCGAATGCGCGCACGATGGGGAGCAAAGATTGAGTCGCCAGGAACGGCGACTCGTCAGTCAGGGTGTAATAGATTTTGGTATTCATACACCCCAAAAATAGAAAATAGCCGATGAAAGTTTAATTCAAGACTTTAAAGACGGCCATATCTTGAATCAAGCCAATCCCACAAATACAATTCGTAATCGAATTCTTCCTTGCCAACATAAGTCCATTCACCATAAGGGTCAATTCTTTCTAGGCTTTCCGGCTTGTCACAATTCCAATTTTCGCTCACATAAGTCGTTTTCACGATTGGCCGACCGACAATGCCCCATTCGGGGGAATCCGACAACAGGAACATCGAATAGTTCACCGAAGTATCTTCAGGGCACGATTGTCCACTCCTCACGAGATCTGTCACTTGAATTTCATCCACGGTAATATTTGTCAATATATGCCCCTTCACGCCAACGTCCTTTATGACAATGATGTAAAAGACATTCGATTTCCATTTAAGCCAATCCATACCGGCCGGTACACCAACAGTCTGCGGGAAGAATTCGGCGACAAGCGAATCCGGCAAAACATATACGCCTTCTTTACGATACGCATCCGCTATTTGTCCACTAGGCAAGGTATTGTACGCCATTATATCAAAATCAATATATTCAGGAACACCGAACTCCACAAAATGGTAAGCGGAGCCATCCATTTCCACCACGTCATCTCCAGAGATACCGATGGTATCAGCAGCTACATTTTCAACATACGTTGCTTTGGACATAGAAAACTGCCATCTATACGCAAGTAGTGTCCGCTTTAAGTTCTGTCTCCAGTCCACCTGCAAAAAGTATAAAGACTTCAAACTATCAATAGCCAAGCTGTCCAAATGGGGAGCAACATAATTTTCATCATCGTAAGGGACGTAATTTAAGGAATCTTCATGGCATTGTGCCTTATATTCTTCGGTATACGAATTCAATACATCGTCCGGACTTTTCCCTTCGGGGACAAAAGAAGCACACGCCATCTGCAAGATGTTCCAGCTACAAGCATCCCCGAAAAGCTTAAAGAGACCATTCGATTCGATACAGGACTGCTTGAATTGATTGAGGAATTCAGTACAAGAGACGCCATACCCCCAATAATCCCCAGATACCGTATTCATCACAACGGGAACGCCATCAACATCAACAATTTTGCTCGTGACCATGGTTTCATCTACATGATTTGATGTATAATCCATGGCACAGTAAATAGAATCCCGGTACAATTCAGATGAAGCGCGTCCATAAACGCCATGACATGTATGGTCATACACATCGTACGACATAGCCCGTAAAACACCCTTCCGTTCTACTTGCGATTCCCTCGTAAACGACACGACATCACATATTTTTCGTCCATCCCTGCTCGGATAGCTGAATACTTGATCGTTCGTTATACCAAACGGCCTCGATCTAAAATATTTGTAATCAATTTCATCTAGTCCAGAATCCGGGAGGGCCTTCAACGAATCATATCCTGACGAATCCAATAACGTGTAGAACGACTTTGCCAAAAGGACTTTCTGCTCTTCGTTCAATTCCGCAACGGGCGAGGTGTTCGGTTCAGTCGTTGCACCGCCAACGCCTTGATCGACACTTGAATCATTCGAACAGGACACCCAGAAAGCGGCCATTCCCGCTACGATCATTTTATATGCGATATTCATGTTAAGCCTCCTTCCCCTTGGTCAGCGGGAACAGTTGTAAATTCAAGCGATAGACCTTTTCGTAATCTTTTTCCTTGGCAGCCATGGCAATCACCTGTTGACGAAGCACTTCCAGTTTTTGCACCAGCCACTTATACGTAGATTCGGACATGCCAAGCGTCACGCCCGTAATATGGCGATTTTCCGGCGGTACATTGTCAATCGCCGAGGTCGCGAGTTTTGACATCTGGCGGTTCATCGAACGCAACGCCAGGGGAATCGCCTCGGAAGAACCCGTCACAATTTTTTCCGTCTGTTCGTAAGTATCCTCGCCAATCTTTTTCAAGAAATCGGCATGGACCATAAAATCTAGAGACTGTCGGATTTCGGCTGCGCTCACCACGGCATAGCAGTTGCGGGCAAGTTCCAGCGGTTTTGCACCCGGCATGATCGGGGCAAGTTCGCGCAAGACAGGATTGACCCACGATTCAAAATATCGAAACGCTTCGGAATCAACGACGCGCAAGCGACTTTCTTTCGCAATTTTTTGCATTTCATGGAATGCTTGCGTTTTCTTCTCGTCGCTCTTCGCATCGCCAAAACGTTCCATCGCGCGGAAATAATCGCGGTCAGTTCCAACAAGCCCCATAGCATCGGCGACACCTTCGACGCCATTCCTGCTCAAGCCGCTTTTCCGTTCGCAGACGAGTTTTATGTAGTTTGGCGAAGAGAATCCGGCCAACCGGGAAAACTCGCGCCAAGTAAATGCGGAACAGCGTTTGCGTTCCTCGTAAAAATCGCTCATGTATTTGCGATAGTCTTGATATTCAATTATTGGTTTCATGCCTATAATTTAATTTGTCCATTCTTGAAAGTCAATAGAAATTATTATACAAAATCAATTATTTTAGCCAATTTTTAACGATTTTCAATATTTTTACAAAAAAAATTTTCATAATAATACAACGCGTATTATTATGAAGATTCCTCCCCTGATAGCAGCCTCAGTCATGTCAATTCAGTCAAGACCACGGACAACTAAAACCAAAAGCACTCTGAAAAAAAAGCGGCTGAATAATATATATTACAAGTACATCCAAGGAGTGTTCATGAAAGCCCCAGTTTCTAGCGCGGTTCTTTTCGCCCTTGCTGGCACAGCATTTGCGATTCCAAAGCACGGCATCGACTTCGTTGTCGGCGTTGATGGGGATTTCAAGGCAGCCAAGGCCGCAGCGGCGGCGACAAAGACGAGCGAAGGCTCGCACTACATCATCTTCTTCCCCAACGGCGAATACAACCTCGGCACGCTCACCGGCGACGGCAACCAACTCACGAAATTCAACACTTCGCACGTCTCGTTCATCGGCGAGAGCATGGAAGGCGTGACACTCTTCAACAGTTCCATCGAGGAAAGCATCAGCAAGACGGCCACGCTCCAGTTCAACACGGCCGACGACATCTACATGCAAGACTTGACCGTGCAAAACAAGAGCACGACCTGCAGCGAGAACGCCTGCCGCCACGTGACCATCCAGCAGGTCGGCGACAAGTACGTATACAAGCGCGTGCGGCTTATCAGCGGGCAGGACACCTACTACACCAACAAGGGCGGGCGCACCTACTGGGACGGCGGAGAAATTCGCGGCACGGTGGACTTCATCTGTGGCGACGGAGACGTGTTCTTCGAAGGCACCAAGCTCGTGCCCACCCGCAGCGCAGCTGTGATTACGGCAGGCAAGACCACCACGGAATGGGGCTACGTGTTCAACAACGCCGTCATCGAAAGCCAGTTCAACAACTACTACCTGGGCCGTTCCTGGAACCACGCGAAGACGGTCTTCCTGAACACCAAGATGATTGCCACGCCGGAAGCATCGGGCTGGCAGAACCCCATCAACGAGGTTCCCATCATCTCGGCGGAATACAACAGCATGAACGGCAACGGGCAAAAACTCGACCTCAGCGGACGCCGCCGCGCCTACACCGACAAGAACGGGGGCTCGGCCAACCTGAACCCGGTACTGAGCGACACGGAAGCGGCCAAGTACACACTCAAGAACGTCCTCGGCGGCAGCGACTCCTGGGCTCCCGACAAACTGACGGAGCAGGTCGAAGCACCAAACATCGCGCAAGTCGGCAAGAGCATCAAGTGGGCTGACAACGAGAAGGCCCTCTGCTGGGTTGTTTTCGTCAACGGCAAGTACCATTCCAACACCACAGACACGCGCATCGGGCTCGACGGGATAACCGAGGGCTCCAAGGTGTACCTACGCGCGGCGAACTCCATGGGCGGGCTCGGGGAAAAGTCCAACGAAATCGTCACGGTCGCAGCCACCGACAGCAGCGTCACGGACACTAGCGCAACCGACACAAGCACTACGGACACCAGCACGGTAGACAGCATTCCCCCCTCTCCCGGCGATTCCGTGACCGTCCCGGGCGACACCACCGTCACCCCCGGCGACACGACAAAAGTTCCGGGTGACACAACCATCGCACGGATACACCGGAGCCACTACACAGAGCAGAACCGCAAGCAACCCCAGCACCTGTACACAATTAAAGGACAGCGAATAATCAAAGGGCGCACAAAAGTCATGCGGGCCCTTTACGGGAAATAACGCCAAGCGGCCCATCCGCATTGATCTGGATACAAAAAAAAGGATTCCCACCGCGGGAATCCTTCATAATTTCTAGAGCTTCGAATTATTCGACGCCGCACTTTGCAGGAGAAGCGAGCTCAAATACGAGCTGGGTACCCTTCTTAAGGCCATTCATCGGCACAGAGACATAGTAGTTGCCATTCAGTTGAGTCGTCGAATTCACCGTACCGGAAATCGGCCCGTTCGAATTGCAAATGATTTTGCCATTGTAGGCATCCACTTCGAGAGATACGGTCACCTTACTTGCAGGCAGGTCGATTTGCCCCTGCTGTCCGGCAATCTTGATGACGTAGTCAGGATTGTTGGCATCGATGGCGGTAACAGCGCCGCATGTCACGACCTGCATACCATTATCGTTGTTCTTGACAGTGACCGTCGGAGCGAATGTACCCTTGGTGGTCAAGACACCACCAGCGGAATTCGTACCGGAGAGGCCATCCGACCACACATAGCTAAACGTAGCATCGGAGGACTTGCATCCAGAAACAGTCCAAGTCACGGTTCCATTCACAGCAACGTCGACCTGGGTGGCGCTCGGGGTGCAAACACAACCCGTCACATCGGCACCGGTCACATCGAGCGGCGTGCACTGGATGTTGTTCGTCTGTCCGTTAGAGGTCACGGTAACCGAGGCGTTCTTGGGACCGGACGTCTGATACTTCACGAGGGGGTTCAGGTAAGAAGCACCTTTTCCCGAATACGTTGCCGGATCACCATCCTGGAAGGTCCAGCTAAAAGTACCCTGCGTAATGGCAGAGGTTCCACCGGGGACCTTGCCCTGATCAAGGCTCAATTTCCATTGTACTTGTCCACCCTTCTTGATGGCGTTACCCGTCGCATTGGCAGCGCAGGTGCCCCAAGCGTTGGGGTCCGCAGCCACAGGAGCGCTGGAAGACGAAGCCGGATTCGTCTGCGGATTAGGATTGACTCCGCTGGAAGTCGGGTTCTGCGGCGTCGGCGAAGAAGTGATAGGGATATTGCCCGAGCTTATCGGGTTCTGCTGTTGCTGGTTGGGAGCAGAGCTACTGGTCGTCGCATACGGACTGGTCGGTCCGGCAGAAGAACTGGAAGTCGCGACAGCAGCATTCCCTTGACCCTGCTGGAGTTTTCCAACACACTCAGGATCACCAGGAGCTACAGAATCACAGAACTGCACCGCAGCACGACGAACAATGTCATCCACGGCATCCTTATTATTTTCAATCAGAAATGCCTGAACACCATCGGTCTGCTGGTCGTACTTCATGATTTCACCACTTCCACATGCCCAAAAGAGGCCTGCAAAGCTGACAGATGCCAGCCCAAACGTCAATTTTCTATTCATATTGAACCTCATGGCAGAAAGATAATTAATTATTGGGAAAAGTAAACACATGTAAGCCTTTTTTTGCGATTGGAATCACAAAAAATCGACTTAATTTCCCAAAAAAGATCAATTACCACCCCAGCATGCACTCAGCCGCCACAGAAAGGGTTACCTTCATCGGCGTCATCCCGGTTGTACTCGATATGGGGATGCCCATCGCCACATAGTAGTCCGTCTTGGTCTGGGTCCCGATTGTGACCGTCAGCAGCCCACCGGTCGGAACCTGGCAACTGAAGGTACAATTACCGCCATCATTGTTATGCCAACCAGGCTGCATATTGAAGTAAACCGTAGATTCGCCAGCCGGCATCGCAATCTTTGTATTCTGCGCCTTGAATTCGAATTCAGGATGGTCGGAATCAATCGTGTTGACCGCATCGCATGTCACGACCATGCTGCCGTTATCCGAATTCCGGACCGTCACCTTAGGCCTATAGGTAATTTTCTCTTTCAACGTCATGGAAGCCGAGGCCCCTTCGCCGGTCATGCCCTCTTCCCATTCGTAGGAGAACGTCTTGTCCTCGGAAACGCACTTGCTCACGGTCCACTTCACGACAGTCGCACCGGAAGCAATGGATTCCTTGGCTACGTCGACTTCTTTCTTGTCCGGGACACATTCGCAGTCGGTAATCGGGTAGCCCATAATATCGGCAGAATCGCATTCCACCGTCTGGGACTGACCATTGTAAGACATCGTCGCCCGAGCCCCATAACGGCCAGACTCCGCATAGGTCACCTCAGAAGACACAACACCCCTCGTCCCCACGCCCTCGTAGGAAGACGGTTCGGCATTGTCAAACTCCCATGAATACGTGGATTTCGTCAATACCTGGACATTGCCGCTGAAAAGGTCCTTGTTCAAGCTGAACTGCCACTTCAGGGGAACACCCCTGGAACCGGGATTACCCGAATTCGCGACACATGAGCCCCAAGGAATATTTTCCGGCAAACTAGACGACCCCGGCCTAATTGACGACGAAGAAGAAGATCGCTTTACCGAAGAAGACATCCGAATCGCACTAGAGGACGAGCGAATCACACTAGAGGACGAACGGACTAGAGACGAAGAGGAAGACAATGTAATCGGGATAATCATCGGACGGCTAGAACTACTGCTATAAACCGGGGCAAACGGATTATAGCTGGAGCTGGTATACATGGCATAAGGACTGTAAATGGAACTGGAAGACGCAGTGGAACTGCTCAGAGAGCTCGAAGAAGAGAGCCCGCCCCGCTTATAGTCTACGTCCGGACGCGTCGCAGCAAGGCACGCATCCGGATTCAGGTCCGTACTGCAATACGTATTAGCCGCACGATCCACGAGATCCAACAGGGCAGCATCATCTTGGTAGAGGAATTCAGCCCACTGGTCACTTTCGGTATAACCAGATACCGTGCCTTCACCACATGCCCAAAACAGGACTGCAAGTCCCACAACGGCAAAACTGTATAAAAGCATCTTGTTCATGGTCTACCCCCTTTCGGCCCAAAATCCCGAGATTTTAGCCTTTTTGAAAAGATACAATATTATACAAAATTACGAATTAGATTTACCAACTTTGTATGGTAAATTTATCCACAAGAGCACAATACGACAATCAGAGACTAATAACCAATCGGCGGGGCATCTCCGTTCTTACTAGAAGAAGAGCTGCTATACGAACTGCTCGTATCCACACCAGGATTATCTTCTTCCGAGGAACTCGAACTGGAATAGTTCTCGTAATATTCGTTCTTCACGGTAAGGAGGACTGTTACAGCACAGGAGGTGAGGTCAACACTGCCAATCTTGATATAGGTTGCCGTCTTAGTACCCGGTCCCTTATAGTATACGGTATAGGGCTTGGCCGGACCGCTCCCTTTATTGGACCCGCTATAAGTTTCGGCATCGTCATCCATAAACCATCTAAATCCGTCATTGAGCGTTCCCTCGTCAGGCACGTAGGTCCACGTCACGGGTTCCCCGATCTTCGCTTCGTACTTGTCCGGGACGCACTTGCCAGAAGGCGGAAGGGCTTCAGAGCTCGAAGAAACAGACGACGAACTTTCCTCATCCGGCTCCTCGCTGGAAGAAGATTCCTCGGAACTGGAGCTTTCCTCGCTGGAAGAAGACTCCTCCTCGGGTTCGGAACTCGAGGATTCTACGCTGCTCGACTCAGGTTCGACAGAAGAACTGGACTCCTCCACAGGCTCCGAAGACGAAGCGCTCTCGACAACCTCGCTCGAAGAGGAACTGGAACTCTCGGCAGACGAGATTTCCGGAGAAGCCGACGTCTCGATTACCGAGGAACTGCTTTCCTCGGCAGAAGAACTGCTGGAACGCTCCTTGTGCGAAGAACTGCTCTTGCCGGACTTTTTCCAGACCGGGCGACCCAACGTAGAATCCCACAGAGCGGAACATTTCGGGTCTACCAGACAAGAATCCATCATGGCATCCAATTGGGACGCATCAAAACCACCTATTTTCTCGACAGCGACCATATCGTCCGTTTCCGGGAAATAAACATCTCCACCGCCGCATGCCCAGAATGCGGTGACTAAACAAATTACGCCAAAAAGGTAAACAATCCTATTCTTCATAATGTTCCCCTACATCCCTAAATCTAAATTATTATTTACAAACGGGTTGTCGTTTCAGCTTTTTTTGTCCAAATTAGCCCCTCTTGCAAAAACAAGTGACCCAATTCATCAAAAAAAGAGCCGCCTTATTCCAAACGGGAATATCTAATCCGCCGTTTTTCCGGGTTCTTCCATCTTGCGCTGGCCCGTGATAAACTGGTGGACGTAGGGATTAGACGTATTCTTGATTTCGTCGACAGTCCCCACTTCGATAATGCGACCGTTGTAGAGCATCGCAATGCGGTCGGCCACCTTGAAAGCGCTCACCATATCGTGCGTCACGACAACGGAGGTAACCCCCAGCTTGCTCTGCATGTCGAGGATGAGGTCGTTGATGACATCGCTCGTAATCGGATCAAGGCCGGTCGTAGGTTCATCGTAAAGGAGGATTTCGGGATTGAGCGCAATGGCACGGGCCAGGGCGACACGCTTGCGCATACCGCCAGAAAGTTCGGACGGCATCTTGGTCCTGAATTCGGGAACCAGGTTGATCATCTGAAGCTTTTCGGTGACCACATTCTGGATTTGCCTCTCGGACATTTCCGGATGGTGTTCGCGGAGGGCGAACGCGATGTTCTCGCCAGTATTCATCGAGTCGAAAAGCGCACCCATCTGGAACAGCATGCCCATCTTGCGGCGGATAGTACGCGTATCAAAAAACTTGGGCGTACTGATAGTCACGCCATCAACCGACACCTCGCCGCCGTCCGGCTGGAGGAGCCCAATCATGTGCTTCAGGATGACGGACTTGCCGCCACCGGACTTGCCGATGATAACCATGGTTTCGCCACGGCGGATATCCAGGTTCACGTCTTCGAGAACCGTCTGCGAACCAAAGGACTTCTTGAGCCCTTTGAGTCGGATGGCGATATCGTTCGGATTGATGTTCACATTCGGCATAATCTTACCTAATCCCTCTAGAAGAACATGATGGCATCGAGAACAAAGTCTGAAATCAGAATCATAAGACAGCTGGAAACGACCACGTTCATCGTAGCCAGGCCGACTCCGTGAGCGCCCGCCTTCGAATTTATCCCGTGGTAGTATGCGAGCACAAAGATAATCGTGCCGAACACGACCGACTTGATCATGCCCGACCAAAGGTCCATATTATGGAAAAGGTACTGCATTCCCGTATAGTAGGTGTACGTCGTGATATCAAGTGCGAGCACACATACGATCCAGCCACCGATAAGGGCTAGCGCGTTGGATATGGCGGTCAGGCAGGGAATCATCGTGAGGAAGGCGAAATAGCGCGGCATCGCCAAGTAGCGGTAGGTATCCAGGCCAAGGACCGTATAGGCGGACAGTTCTTCCTTTTCCTTCATCGAGCCGATTTCGGCAGCCACGGCACTTCCGACTCGGCCGGAAAGCACGATGGCCGTAAGTAGGGGTCCAAGTTCGATAAGGATCATCTTACAGGCGGCAGTACCGACAAATTTGTCAGAAACCAGGTTATGGAACTCAAATTCGGCCATGACCGTCGCCACCATACCCGTAAAGACGGATGTCACGAAAAGCAGCGGCAACGAGGAGACGCCAATGGAAACCATCTCCTTCACCAACAGGGCCGGATTCTTGTGGAGAAAGCGGAATCTGAGCACCGTATTGAACAGGATGCACAGGCACTCGCCAATGCTCGATATCGTACCGATGACAATCTTGCCCACCCAGGCTACCGGACGTAGAATCAAGAACACCTGCTACCCCCAATCCATCGGACCGAAATCGCCGCCATCGCCTTCATCGCGGTCGCTCTGGTAACTGGCATCCATATCGTCGGTCCAGTCGTAAAAGGTGGTGTATTCGGGCATGAAGCAAAGCTTGATGTCCTTGACGGAACCGTTACGGTGTTTGGCGACCATCAGTTCCGCATTGTGAATTTCGTCTTCATGGTGGTTGCGCACGTAGGGGCGGTCCACGAACCACACCATGTCGGCGTCCTGTTCGATAGAACCCGATTCACGGAGGTCGCTCAACTGCGGGCGTTCGCGGCCCTTCTCTTCGACCTTACGGCTCAGCTGGGCGAGCGCGATGACCGGCACGCTCAGTTCCTTCGCCAAAATCTTGAGACCACGCGATATGGCACCGATGGCCACGGCACGGTTTTCCTCGCCGCCGGTCTTCATCAGCTGCAAGTAGTCGATGACGACCAGGTCGAGCTTGCCCTGCCGTTTAAGCTTGCGGGTCTTGCTCATGAGTTCCATGATGCCGAGGTCGGCGTTGTCGTCGACAAACAGCGGGGCCTGGTTGATGGGCGTGACAAAAGCGATGAGCTTGTTCATCTCGTCGCGGCTCAGCTTGCCGTTACGCAGCCTGCTCTGGTCCACTTGCGCACGGGAGCACAAAAGGCGCTGCGCAAGCTGCATGCCATCCATTTCCAAGCTGAAAAAGGCGACATGCTTGTTGTAGTCAATCGCCGCATTCGCCGCAATCGTAAGGGCGAAAGAGGTCTTACCGACACCCGGACGGGCAGCCAAAATAATCAAGTCCGAAGGTTGCAGGCCGTTCGTCAGTTCGTCGAGTTCGCTAATGCCCGTGGGCACGCCCGTGATGCCGTCCTTGCGGTTGTTCAGGCGCTCGAGGAGCGGGGCCACGAACTTGTCGATAGGCCGGAGCGAATCCTTCACCTTCTGTTCGGCAATAGAGAAGATGGAGCGTTCGGCCGACTGGAGGACTTCGTCGGTATTGACCGTCGAATCCATGGCCTTCTTGATGGTATCGGATGAACTGCGGATGAGCCTGCGGAGCACGGCCTTGTCGCGGAGGTGGTCCAATTGCCACGAGACGTTCGCCGAGGAGGCGACCGATTCCATCAAGTCAAAAAGGTATTCCCTGCCACCGGCCAGCTGGAGTTTACCGGCATGGTCCAGTTCGGCAGAAAGCGTAACAAGGTCTACCGGGGTGCCCGACTTGTACAAATTGGTAAGGGCATTCCAAATAAGCTGGTGGCGTTCCATGTAAAAGAAGTCGTCACCGGAAATCTCGGCTGTTGCCGTTTCCATCACGGAAGGGTCGCGAAGAATACCGCCCAGCAGGTAGCGCTCGGCATCGGTATCCATGGGCATCTGGCGGCCTTCAAAATTCTGTGCAGTTCCGTTTTCTGCCATAAATCAAAATAAAATATAGTTACGATTGCGGTTTTGCAAAGCGCGACGAACGCGGAATGTGAACCTTCCACGTAAGCCACTTGAGCTGCTTGTCGTTGACCATCGTGTAGGGGTCGGCAAGCGCCATCGCGGGCGCTCCGCCAAATTCCAAATCGGAGCCGGCCATGTCGGCGAAGGGCTTCGCCTTGCCGAACACCTGGTAGAACAGGGGTTCGCCGAAGGTCACCACAAGTTGTGGCTGGATAAGCGCAATTTCTTTCGCGAGCATTTTGCGCAGGGACGTTTCGAGCAGCGGGGAAATGGGGCGCGGGGCGCCCTTGAAAAAATACGTGACGCCAATGGCAGAGGCATCGACATTCAAGTTCGCGAACAGGCGGACAAGCATCTCGCCCGGCGCCCCCTGGAGGAACTTGGCGCAATCCTCCCCCGGCTGCTGTGCGGGAAGCACGAACAGGAGCCGGGGCTTTTGCGGGCCCGCGTAGCGCGGCAGGTCCGCTGCGTGCGCATAGAGGACGTCTTTCTTGAGCGACGTATAAAAGGAATCGAGGGAATCGGCCGATTCGTACTCGGCGACAGTCTTCTTGACTGCGCGCGGGGCGGGCGGCGCGAGCGGGGCCGCAGCAGCGACCGGTTCGCGGGACGGAGCCGCTGCGGGAGCTGGGGCTCCGAACAGCCCGGAATTGTCGAACATCTCCGAAATCTCGTTTGATACAGGAGCGGCGGGCGCGGCCGGAGCGACAGCAGGGCGCACGGGAGCCGGACGGGCGGGAGCCGGAGCCGGGCGCGTTTTGCCACGGGTCAGCGCCCACGGTTCATCCAAAAAAAGCTCGGCATCGCCCAGGTCTATCTGACCGCGCAAATAATTCCGGAGTTCACCAAAATCAAATTCTTCTGACATCGCAAAACCTATCTAGCCGAGTTCGTTCAACACAAAATGTACAATTTCCTGGGCCAGGTCCACCTTGGAACCCATGTGCATCTCGGGAATCCCGGCATGGGGGCGCACCAGCGCATAGCGCACGCAGTTGTGGCCGAAGCCCGAGTCGCTTGCGACTGGGGCGTTGAGGAGCAGCGCGTCGGCGCCGCTCTTTTCGAGTTTTTCGGCAGCATGCTGCTTAAAATTGTCGGTTTCGAGCGCGAAGCCGACAATCACCTGACGGCGGGCATCACCCGCAGCTGAAGAGGCGTTGGCCTTTCGCGCCGCAATGCAGTCGCGCAAGATGTTCGGGTTGGGAACAAGCTCTATCGTAAGCTGGCTCCGGCTGTCCTTGATTTTCGAATCGGCCGCGTGGGCGGGGCGGTAGTCCGCTACCGCCGCGCAATGCACGACGGCGTCCACACTCTCGAGCCGAGACATCACGGCGTCGTGCATCTCCCGGGCGCTTTGGACGCGGGAAACCGCGACACCGCCCGGGAACGCGGCCTCCATCGGGCCAGCAATGACTTCGACCTCGAAGCCGTTGGCGTAGAATACCGAGGCGAGCGCGACGGCGGTCTTGCCGCTGCTGCGGTTGGAAATGTAGCGCACCGGGTCAATCGCCTCTTCGGTACGGCCGGCAGTGAGGAGCACCTTCTTGCCGTGACCGGGGAGCGTCGGATCCCGCGTGGGGTCCATGTCCTGGGCGACGGGAAAAGCCGGCGGTTCGGGGGCGTTGCGGGGGTGTCCCCCGCTTGCTTCGGCGTTGCTCAGCACAGGAGAAGGGGTAGCGGAAGACGCGCCAGCGGCTGAAGCGAGGGGAAGGCTTTCCCCTTCATTATCTCTCGTCTCTCGTCTCTCGTCTCTCGTCTCTAAATAAGCCACAATCTCTGCAGGTTCCATCAGGCGGCCTTGCCCGACTTCGCCACAGGCGAGTTCACCGGCCGGAGATTCGAGCACGGTCGTGTCTTCGAAGCCACGCAAAATTTCGAGATTACGTTTGACGGCGGGGCTGTTGTACATCGCGACGTTCATCGCGGGGGCAATTACGCGCGGGCACGTGCAGCTCATGAAGCAGAGGCTCACCGGGTCGTCGGCGATGCCGCAGGCGAACTTGCCGATGACATTCGCGGTGGCGGGCACCACCAGGTAGAGGTCCGCCCAGCGCGGGAAGTCGATATGCTGGAAAGGCCGCGCCTCGACGGCGCCGTTCTTGAGGTAGACGGGACACTTGGAGAGGCTCGCGAATGTAAGCGGGGCGACGAATTCGGTGGCGGCATCGGTCATGCACACGCGCACCTCGGCACCTTTCTTTTGCAAAAGGCGCAACAGCTCGCAGCTCTTGTACACGGCGATTCCGCCCGAAACGCCAAGAAGGATCTTCTTTCCAGCTAGTTCCATATAATGCAAGATAGAAAAAGCGTACAAGGCGAGAGAAGCGCGAAAATTTATTTTCGCATTTCCGAGCCGCAGTAGCGGACGCCGTAGGCGTCAAAAGTGTGCAAGGCGCCCCCGGAACAAGTCCGGGGTGACAGAACAAAGCGAGAGATGGAAAGCCATTTTTAAACGTTTAATGTGACATTTCTAACAAACGACAATGCCCCAGAATCGTTTATAAAGTAGAGATATTTTTTACTTGACCGCTCCACAGCGTTTAATTATTTTTACATGTGATTCAATTTTTAATGGCCGGAGAAAACAATGAAAAAGACGCTTTTCGGATTTACCGTATTGAGCTTACTTTCTGGAACCACATTTGCCAACTGGTCAGGTGCAAATTCCGAGCCAAATAAAGCAACCATCGACGGAAACACATTTTACGAGATTTCGTCACCTGAAGAACTAGCCTGGTTTGCCGAACAAGTTAATTTAGGATACACCAGCATCAATGCCGTATTAAAGAAAGACATTGTCTTTTACAAAGATTCCCTGACTGACGAAAACAAGGGAAGTGCTCACACATGGACTCCTATCGCAAAAAATCCGGAGAATGCCTTCTCAGGAATCTTTGATGGTGCTGGTTATAAAATACAGGGCGTGTATCTGGAAGACCACGACTACTCCTACATAAATGGAGACCGACTTGGCTTTTTTGGGGTTATCAGTGCAAAGGGTATTGTAAAAAATGTCAATTTCGAAAAAAACTACATGAGCATCAGCTACCCAGACGGAACCTCGCCATACACTTCAAAAAAAATTTCATTTGGCCCTCTAGCAGCGAAAAATAACGGTACCATAAAAGACGTTTCGATTGGTGGAACCGTAAAATTTGAAATACCTGTAATCGACAAAAATCCTGAAATATCGTATGGTTCAGGCGTTGTCGGTGAAAACGTCGGTACAATGTCGAACATTGTGTTTTCGGGTTCCATCATCTCCAAAAGTTCCAGCACGAACATCGGAGGAATCACAGCAACAAACAAAGGTCTGCTCGATTCCGTTTTCAACAAAGGAACTTTTATTCTTGACTCTTCCTTTGTCCATTATGTTGGAGGCATCACATACGACAACACAGCGAATATAAGACACTCTGAAAATTATGCGGACATCATTACGAAAAACCTGTTCATGTCTGGAGGAATTGCAAGCAATTCAACAGATTCTTTAAACGTCATATCACACTGCCGCAATTACGGAAACATAGAAAGCAATAATTACAACGAAAGCGTGTATGGAGGCATCGCCGCCTATACAATGGGTTCCATTTATTACAGCGAAAATTACGGAAAAATAAAGGTTTACCTTTTGTCACCCACTTATGGTTGTTCAGGCCTTGCCTGCGTGACTAGTGGAGGAAAAGTTGGAGGGATTGTAGGCGTAGCCGATTCAAGAAGCGGGTCCATTATTTCACGCCCTAGCGTTTATATCGATCGTAATACCAATTACGGTAACATAACAGCTTATACAAAAACAATAAATTCTCTATCAACACCAACACCAAGCGTAGGCGGAATTATTGGACACTCTAAAGCAGGTTATCTTACAAACAACAGAAATTTTGGAGACCTAAACCTTTCTGGGACAATGGGTTTTTTAGGTTCAATCGCAGGACATGTGGACTCCGCCTATAAAAGTTCTTCTATTGTCGGAGGAAACTATTCCATTTGCACACTCAGCAATACAGCTACAGGTCTTAATACAAAAAAAGGAACTTTGGCACAAATCTACGGCACTCAAAAAATTTATACAAACTACGGTTTTACAAAACAAGACAAGCTATTATTTTCTAGTGACAGTTTGGCATTTCTGCTAAACAAACGGGAAATCTCTAGTTCTTCTTTTGATAATACGCAAGCATGGTCTCGGGGAGTGAGCGGTCCTGTTTTAACAGACGAAACCCACCATCCAGCTTTCCAAGTTATGTTTTATACAGCGGAATCCTCCTTCCTGAAAATGGTCTATACAGATTCCACAGGCATAATCAAGGATTTCCCGACTCCGCCAGAAAAAGAAGACAGTGTTTTTCTAGGATGGCGCTATTCCAAAAAAACGAATCAGGATTCCCTGAGAATGGTAAACCTGAACGTTCCCATAAACAATGACTACAAGTTATATGCATTTTATGGGGACAAGTCGATAGAACGGAAAATGTACACTTTTTACTATAGCAATGGGTCCATCATTTGGAGCAGTGTTACACGAGACGATGGCAGCATACCCTTCCCAGGTACGCTTTCAAAAAAAGCATCAGCACAATACACATATACATTCGACGGTTGGTTAAAACTTTCCGATTATGAGTATCAAGCCACATTCATTTCGCATATACGAAGCTATGAAATCAAATTTTATAAAAATTGCAACGGCGGTGCAGGAAGTCTAATATTCAAGGATACTGTTGAATACGGACAAATACCCGAATACAAAGGAGTCGATATTTCCTGCCCATCAACTAACAAATACGACATTGCTTTTTCTGGCACATGGTATCCTCCTTTAGAACCTGTTACCGGAACCCAATTCTACAATGCAGTCTTGGATTCTACCTACAGGAAATACAACATTACATTCTTGAACTACGATTCGGTAACCGTTCTACAGCAAACGCTGTGGGAATACAACAGCATTCCTAAATATAAAGGAGATTTGCCCACCAAGCCGTCTGCAGGGAATAAAATTTATGAATTTTCCGGTTGGGTACCCGAACCTACGAATGTGACTGGAGAAGCATTCTACTATGCAAAATATGACAGCGTCAAAGTTTTACCAAGCAGTTCATCGTCTTCGATTGTAGTTTCTAGTTCCAGCATTGCAGTTTCGAGTTCGAGTACGATAAAGTCAAGTTCTAGCATTGTTGCTTCAAGTTCAAGCGCAAAGCAGTCAAGTTCTAGCGCAAAGCAGTCAAGTTCTAGCGCAAAGCAGTCAAGTTCTAGCATAGTAAAGTCAAGTTCTAGCGTTGCAGCGTCGAGTTCTAGTGCGAAAAAATCTAGCTCTAGCGTGGCACAGTCCAGTTCTAGCGTAGTAAAATCCAGTTCATCTGCAACTACATCCAGTTCCAGTAAAGTTGTATCAAGTTCAAGCATAGCAAAGTCAAGTTCTAGCGTAAAAGAGGCATCCAGTTCAAGCAAAAAAGCAGTGTCTAGCTCAAGCGAAAAAGGTTCAAAGGTAATCGATGCAGGGCCGCGTCCGCAGTTCACATTACAAACACATGGCCGCACATTGTACATTTCTGGAGCTACTCCAGACAAACACTTCGCCATTATGGATTTACAAGGTCGCATCTTTCTTCGCGGAATTTCTATGACGGACTTTACGGTGACGCTACCTCGTTCCGGTTCATACATCGTTCATTTAGACAAAAGAACCGTCAAAGTCCATATCCGTTAATTATTGCAGCTAAATATTATCACATTTTTCGTCTGTAGCATTCGCTACAGACGTTTTTCTTTCAATTACACTGAGCGCATTTTTTCGCGAACAGTTTTTTTCCCAGCAAGCCACGGAACAAATCTGTTGACATTGACAAGGTAAATGGATTGCACATGGCCAAGCGCAACCAAACTAATAGCCAAAGCCTTGCAATTGTCAATCCAAGAGATGCGTTTTATGATGCGAGATTCGCGAAGTTCCATATTGCAATAATATAAAATTTATATGCATTTCGAGACGTGTATGGCGACCCCGGCACTGAGGTCGGGGTGACAACGTAGAATGGATGTGTATGGCAACCCATAAAAAAAGAAACCCCGCGGTTTTACCCACGGGATTCCTTAATAGCCAGAAAGAGATTGCGTCACCCCTTTCGGGGTTCACAATGACATTTCATTAAGCTTCTTCGGCAGGCTTTTCAGCGGCTTCTTCAGCCGGTTTTTCAGCAGCCTTCTTCTTGGTGGCCTTCTTCTTCGGAGCGACAGCGTCACCGATCGTGGTGCCGTTTTCGCCCGGCTTGTGAGAGTCCATCCAAGCGGCGAGCTCGGCGGATTCACGGTTCTTGAAGTAGTCCACCACGGAGAGGAAGATCTTGCGGTTGTTCTGGTCAATTTCCGTCACAACAGCCGGAACTTCGTCGCCAACCTTGAATGCATCGGCCGGAACCTTGATGTATTCGGTGGTGAGCTTGGAGACCGGGATGAAGCCTTCGATACCGTCGGCGAGTTCAACCACGACGCCGCGGTCGAGCATACGGACAATCTTGCCCTTGACTTCGGAGTCAACCGGGTAAGTGGTCTCGATGGAATCCCACGGGTCTTCGGTGAGGTGCTTCATGGAGAGGGAAATGCGGCGCTTTTCCTTATCGACAGCGAGCACGACGCATTCGACCTTGTCGCCCTTCTTGACCATTTCATTCGGGTGAGTGATCTTCTTGGTCCAGGACATGTCGGACACGTGGATGAGGCCGTCCACACCTTCCTTGATTTCGACGAAGGCGCCGAAGGAAGCGATGTTGCGGATTTCGCCGACCACGCGGGCACCCGGGGGAAGTTCAGTTTCGATGGAATCCCACGGATCGCTTTCGAGCTGCTTCATGCCGAGAGAGATGCGTTCGGCATCTTCTTCGACCTTGAGAACGACAGCTTCGACTTCCTGACCGACGGTGAGGATCTTGGACGGGTGCTTGACATGCTGCGTCCAGGACATTTCGGAAACGTGGATGAGGCCTTCGACACCAGAATCCAGTTCGACGAATGCACCGTAATCGGTGATGGAAACAACCTTACCCTTAACGATAGCGCCTTCCGGATAACGTTCGGCGATATCCTTCCACGGATGCGGCTTAAGCTGCTTCATGCCGAGAGAGATACGTTCCTTCTTGTCGTTGAAGTCGAG
>JAGCPF010000032.1 GCA_017642335.1 Fibrobacter sp.
GAAGAAGATTCTCGAATTCATCGTCGAAAAGAATCCGGAACTCGAAAACAAGGAACTCATCGCCCGCCAGATCGGCATTTCCGCGCTCACCTTCAACGACCTCAAGAACAGCCGCCTGAAGGACGTGCGTTTCGATTGGGATGCCGTGATGAGCTTCGAAGGCGATACGGGTCCGTATGTGCAGAACGCCCACGTGCGCCTCTGCAGCATCATGCGCAAGGCCGGCTACACGGTGAACATCGCCGATGTGGACATGGCCCAGCTCAGCGACGATGCCGCCTACAGCCTCATCAACATTCTGTCGAAGAAGGGCAAGAAGATTCTGGACGCCGTCGCCGGTGACGAACCGAGCGTTCTCGCCCAGTACGCCCTGGAAATCGCAGAAGCCGCGCACAAGTTCATCCACGAAGACCGCGTGCTCGGCAGCGCCGAAGAAAAATCACGCCTGTTCCTGGTTCAGGCCACGCAGATTGTGCTCGAAAACGTGCTCGATTTGCTCGGACTCTTCCCCATCAGGCAGATGTAGCAGCGCGCTTCGCGCAGTAGGAAGTAGGAAGTAGGCAGTAGACAGTAAAAAGCGAGAGTATAAACTCTCGTTTTTTATTTTTTCTTGAATTTGAAAGGAACCGTTACTTTAGATTCAAAATCAGCCTTTTCAAATGTCCAGGTAGCAACTTCATCGCAAATAGCCTTGTCAAAATCCTCATTTTCGGAATTCGAGGATTGCTTTTCCACCTTTGTAACCTTGCCATCCGGGTCTATGGTGAATTTCACAAAGACCTCAATCTGAACAGGCGCATCGGGATGCTCTAGATTCTTGACATCCTTTAGGCGGGGTAAAAACTTTGCAAACTTTTTGTGAATCTTATCCATCAGCGGTCGATTCTTTGAAACGACATCGAGTACTCCTTTAATAGAGCGAGTTCCCTTCCCCACAACCATTTCTATCTGAGAAATAGGCTTATACGCAGAAAAAGAAAGGTGCGAATCCGTAATACGCAGCCAACTTGTATTGCAGTGATGCTTTATACTTTCACGCGACTCGATTTCATTTTTACTGTATTTTTTGAGTTGCAATTTTCTATACACCTCGTCACCAAATTCTTCATGCCTTGCCAGGAGACGAATCTTGGTAAAACCGGCCGCCTTTAGCTTACCGAGAAACTTCTTGTATTTATAGATGCTTTCGTCCTGATAAGGGAACGAGAAATTCAGTTCGTTCTGGTCTACCTTCCCTGCGTTATTCTTGCGCACATCCTTCAAAAAATAAGCAACGGAATCAGGCGATGCTTGAACGACCTTATAGACCCTCGCCCAGACAGGGCGCTCGCGAGTAGTGTCATTCGTAAAGATTCGAGTGGTTAAAGCGTCAACGGTCGTTACAGAAAAGGGTTGGTTGTACTTCACGACAAAATAGCCGTCTAGGACAAGGACATTCATGCCGTATGTACTGGCTTCACAAAAATTCTTGTTGTCACGAAATTCATCAATGGCAATAGAACCAAAGATATCTTCAAGACCTTCCCCTAAGCCGTTAGGAAAACGAGCCGTTTCCGAAGGACGCGACACCTGTGCAAACAGCGCAACATTCAATAAAAGAATCGTAAAAACTAGGCGCACCATAGCCTATATATACAAAAGAATAGAGCGAAAAATTACTTGCCGGATTCTCGTGCGACCTGTTCGAGGCCATTGGCCCATTCGGTCCGAATTTTCTGCTTGAGTTTCTTGGCGAACTCAGGCCTACGAACCTTTGGGCTCGCGGCAGTAGACAATAAAAAATGAGAGCTTTCAAGCTCTCGTTTTTTATTTTACATTTAGAAAACTTCCTACCGTCTACTTCCTACTGTCTACTAATTTCCGTTGATGCAGCGGACGGAGTAGGCGTTGTTCTTCGCGTTGCTCGGTACGAGCTGGCGGACCATCTGGTCGCTCATGCGTCCCATGGACCAAAGCCAAATGGTTTCGTTGCGGCCGTTCTGGGCGCTCCAGAAACCTGCATATTCACCCATGTCCTCGTAACGGACGGTCGTCTTGCCGATCAGCTTGCGGTATCCCGAAGAAAAGACGGAGAAGCCGTATTCGTCCGTGCCGCCACCGCCGTGCCAGCCGGTGGTCGCTTTCATCTTGTTTGCGAACTTTTCACACTTGTCCACGCCGTCATAGCAGCCGGTCAAGCCCTTCAGCATGTCGGACCATTCGCGGTCACGCGGCAAGTGCCAGCCTTCCGGGCAAGCCTTGCGGGCGCCTTCCAGGTCGTACAGGCGGCCACTTCTCGTGCAGTAGGCGTCATTGTCATCGTAGCACCAGGAATGCCCTTCGACATTGTAGTTGACATTCTGCGCAAACCATTCACGGCCTTCCACCTTGATAGTCCTATAGACCTGACCATCACGAGCGTCTTTCACCATGCCAATCTTGTCGCGAATCTGCAGACGATGTTCCTGTTCCGCCTTACGGAATTCAATCAGCTTCTGGCGCTTGGGCCTCTCGCGGGTTTCGAAATCGAGATCCCACGTTTCCTGGGCTTCCGCATTCTTGAATTTAATTTTTAGTTTGTCCACAACATACAGTTCATCACCGCAAGCAAGGTCCACGCCCTTCACGTCCAAAATCAGCTGTGTATCGCCGAACTGGCGCGGTTTATCAAAGTACGAAATCCAGGCTTCCTTGCTCTCGTCGCACTTTTCATAGAAATTTTCTTTCTCTATCTTATCGGCAGGGACAGTGAGGTTACCCGACACGGCGAATTCAAACAAACTATCCTTAACCACGAAAGCGACAGGTTGCACTTCCTTGTAGTGCGTGTACTTGCCCATGCGGATTTTGCCTTCAACTTTTGCAGCGGCGTATTCACCCTGGCCTTCGGCATTGAAAATGGCATCCCAGGTTTTCGGAGGAATTGCAAAAACTTGTGACGCAGCAAGGCCGAAAATGCCTGCCAGCGCAATTTTTGAAAAATACCCTTTGTTCACAGCGTTTATCCCTGTAAATAGTGTTGAACATGAACAATGTTAGTTTTTTTTATTCTTTTTGGAAACCTTTGTTTTATTAAATTGTAGGCATGGCAATTACTCGTTACATACTTCAAATCCATTGTCCCGACCAAAAGGGCCTGATTGCGGGTACAACCCAGGTTCTGGCCAAGGCCGGCGCGAATATTATCGATTTACAGCAGCATACGGCAAAAGACATCGAAACTTTCTTTTTGCGCGCCGTTTTTGACATGGAATCGGCAGACATCCAAGAAGTCTACAAGCACCTTGAGACCCTGGCCCCCCGTTTGGAACTCAACTGGAAACTCTTTGACACATCCAAAACCGAACGTGTCGCCATTTTCGTGTCCAAAACGGACCACTGCCTTTACGACCTCCTCCTGAAGCACCGCGACGGAGACCTCCCCTGCGAATTCAGCTGCATTGTCGGAAACCACCCCGATCTCGGTCCCGTGGGCGGTACCTTCGGCGTGCCGTTCTACTACGTGCCGTCCAACCCCGACAAGAGCATCCCCGAGAACCGGTTCAGGGAAATCATCGCCGAGACAAAGACCGACACGGTCGTACTCGCCCGCTACATGCAGATTTTGAGCGAGTCCTTCACCGAAGAATTCAAGTACAGGATCATCAACATCCACCATGGGTTCCTACCTGCATTCAAGGGTGCAAAGCCCTACCACCAGGCCTGGCACAAGGGCGTCAAGATTATCGGCGCCACGGCGCACTTCGCCACGGAGGACCTGGACCAGGGGCCCATCATCTGCCAGGACATCCAGCGCGTGCCCGAAACGGCCAGCATCGACGAACTTGTGGAACTAGGCAAAGATATTGAGAAGCGCACGCTTTCCCAGGCACTTAAACTTTGGCTCGAGCACCGCGTGTTCGTATACGCCGGTAGAACATTCATCCTCTAGGAGCAGTCATGTCCGAAGAACTTGAAAACAATGTCACCGAACCCACAGAACCTGTGGAAAACGCCACCAACGAACTTGCCGAAAGCACAGCTCCGGTCGCCGAACCGGCGGCTGAACAGCCCATCCCCGCTTCCGACGAGGCCGGACAGCTACCGCAGGAAGAACCCGTCGGTGTTCCCTATGCAGAAACTTACGAGCAGCCCCAGATTATCGTCCAGAAGGAACGTAGTTTTTCCCACTACGTCGGCTTTGCGCTCATCAGCGTGCTCTGCATCTGCTTCTTCTTCATGCCGGGCATTGCGGTCACCTTCCTCGTGAGCCTCATTCCGGGCGTTGCGCTGCCGGGCATTGCCGCATGGGCATTCAGCACCATACTGAGCATCATCGCGTGGGCCATTTTCAAAATCAAGATCAGCGGGTTCAAGCGGTCGTTCCTTGTATACATCGGACTCTGCATCGCGGTTCTCGCCCTCTTGATTGCCATCGAGGTGCTGACCGAGGCCAACGTATTCTCGAAAATCATCGCATTACTTTGCGGCGGCGACGCAGCCTAAGCTAGCCGAATCCAACAGCGGAATTATTCATGACTAAGACAGACAACTTTGTACATTTTCTCGTAGAAGCCGGAGCCCTCAAGTTCGGGGACTTCGTGACCAAGAGCGGACGCAACACGCCTTACTTTATCAACACGGGCGAGTTCCGTACCGGGGCGACCCTTTCGCGCCTGGCTGAATTCTACGCAGCAGCCTTCATGGAACACTTTGACGGCAAGGCGGAAAACCTCTACGGTCCGGCCTACAAGGGCATTCCCCTTTGCGCAGCCACCGCCATGAAACTTAGCGACGTCTACGCCAGGAACCTCACGTTCACGTACAACCGCAAGGAAGTCAAGGACCACGGCGAAGGCGGTTCGCTCGTCGGCTACAAGTACGCCGAAAAGACGAACATCGTCATCATCGAAGACGTGATTACCGCCGGGACCTCCGTCAACGAGACCATGCAGGCTCTTTCACAAATGGAGAACGCCAACGTGGTCGGTCTCCTCATCTCCGTGGACCGCCGCGAACGCCTTGAAAACGGGAAGTCCGCTTTGCAGGACGTGCAGGACCATTATGGTCTGGAAGCCCGCTCCATCGTGAGCATTGACGACATCATCAAGTTCCTCGAGGTAGAAGAGAACCGCAAGGCAATCAACGCCCCGGAAGGAATTCTTGAAAAAGTCTACGCTTACCGCGAGCAGTGGGGAGTGAAGTAGACGTAAGTTCTACATGTTGGGGTATCGGATTATGGTTATAAGACTGCATTTTGCAATTTGCATCATTTTGATGTGCATCCTTTGCGGATGCAGTCCGTCTTACCAGTGGCATCAATCGCACCCCAGCTACAGGAAGGCACCGACGGACTCCATTGCAGTCACGGGTCTCGACGACGCATTCGTGGTGACGCGCTCCAGCTGGTTTGCCAAGCGGCTCGAAATCAGCAAGGACAGCATACAGACATTCACCAGTCACTTTTGCGCAAAGACCTTCCTAACGGAACTACGCAAGTCCTATGCTTCGGTGACGGTTATTCCCGACGCGGTCATCAACCATTTTCCCGAAGAAAGCCAGAAACTCGACACGCGCATATTCATGAAGGGGCACCTCCCCGAACAAGGAATCGTCGTGAAGGATTCCGCCGGCAAAGCCCCCGCCTACATCCTGATTATCCACGAGTTTATCTTGGGAACAGACCTCCAGCGCGAAAATTTTTTCGACTACGCACTTCTCCACAACGAAGCGCCCGAAAAGAAGACATCCAAGAACCTCACGGCCATCGTATCGTACACGCTGTGGGACAACGAAAAGCAGCGACCGCTTTACAGCGCTGTTAACCAGTTTGACCAGCCAAACATGAATCTTTCGCTTTCAGACATCGAAAGGATCGTGAGCACCGCAGTCAAACAAATCACTCAGAATCTAACGTCAGGGGTGCAATAATGAGACACGTCATCCTTGCCGCCCTAATTTTCGCCTGTTCGGCTTTTGCCGATAACGTCTTTTTCCATCACCACTGGACACTTTGGAAAGATGCCGAAGTGCTTATCTGGAGCGCAGACAAAAATCCGGCCATCGATCCCAAGGAGTTCTGCCTTTCTCTCAAGCGCAACAACACCGGCATCGGGGAACCGAAATGCCGCCTAGCCGGCGAATGGGAACGAGACTCCATCGCCATGCGGTATGCCAATTGGCTTGTCGCCAACATGGACGGGAACGTCAAGGCGGAGCATCTCCGGGCAAGGCACCCCGCCATGGTCGCAAAAATCCAATCCGTCGAAGACAGGCTCGTGCTGTTCATCGGCGAGCGTGAAGGAAGCATTTTCGCAGCCACCTTTGACGAAAACAATGTAGAACCGGTCGCCGCGGGAGTCTTTACGGGCACCAAGGACAAAATCGCCCTGGGCGACAAAATTGCCAGCGCCTTTTTCGACGGGTCCGCAAAGCGCAGGCTTTCCAAGGAAGAACGCGCCAAAAGATTGACAGAACCTGACGAATCCTACAAGGAAATCCCGGGATTCCAGGGATGGGCAAGCGTAGCCATCGGTTATTCGCAAGCAAAGATTCCGCTAACCCCGAACAACTGGTACAGCAGCCACATCAATAGCCGAGTACGCGGCTACCGCATCACCAAGGACTCCGTGAGTCTCTGGAATTTCATCGACGACTCCGACCCGCAAATAGCAGTCTATCTCGGAGGCACCTGGTACGGCTTTATCGGCGCAGAACTGATGTACCGCTACGCCTACCACGAAGTAAAAACCGACCCGCAGGACACCATCTACCGTGAACTGAGCTACTGGGGATTCCATCAGCACGAAGTCGGCCTCAACGTAATCCTTTCCAAGACATACACGCCCATAAAATGGTTCAAGGCAACCCCGTTCGCCTTCATAGGTTTCCAGTACAGTTTCTTCGTCGAAGATATCGGACTCAAGGACAATCACAAGAAGCCCTCCAAGGCTTACGATGTCCGTATCAAATTCGAGGATTCCTACAAGGGCGCACTGGTAGGTTTCGGCAGCCATTTCGTATTCCTCAACCACTATGGGCTTGGGTTAAGGGCCGGCATATCTTCGCGTGGCAGGAACATCGAAGAAGACCCGAGCCCCGAGGCCGCGGCGGAGCCCACGACTATCGGCAGTTCCACCATCGACTGCTTCGTCAACCTGGGTCTGGAATACCACTTCAGCATGTAATTTTCTGTAAAGCGCATCACACGCGGGGTATGAGATCCGCGTAAAAATTGCTACATTTGGGCGCATTATGAGTGAAGAGAATATTCAGGAAAAGATTAATCCGTTTTTAACACCCGTCAAAATAATCGAACCCGAGCACAAGCTCCCCGACTACACTTTCGATATGCTCCCCGAGGAGCAGAAGAACATTTTGAAAGGACACGGCTGGACCGACCTGATGCCCGTCCAGAGAAAGACCATCCCCTACATGCTCGCCGCCCGCGACATGCTCGTGCAATCCAAGACCGGTTCGGGAAAGACCGGCGCCTATGTCTTGCCGCTTTTGCAGGTCATCGTCCGCGACCATCTGTACCCGCAGGCACTCATCCTCGTGCCGACCCGCGAACTCTGCTTGCAGGTGGAAGACGAAATTGAAAAGCTCTCCGCAGGCACAGGCATCCGCTCGGTCGCCATTTTCGGAGGCGTGAGCTATGAGCCGCAGCTGAAGGCGCTCAAGAACGGCGTGCACATCATCGTCGCCACGCCGGGCCGCCTGATGGACCACGTGCAGCGCGGCAACGTCGACTTTCTCGACATCCGCGACCTGGTGCTTGACGAAGCAGACGAAATGCTCTCGATGGGTTTCTACCCCGACATGCAGAAAATCCGCCGTTACCTGCCCAAGATGATTTCTTGCACGATGTTCAGCGCGACCATCCCGCAGACGGTCAAGAGCCTCGCCCGCGAATTCCAGCGTCCGAGTGCCGAATTCCTGAGTTTGAGCTACGACAAGGTCATCGCGAACAACCTGGAACACCGCTGGTACCCCTGCGACGTGATGGACAAGGACTCCATGACCATCAAGGTGCTGGAATACTACAATCCCGACAGCTGCATGATTTTCTGCAACAAGAAATCTGACGTCAGCTACCTGGAGCAGGTACTTTCCGGCTACGGATTCCAGGTCGGCGCCCTCAGTGGCGACGTGGCCCAGGCCATGCGCGAAAAGACCCTGAACGCCTTCCGCGAGAAGAAAATCCGCATCCTCATCTGCACCGACGTGGCCGCCCGCGGCATCGACGTGGACCACGTGACCCACGTTCTCGTGTACGACCACCCCGCCGACCACGAAGTCTACGTGCACCGTAGCGGACGTACCGCCCGTGCCGGCAAAAGCGGCCTCTGCATCTCGCTCATCACACCGGTCGAAGAAATCGAAATCAAGCAGACGGCAGCCGACTTCGGCATCAACTTCATCAAGATGGAACCGCTCACAAGCGAGGAAATCGCGAAGAAGGTCAGCGAACGCACCCGTCTCCGCCTGGAAGAAGTCCGCAAGCACTTCGGCGGACAGAAGGCGACCGAGCGCATCAGCCGCATGCTCCCGCTCGTGAAAGAACTCGCGAACGGCACCGAAGACGAACAGATGCTGCTTGCGTACCTGGTAGACAAATTTGCATGGAAGAAGGCGTAATCATGGCCAAGATCAAAGTTAAATCCGCAAAAGAAATCGAACTCATCCGCGATGCGGGCGCCCTCGCCGCCGAAACACTCATCCGCGCGGGCGAAATGTGCAAGCCGGGCGTTTCCACGCTCGAAATCGACGAATTCATCGGCGACTACACCCGCCAACACAAGGGCATTTCGGCCTGCATGGGTTACCACGGCTACCCGCGTTACGCCTGCATCAGCATCAACGAAGTCGTGTGCCACGGCATTCCCGACGCAAAGACCATCCTCAAGGACGGCGACATCGTGAACATCGACATCACGACCATCCTTTCGGGCTACCACGGCGACACATCCGCCATGTTCTGCGTGGGCAAGGTCTCTGACATCGCCCGTGAACTGGTCGACACGGCCAAGTTCTGCATGGATGAAGGCATCCGCGCCGCCGGCGAGCAGGGTGCTCACTGGTACGACATCGGCTGCGCCATCCAGGACATCGCCGACGAGCACGGCTTCAGCGTGGTCGAGGACTACTGCGGACACGGCATCGGCCGCGGATTCCACGAAGAACCGACCGTACTGCACTTCCGCAACTACGAACGCGGCCCCTTCATCGAAGTTGGCAACGTCTTTACCGTAGAACCGATGATCAACGTCGGCCGTCCGGGCACCAAGACGCTCTCCGACGGTTGGACCGCAGTCACCCGCGATGGGAGCCTCAGCGCCCAGTGGGAGCACACCGTCGTAAAGACGAAGGACGGCATCGACATCCTCACGTTGCCGAGGTAACATGTCTCTCCTAGGCAATCTCCGAGACCGCGCCATCGAGTCCTTCATCCGCAAGAACGAGACCGTTCTGCGTTTTGGCGATGTCGAGGAGATTTCCATTGATTCCAACGCCCGTATAGCCGATGTCAGGATTATCCTCCGCGGGGAATCCGAGACAACGTTGTTCAGAGGATATTACGGATTCGACGAGGGCGAAAAGGGCACGGAGCTCGTTGTCGAGAAAATCACCTGCGAGCGCACCTGGATCAACGAGGCGCTAAAATTGGCCCTCAACGGGCGAAGCCTGCGTTTTTCCATCGCCGACTACAGCGGAGAAAGGCTCTCCGGTATCGCCGGCGGAATCGCGAAGATTATTTTTTAGGTTCGAGGCTCGAGCTCATGAGCCATGAGGTATTTTTTCCGTAATTTTACCTCTCATCGCTGACTGCTCAGAGGGGCTTCAGCCCCGATTTCATTGCTTTCAAGTTACTGACGGAGATTGCTTCAGGGCTATTCGCCCTTCGCAATGACAAATCTGCAGCCCCCTAACCACTTCCTACTGTCTACTTTCCTCATACCTCAAAGCGACCGGAGGTCGCGACCTCATTGCTCAAAGCGAGCTTGCGAGCTATACAAGACTTGCCAATTTATTGGCTTAGTCGTTGTTATGCCCTATGGGTAGACCTCACACCTCAAAGGCACGGAGTGCCGACCTCATTGCTCAAAGCGAAGCGACCTCATAGCCCATCGCCCCTAAATATGTATATTTCTCCATAAGGAGTTTCCTATGGACGAATGCAATGACGAAACAAAATTTGACAAGATAAAGGAACGGGTGGAGTCCATCCTGGTGGACCTGATTACCGACATCCCGGATTCCCTGTACACTGCGACAAACGATCCCGAGGAAAAGGTCAAGAGACTTACCCAGAAGGCCGCAGTCAAGGCTTCCGCCATCAGCACGACACTTTCCGTGCCGGCCGGCTTTACCGGCATCCTGACGTCCATTCCTGACATTGCAGCCATCTGGCGCATCCAGGCGCAGCTCGTTTCCGACATCGCGATGACCTACGGCAAATTCGCCCTGCTCACCCGCGAAGCCATGATCTGGTGCCTGTTCCGCCACAGCGCGGCCCAACTTTTGCGGGACGTCGCCGTGCGTACGGGCAGCCGTATCGTAGTGCAGAAACTTTCCATGGCCGCCCTGGAAGCCTTGCTGAAGAAAATCGGGCTCAAGATTTCAACAAAATTCGTAAGTCGTGCAGCCCTGCGCGCCATTCCCATTCTCGGGGCCATCGGCAACGGCGCATACTCCTACTACGACACGACCGAGGTCGGCAAGACTGCCGCAGCCTATTTCAAGGCGTTGGCCGACCAGGAAAGCCAAGACTCCGAGGGAAACGCTACGACAGATAACGAAAAACTGAACGAAGCCGAAACCATAAACTAGCGAAATCCGCCAAAAACACGGAAATCGGCCTTCATCTACGGAAAGGCCCCCTTGAGAGGGGGCTTATTTTTTTCTATCTTTGGGCGCAAACTCAAATAAACATCAACTCCATTAGTGGAACAAAATATGAAAAACATTGAAAAGCACAGAAATATTGGTATTTCTGCCCACATCGACTCCGGTAAGACTACCCTTACCGAACGTATCCTCTACTTCACAAAGCGTATCCACGCTATCCACGAAGTTCGTGGTAAAGACGGCGTCGGTGCCACGATGGACTCCATGGAACTTGAACGCGAACGCGGCATCACGATTCAGTCCGCCGCTACCTTCGCAAACTGGACCCACACCAAGTCCGGCGAACAGGACTCCATCAACATCATCGATACCCCGGGGCACGTGGACTTCACGATCGAAGTGGAACGTTCTCTCCGCGTGCTCGACGGTGCTATCCTCGTTCTTACCGGCGTGGAAGGCGTTCAGTCCCAGTCTATTACTGTTGACCGCCAGATGAAGCGCTACCATGTGCCGCGCGTCGTGTTCGTCAACAAGTGCGACCGCTCCGGTGCAAACCCGCTCCGCGTGGCCGTCATGCTCAAGGAAAAGCTCAACCACAAGCCCTGCGTGATGCAGATTCCTATCGGTCTCGAAGACCAACTGAAGGGCGTGGTCGACCTTATCGAAATGAAGGCTTACTACTTCGAAGGCGCCAACGGCGACGACATGATCGAAAAGGATATCCCTGCCGAACTCGTCGACCAAGCCAACGAATACCGCGAAAAGCTCGTTGACTGCTGCGCTGACTACAGCGACGAAGTCATGGAACTCGCCATGGAAGGCAAGTACGGTGTCGACGACATCGACAAGAACCTCCTCAAGAGCACCATCCGCAAGGCCACGATCAGCCTCGACATCACTCCGGTGTTCATGGGTTCTGCACACAAGAACATTGGCGTGCAGAAACTCCTTGACGGTGTTATTGACTACCTCCCGTGCCCGACCGACGTCGAAAACAAGGCCCTCGACCTCGACAACAACGAAGCCGAAGTCGTCCTCAAGAGCGACGACAACGAACCGCTCGTCTGCTACGCGTTCAAGCTCGTGAACGACCGCTACGGCCAGCTCACCTACGTCCGCGTGTACCAGGGCACCCTCAGGAAGGGCGACATGATCACCAACATGGCCACCGGCAAGAAGGTGTCCGTGGGCCGTCTCGTGCGTATGCACGCCGACGAAATGGTGGACATCACCGAAGCCGGTGCCGGCGACATCGTTGCGCTGTTCGGCATCGACTGCGCCTCCGGTACGACCTTCACCGACGGCAAGAACCACTACAACATGACTTCCATGCACGTTCCTAACCCGGTTATCGAACTTGTTATCGAAGCCAAGAACCGCGACGACCTTGACAACATGTCCAAGGCCCTCAACCGCTTCACCAAGGAAGACCCGACGTTCCAGGTCGAAGTCAACAAGGAATCCGGCGAAACCATCATCAAGGGTATGGGCGAACTTCACCTCGACGTGTACATCGAACGTATGCGCCGCGAATACAAGGTCGACGTCCAGACGGGTGCTCCGCAGGTGGCCTACCGCGAAACCATTACTCGCGAAGCCAAGTTCGAATACACCCACAAGAAGCAGACCGGTGGTTCGGGTCAGTTCGCTAAGATGTCCGGCGTGATGCGCCCGATGCCTGTCGAAGGCGACTCCGAAAAGGTCTACAACTTCGTGAACTCCGTCGTCGGCGGCCGCATTCCTAAGGAATACATCCCGTCTTGCGACAAGGGCTTCCAGAGCTGCATGCAGGCCGGTTCCCTCATCGGCTTCCCGGTCGTGGGTATCGAAATGGAAGTTCAGGACGGTGCTTTCCACCCGGTCGACTCCTCTGACATGGCGTTCCAGATTTGCGCCCGCATGGCTTTCCGCGAAGCTTTCGAAAAGGCCGGCGCTCAGATCCTCGAACCGATCATGAAGGTCGAAATCGCCACCCCGACCGAGTTCCAGGGCAACGTTGTTGGTAACGTCTCCCAGCGTCGCGGTACCATCACCGGTACGAGCGAAGAAATGGGCACGACGACCATCACCGCCGAAGTCCCGCTTTCCGAAATGTTCGGTTACGCCACGGACCTCCGCTCCATGACTCAGGGCAAGGCCGAGTTCACCATGGAATTTGCGAAGTACGCTCCTGTGCCGCGCAACATCCAGGAAGAACTCATCAAGAAGTACGGCGACAAGGCCAAGGCCCGCGCCTAATTCCTGCCAAAAAATTAAAGAAGACCTGCGGAAATTTCCGCAGGCCTCTTTTGTTTGCTCCCCTCACCAAAAGGAAAATCCCGCAGGCTACCTGCGGGATTTTATATATGGAATAGAAAGTAGAAAAGTGCTACTCTTCGATCTTACCCCGCGGTCCGATCCGGCTTCCCTTCTCCAAGACCAAGATGGAAGAGTATCACTCCTATAAGATAACGCCATCCCGGACGATTGTAACAATATTTTTTCAAAACCCCTGTTCCTATACAGAACACTCCAACATGGAATACGGCAAAAAAAGTGAAAAAAAGTGCATTTTCCCGTATCCACCCCCGCCATACGATATGTATATCCTAGTCTGTAAGGAGACCTACTATATGACTAGAAGACTTAACACATTTATTTTGGCAGCCCTTGTCACCGCAGCCACGACTGTCTTGAACGCATGCTACTGCGACGGCTGCACGACGGACACCTGCAGCGAAGTGATACACGAAAAATGGGACCTACGCGATTTCCAGAAAGAAAAGAATTTTTTTGGACAACAGGAAAGCGCCCGTTACAGCCATTCGTCCGGTTTTGAGGTCGAAATGAAGCGCACCACGGACTCTACCTATAAAGAAAAGGTTAACGACTTCTGCCTCGAGAGCATAAAAGAAAACCGCCTGCTGAGATACACATCCACCTACCCCATCATGAAAATCGAAGTCCTCCTCGGCGCCGAGAAGTACCTTAGTTACGTCCACATTGACTTCGCGGACAACCGGTTCGGTTTCTGGACCGACAGCACAGGAAAAATCGAAGACCCCCATGAAATCCTCGACACGGCAAGTTTCAACGGCATTCTCTACGACAGCGTCTACGTCATTCACGGCTACAAGTTCACGACCTGGGAACAAAACCGATTCGAAGCGGAACAGACCGGCAAAGTCCCATACGCCTATGTTTCCAGGACAAAGGGCATCCTGAGAATCCAGACCAGCGACGGCGACACACTCACCCTCATTGGAAGCGAGGAACCCCATGAATAAGATTATCCTATCCATAGCCGGAGCATTCCTCCTCACATCCTGCGGAGAGTTCGATCCCCGCGAAGAATACGTCTACGGAAGATTCAACAGTTTTGTCCAGAAGGAACAAGAAACCTCGTCGACGTTCGAAATGAAGGACAACCTCGGAATAACAGACTCCTATACCGACTACACCTACAGGCACAAGCCTGAATACTACAATTACCGCGTCGAGGGAACGATAAACAATATCGAAATCCAGGTCATCATCCAGTGTACGGACGACGGAGGCGACCTCACCGTCTATTGCGGGGGCACCGACAATGCTAAAATCGTATTCAAGGACTTGAACGGAAACCAGATGAAGCACAAGGACGGCTACAGAGTCAAGGTGCTCGACTCGCTCGAAATCAACGGCAAGACCTACAAGAACATCCTGGAATTCGACGCCACCGAGGCTGAAAACAACGCCTGCGATTATGACAAGGCATACATCGCGGCGAACAAGGGGCTTATCCGCATAGACCTGCAGGATTCGATTACCATCGAGCGGACGACCAAGAAGGCCACCGAACGGACTCCCGTCGATTAATCCTTTTTAGCCTTCGCCTGCCTCCAGAACTCCTGGAGGCGTTCCGCTGATTCTTCGCTCATTTCCTTGCCTTCTGCACGGGCAAGGTTTTCGACGATACGGAAACGCTTCTCGAATTTCGAGTTCGCCCTCTGCAATGCGTTCGCAGCATTGAACCCGCTATGCCTGGCCACGTTCACCAGCGAGAACAGCATGTCCCCGAATTCATCTTCCATGCGTTCGACATTGGGATTTTCCGGACTGGCCGCTTGCATTTCGGCGCGAAATTCATTAAATTCTTCCTGCGCCTTGTTAAATACGGGCTCGGGATCCACCCAGTCGAAGCCGACTCTCGCGGCTCTACGCTGAAGTTCCTGGGCGCGGGCCAACGTCGGCAGGCTCCTGCTTACTTTATCCATGATAGAGCTGCCAGGCATTGATTTATTGTTCTTCTCGGAGGACTTGATCTTGTCCCACTGCCGGACCACCCCGGAGGCGCCGTTCACCTTGGCATCGCCGAACACGTGTGGATGGCGGCGGACCATCTTTTCGCAAATTCCCTGCACGACATCGTCGATGGTGAAACTGCCCTCGTCCTTGGCCACCTGCGAATGGAAAATGACCTGGAACAGGACATCGCCCAACTCCTCGCACATGTGGGCCTTGTCGCCATCCTGTGCGGCGTCGATGAACTCGCAGGATTCTTCAATCAAGTAGGGCAGCAGCGAACGTGTCGTTTGTTGCCTGTCCCAGGGGCACCCGTTCTCCGAACGGAGTTTCGCCATAATGGAAACCAAATCGTCAAAGGAATATTTCATATGGACAAAGATAGAAAGTACACAGAAATCGACGCCAACGAGTTCCCACTTTCACTCGCCCAATCCAAGTTCAGCCCCAAGCGGCTCTATGTCGCAGGCAGCATCCCCAAGGCTACAAAGGACGGGACTCCTCTGGTCGGCATCGCTATGGTCGGCACAAGGCGCCCGTCCAGTTCAGCAACCGAACTTTGCCGCAGGCTCGTGTTCTCGCTGAAGGGGACGAATGCGGTCATTGTCTCGGGGCTGGCGCAGGGGATCGATAGCCTATGCCACGAAGCCGCCATCGAGGCTGGGCTCCCCACCATAGCCGTACTGGCCCAGGGGCTTGCCACGCATGTGGAAGGGAGCCGCGGAGACCTCCTGGAACGGATCCTTGATGCCGGTGGCGCCGTCATCTCGCAATTTGAACCGGACGTACCTGCATACAAGGGCAACTTTATCGCCCGAAACAAGATTATCAGTGGGCTTTGCCAGGCGACCGTCATCGTACAGAGCAAAAAAAAGGGAGGAGCGCTCCTTACCGCCGGCTTCTGCACCGAAGAACAGAAGACACTCCTCGCCGTCCCGGGAAACTTCGACAGCGAAGTCGCCGCCGGACCAAACGCACTTCTCGATTCGGGCAAGGCGGAGCCGATATTTATCCCAGAAAGTCTCCGCAAGCTGGTCGGGATCCAAGAACCAGAGGCCCTGAGCCTGCATGGACTCCCCGACACAGGTTGCACCTTGAGCGAGTCCGCAAGGGAGCTTTTCACGCAAATGCGTGGTTTCCGCAAGACAATCGACGACATTGAGCGAAGCACTAGCCTCAAGACGGCCGAACTTTTAGCTATATTGACAGAACTGGAAATCGCAGGTCTCATTTCCACCCAGGACAACTTCCAATTCTATTTCGACGGAGCGTTTTAAATTGAACAAAAAAGTCTACATCATCGTAGCCGTCCTGCTGGCCCTGCTCCTCCTGACTCTGTTCGAATTGTTCCTTGGCAAGAACAGCCTGCTCCACCAAAAGCAGCTCGCCGAAGAAATCGCCTCCTACCAGGCCGAAATAGACTCCCTGAAGGAGGTTATCGAAGTCCGGAATGCGGAAATCGAGCGACTCCAGAACGATTCCATGTACAAGGAAACCATCTTGCGGACCCGCTACGGGATGAGCCGCGAATCCGAGAAGGTTTTTCAGCTTGTCGAACCGAAACCCGAAAAATAATGTATCTTGATTAAGAGTTTGTCATAAACAGGACACGGTTATGGAAGGCGCAAGAAAGATAATCAACAAGTTCCTCACGACGAAATATAGCGGAAACGAGCTGAAGAGCGAGCTTTTCCGCGCAGGCGAAGCCGCTTGCGAGGAAGGCTGGACCTACATGGACGCAGCTTTCCAGCTAGGCCAGAAGGCCCAGGACGACGGTCTTTCCGTAACCGAGGCCGAGCAAATCCTCCGCAGGGCATTTTCCGACGAGAAGCGCTCCTCCAAACGCATCCCCGAAAAGGTTGTCGAGGAAACCCCGGAAGAGCCCGCAGCCCAGACCCAGGCAGCCCCGGCGGCACCGAAAGTCGCCCCGAACATCATCTCGCCGCTTTCCGCCAGTATGATTTCCATGGAGCAGATGCTCGCCATGGGGCTTGACACGCAGTCCCTGGAACTCCTGCAGAACCACAAGATCGACCCGGAAGCGCTATCCATTCCCTGGCCGACAGCCGACTGGCGCAAGGACCTGGCCAAACTCCTCAGCGTAGCCTTCCAGCCCGACGAATCTATCGAATTCAAGGTCTCCGAGACGCCCACCGCCACGACGGAAATCGTCTCGAACATCGTCGACCAGGACGAAGCCCTCAAGAAAATCATGAAGAGCCTGGACAGCGCCGAAGGTGCCCTGCTCTGCATCAACGCCATCAAGGGGGGCAAGGACGCCCGCGACGAAAGCTGGCACTACCGCTACGTGGTGGTGGACAACCCCAAGATTTCGCTGGCCAAGCAGCTCGCCTACTACAAGGCGCTGAACCTGCCCTGCGTGGCACTCGTCAACACCGGCGCGAACTCCGTGCAGGCTTGGGTCCGCATCGGCGCCGCCGACCAGGAAGAGTACAACGAACGCGTCAACTTCCTGTTCGACACGCTCGATTCCCAGGGTTTCAAGGTCGACCGTTCCTACAACAACCCGAACCAGATGGTCCGCATGCCCGGCGTCCTGCGCGGCGGCAAGCAGCAGTACCTCATCGGGGTGGAACAAGGTGCAAAGAACTTCAAGGAATGGCAGGAATGGGTGGAATACTCGCTTGACGGCAAGCCGCTCATCGAGCTCGCGAGCGACAGCGAGGAACCTCCAAAGAAAGACCCAAGCATCATCGAGAACGTGCTCCGTGCCGGCGAATTTTTCCTGTTCACCGCACCTCCGAAGAGCGGTAAATCTTTGGCCCTCATGGATTTAGGCCTTTCCATCTGCTACGGTGAGGAATGGTTCGGCAACGCGACCACCTCCAGCGATGTCTTGTTCATCAACTTCGAGTTGACAAAGTCCGTATTCTTGAACCGACTGCACCTGCTGGGCACAAAACGCGACCTGAACGCCAGCACATCGAAGTTCGGTTTCTTGAACCTGCGAGGCACCGCGCTCTCCCCCATCGAGACAGCCCAGCTCATCGCGAAGCGTATCGAAGGTGCGCGCAAACTCGAAAACCACGACTACAAGGTCGTAATCATCGATCCCATTTCGGCGGTCCTCCACAACCCCAAGTCTACGCGACTGAGCGGCGCGCCGCACCAGATATTGATGCAAATGGTGGACACCATCATCGCGCTGACCGGCTGCGCCGTCGTCACCACATGCAACATTGACGAATACCCCTACCTGCAATCCCGCGCCGACAGTCTTATGTCGCTGACGCCGGTTGAAGGCAGCTTTAACTTGTACCAAATCAACGGAAACTTCCGCGAGTTCCCGAAGATGCTCGCCCGCGAATGCTCCTGGATTTATCCCAGGTTCCTGGTGTAGCAAGAGTTTTTTCAGGATTTTCCACAAGCCATGTACAAAAAGAAAGAAGACGAAACGAAACCTGTCAAAATACAGGCCTCCGCATTTACGCTCGAAGACCACAAGAAGCAGCTCGCAGCCTGGATAGAGGCGGAGCACATCCCGGGAAAGTTCCAGGCCTGGTACACAGCGCCGGCAGACCCGACACACTCCGATTGGCGAATCAAGTCCGTGTACAAGGGACCCCAGGAATTGCTGGAAGTCGAAGTGCCGGTCCGAAAGATGGACGTTCCGGACATCGTGACCCAGATACTATCGCAGCTCCGTAAAGACCACCTCCGCGCCTTCCGCAAGTCCATCCGCCAGATTTTGCTCCGTGCCACGGGCGACGGAAGGTTCGCCATGCTGGTCCAGGCAAACCTACGCGGCAGGAATTCCGCACACGCGAGCAAGACTTTCGTAGATTTCGTACAACGTTCGCTCCCCGAAGTCATAAGCCTGCACTTTATCCAGTGCAAGCCCGACCACCTGTTCGACCCGGCCATAGCGCAGACGATGAGCACCGAGGCGAAATGTGCCATCGGCAAGGATTTCATGCCCATCGCCGAAACGGGATTCTCCATGCACGTGCTGGACTGGGCGCCACGCGTCAAGGATGCCTGGATTGGCCTTCCCAAGCGAATCGCCGACGCTATCCACCCGACAAAGGGGGACCGTCTGTTCGAGTTCTACTCCGCATCGAGTTACGTGGGAGCCTCACTGGCCAACCTGTTCGAATCCGTCGATTGTCTGGACTGCCGAGAAACGGCCATGCTCTCCGCAAAGCTCAACGCCCGCTCGCTCATTGAGAACAACCTGCGTTTCCACAGGCAGAAGCTCGACGCCAACTTCTTTGCAAAATTCTTCCGCAAGCCCGAGAACGAAGGCCGCTGGACATTCTACTTCAACCTGCCCGGCGATGAGCCGCTCGCGACAGGCGTCGTCCAGACGGCGGCGACATCCCGCCCGGAACGCATTCTCCTCCAGACGTCCAACCTCGAGGTGGCCGCCAAGGAAATCCGCAAGTTCCGCAACGAGGGCTACATGCTCCGCAAGAGCATTCCCCTGTACCTGGAACCCGGCTCGGCAAAATTCGAGGTGCTGTTCATCTTCGTTCCGGACAGAAACGGCCTTTTAGGTCGAAATCCGGCCAATTTGGCCCGTTCTAGGAACGTCCAGCGCCCCAAAGAGAGCGCAAACCGGGCAAAAACAGGCAATATTCCGCATTTTGTGCAAAAAAGCCCTTCCTTTAGGTCCAGAAAAGATTAAATTATTACATAACCTGTTTACTTTCAAAGAGTTACAAGGATTATTATGCATTTTTTAAAGTGTGCCACCATATGCCTCGGCGCCGCGTTCCTCGTAGCGTCCGCCTATGTCGTCAAGAAGGGCGACACCCTCTGGGATCTCAGTGACGAATTCCTGCACGACCCGTTCGCATGGCCCGATCTGTGGGAAAACAACAGGCACATCCAAGACCCGCACTGGATTTATCCGGGCGATTCCATCTATTTCGGGGACAGCATCAACGCAGAACATCGTCAAAGCACAGGAAAGGCGCACACCTATCCCTGCGCAGCGGCAACCCCCGATTCGAGCCTCCCGAAGGGCGTGAGCGCAGTCGGATGCGACGAGAACGATGCGCGTAACGGCGACTTCGAGTCCATGCTCGGCGACCTCCGCAGCCGCGACAAGAAGAAAAAGAAGGTTGTCTCGAAGGACGAATACTACTACCAGAAGCGTCCGGCACCGAAAATTTTCAACGGCTACTATCAGGTACTGGCACCGGAAGTCCTTTCTCTCGATTCCCTCAAGAAGATGAAGAACTACTTCTCCATCCGCTCCGGTGAACGCAAGGAACCGATTATCCATATTCCTGAAAACGAAGTTGTCGTAGGTATCGGCAAGAAGACGAACCAGAACCTGAAAAAGGGCGACATCGTCGAAATCATTGATGCCCGCGCCATCAACGTGCCCACGGTCCGTGGCGTAAACTTTGAAAAGTACGCGCTGCTCCGCCTTGCCGGCTACGCGAAGATTACCGCCATCGGCGACACGCTCTCGCGCGCCCAGATTGTACAGAGTTTCCGTGAAATCAAGATCAGCCAGTCCAAGGCTCGCCTCAAGGAACCGCTGAAAACGTTGAACGTGTCCTCCTATGAAGACGTGAAGGAATCCAACGTGGACAGCATGGCCGTCATCCGTTACTCCATGGACCCGATGCTCATCATCGGCGCATACTCTTACATTTTGGTAGACAAGGGCATCAAGCAACAGTACAACACGGGCGACGCCGTCGCCATCTGGGAACTGGACAAGTCCGACGCCACCATTCCTCCCCGCCTGCTGGGCCGCGGCGTCGTCGCGCGCTCGGGCGAAAACGAATCCGCCGTACTCATCCATGAAATTTATTCGAACAACCGTCGCATAGAAGTCGGACACAGAGTGTCCATCACACACAAAGCACAGTTGGCACAGTGACAAGAGCATTACTCATTACGGCAGCGATACTGCTACTTACCCTCACCCTCCTCATGGGAGGGAGCGTCCTCATTCTGCGGTGCCCGGCACTTTCGGTCCTGATACCCATTTAACGGTGGCGGGCGCCGATGCGGGTTTCACACAATAATTTACTGTTATTCGCATTATTCGCCGGGGCCATCGTGCTCCCGACAGGTATTCTGTCCATACTGAGTTTTCGGAATATCCAGAACGAGATATTCCTCGCGCAAAAGACGTTCGACGAGAACCGCAGTTCGTTCCAGGCAGAACTCGAGACCGCGATAGAAAAAGAGCAGAACAAGATTCTCCAAGAGACCAAGGCCGCTTCGCTGTTCCTTTACGGGCAGCCCCACAGCTTGCTGGATTTCGGTAACGCGACTACATACAAGGTCGTCGACGGCGTCGAGGCGATATTCCTATTCAACAAGGGACGCCTAGTCTATCCGGACATTTCGTCGAGGCACTTCATCAAGGCGTCCAATTACTCCACAAGCATCCCGAACCCCATCGAGAAGCAGCTGTTCAAGGACGAAATCAACGGCAAAGACTACAATGCCGCCGTGCTATCGCGATCCATCCGGCTGATGCAATCCCCGTTCGAGACCATCGACGACCAGGTGCAGAACATCCTCGGCCTCATCCGCCTAAGTTACCGACACAAGGACTACGACGAGGCGCTACGCCTGCTCGACCTCCTGGAAAGGCAGCCTCGCACCCAGGGTTACCTGCACGCCGACCTGACCCGTTCCATCAACCTTTTGCATTTCGACATTTTGGTCGAGCAGAAAAAGCACCAGGAAGCCGAGGACTACTGCCTCAACATCCTGGGCCAGTTCCTGCATAGCGAAAGCATCGAAGATATTCCCTCGGCAAAGTTCTTCTTCGAATCCGCATTCACTCAAATCCTTTCATTCGAGGACCTGCCCAACGACAAGCGCGAAGCCTTCTGGAACCTGAGAGAGAACTTCAATCGCCAAATCAGCGACATGGACATCCTGTACCGGCACAAGGAACTCTTCGACGAAACATTTACCGACGAGGCCCAGTCGAAGGAAGGCGTCCTGTACAAGAGCAACGGGGACATTACCTTGTTCAAGATGGGATATCCGCTCCTGTCGGGAGACCAGATCGTCATTGCAAAAATCGACCCCGAAGCATACTCGTCTCGCATTCTCTCCAAGCTGAACGCAACCGTAAAAAGCTGGAAGAACATTCCCTTCTCGATTACCGACGCCTCTGACGCAGTCATCCTTGGGGCCATCCCCGACAGTGCGACCGTACTTTCACAGACAAACATCGGGCAGAGTCTCCAATGGGACCTGACCCTGTACGAAAAGGACATGCGCGAAATCCGCAAGGAATCGAGGCAAAGGATGTTCCTGATGTACGGGCTCCTTACCTTCTCGCTCATCACGGTGTTGCTCGGTTCCATATTCATGTTCCGCTTTATCATCCAGGAACACAAACTGCTTGCCATGAAGGCGAACTTCCTTTCTAGCGTTTCGCACGAACTCAAGACGCCCCTCACTTCCATCAAGATGTTTGCTGAAACCATGGCCCGAGGGCGCGTACAGAAGGTCGAAAAGATACAGGAGTATTCATCCCTTATCGGCAAGGAAGCGACAAGGCTGGAGAACCTCATCGGCGCCATCCTGAACTACACTCGCATGGAACACGGCAGGGGCGCATTCAAGTGGGAAAAAATCGATTTCTCCGCCTGCGCCAAGAAGGTTTACGAATCCATGTACGATATCGGTATCGAGAAGGGGCTTACGTTCCACACGCGGTTTGAACCCGACGCATTCGTCATCGGCGACTACACTGCGCTTTACAGCCTTGCGCAGAACCTTATTGAAAACGCAATCAAGTACACGAACGCACCGGGCGACATTACCATTGAGGTGTACAACAGCGACGATCGGGCAACATTTTCCGTGGCGGACACGGGCGTTGGAATTGCCGGCTCCGAGCAAAAAAATATATTTAATAACTTCTACAGGGTAGGAGACGAAATGACGCGCAGCACCAAGGGCTCCGGACTTGGGCTTGCCATCGTCAAGAGAGTCGTCGAAACCCATAAGGCAACCATTTCACTTTCCAGCAAGCTCGGTAAGGGTTCCACGTTTACCGTCCGATTCAAAAAGGTAGAATAACATGCAGCACAAAATCCTAATCGTTGAAGACGAAGAAATCATCAGGCTCGGTCTCCAAGACAACTTTGAGCTCGAAAACTACATCGTGGAAACCGCAGCCGATGGCGAAGAAGCCATTGCCAAGGCAGACTCATTCCTGCCGCACCTGGTCATCCTTGACTTGATGATTCCGAAAAAGAGCGGTTTCGAAGTCTGTAGGGTTATCCGCAAGAAACACCCGGAATGTTTCATCATCATGCTCACGGCAAAGACTGAAGAGACGAGCAAGGTTGCCGGCCTCGAAATGGGCGCCGATGACTACGTGACCAAGCCGTTCTCCATCTTGGAACTGCTCGCCCGCGTAAAGGCGTTCCTCCGCCGTGCCGAAACGACGTCCAAGGCAAGCGAGTCCGCCGCTACCCAGGATTCCATTGACTTCTCCGGCATCCATCTCGACTTCAAGAAATATGAGGCGACCAAGAACGGCGAAGCGCTCGAAATGTCGGCCCGCGAATTCCAGATTCTCAAGTACTTCTGGCAGCACCGCGGCGAAGTCGTGCTGCGCGAAGACCTACTGCAGGACATCTGGGGCTACACTCCCGACAACATGCCGTCGACGCGCACGATTGACAACCATATCGTGAACCTGCGCAAGAAGCTGGAAGACGACCAGGCCAACCCCAAAATCATTCTTTCCATCCGCGGAGCAGGATACAAGTTCGATGCCTAAGATTCGCCATCACCTTTCGGCATTTTTGCGCACCGCGCTCAGCGCGGGTGCCTTCTTCGCGCTTTGCTGCGGAGAAGCATTTGCCGACAGGATGGCATCCGACATACAGGAAGCGATTTACAACTTCGAGATGAAGGGCAACGTCAACGAGGCCGTCCGCATTCTCGAAAAAGTTTCCAAGCAAGGAGACAGGGAAGACCAGCAAGAAGCAAATTTCTTCCTCGGAAAAATCTACGAGCTGTCGAGCAGCAAGAAAAACGCGAACTACTATTACAGACAAAGCCTTCGCAAGACCAAGGAAACGGGCAAAGCATACTGGCTTGCGGCACGAGCCGCATCCACAAGCGAATCTCCCGAGGCGCTGCTGAAAAAATCTTTACGGGTCCGCTTCCCCATCAAGAAAATCTACTACGGCCCGACCACGTACATCCTGTTGCAAAACAACAGCATCTACAAGATAGAGAACGACTCTCTTATCGAAGTCAAAGTTCCGCTTCCCGTCCATGCCGAAATTTTCTCTATCAACTCCCAGGGAATCTGGTACCAGCGGAACGAAAGGGACAGCCTGTTCTTCAAGCCGATACACCTTAAAACCCCGCAAACGGCGTTCAAGGTCGAAGGGACAAAGAGCCTGTTCGTCCACAACAGCGAAGCCGTGGTCCTTGGCGAACACACGCTGACCATACTGAACAAGAAGGGTATTCGCGCCGAAGTCACGCAGCGCTATCACAACTGCAAAATAGAGGGATTCTACGCAGCGACAGGGCACTATGTGCTGAACTGCCCCGACAATGCGCTCCACTTCATCTCGCCGACGGACGGAAGCGAGACATACAACATTTCGCTCTTTGACGCCATCCCCTACGTGTTCATAACAAAGAAGAACATCTTCCTCGTTTCGGGCAACACGCTTTTCTGCTACCATCCCAAGACCCAGTTTGCCCCGTTATGGAAACTCCAGTACCACAACATCGACGACATCTGTTTTTTTGAGAACAACATTGCCGTCCTGGAAGCGTCGGGCAAGGTATCGCTAGTGGACATGGAGCGCGGAATCCAGAGGACTTCGCTCCGTAGCGACGCATCATCGATTGCCCCGCTCTCGCAAGGGACTCTCGGGCTATTCTCGAACGAAGGCGACCTGAGCGTTGTTGACACGCTGCTCCGCCCCCTTTGGCATTTCAACTTCTCGAGGCCCATCCTCTACGATCCGATCCATACAGACGGCGACATTTTCCTTGTATTCGACGACAACCACCTGCAAGGAATCTCCCCCAACTATTACGGGTTCCACCCGCTGCTCTCCGACCAGTACGTGTACAAGGCGGCAAGCCTAACAGAAGAAAAGCAATGGGACTCCCTCGCCCCTACACTCGACACGCTGTTCCAGTTGGAACCGGGTAACGCAGAAGGCTGGTTTTTCAAGGCCATCCTGCTCGAAAGCAACGGCGGCAGCGAAAAGGACCGCCAAAAAGCCTGGGCAGAAGCTGTACGCCTGTCGGCCAGCAGCCCACAGGTAACCAATCTCGTCTTGGGCCACTACAGCAAGGCCATCAACGCAAAGTTCGTGAGCCTGTTGAACATCTCCCCGAAAACGCGCTATCCCAGATTCTTCGGCAACAAGAAAAATCTCTACACGATTGACCCCGCCGCCGAAAAACTTCTTTGCATCAATCCCGAAAGCGGCGAAGTCCGCTGGACCAAGGCATTGAACAAAATGGACAACAGTCCGGTCATGAGCAGCGACGAGAACTCGCTCGCCCTCGCCAGCGGGTTCAACCTTTCCATCTACGACCTCAACAAGGAAGCCGCATCAACAAGGCTCCAACTCCCCGGAAAAGCATTCGACATCAAGATCGAGAGTGACGCCATCTATGTTTCCACGTGGAACGGCTTTCTCCTGAAGTACCTGCGCAACGACAACAGGCTCGCCTGGTCCCGCAAGATATACTCCGTCCCGTTCCTTTTCGCCCGTAGCGGAAACACGCTCCACCTATCCAATCTGGAAGGCGAGATTATCCATCTGGGCGATGGTTCCGGACAGGCCAAGGAAAATGGGCCGAGAGTTCAGGGTAACGTAACGCACCTGATAGCAAGCGATTCCGCACTCACTATCGCCACCAGCAGCAACCGGCTCTACATTTACAACCTCAAGAACCCGCGCAGGGATCCCATCCAGATTCTTCTCGAATCTCCGATATCCTCAATGCAGACAACCAAGTTCCAGGGAAGCAACGTGCTGCTTCTGGGGCTTTCCAACCAAAACATTCTCCTGTACAACGAAGCGGGTACTCCGCTGTGGAAATTCCAGGGACACAATTCCATTTTCACACAACCGATCGTACATGACGACATCGCTTGGATTGACCAAGGCAATGCCATTGTCGGCATCTCCCTCAAGGACGGAAAAGAAAAGAAGTCCTTCAACACGCCGGGTGGAGCCGGAGCCCCCTACATAGCAAACCACACACTTTTTAGCGCGTCACCCAAGCGATTCCTTTACGGGTTCTCGCTCTAAAATGACATCCAAAGTAAAACAAACCAAACAAAATCATTCTTCTTCGTGAAAACAGGCAAAAACACCCCCATAAACGGCCTGTTAATAAAAATTTATTGTTTTTTTCTTAAAAATATCACTATCTTTATAGAAATAGTTATTGGGGATTTTATGAGCCATTTAATTATAGTCCGCAAGTTTTTATTTGTAACGGCCGCGACAGCATCCGCTATGTTGTTCTGCGCATGTCAGGAAGAAAAAAATGAACCTGTAGCCGTTAATGATTCCGAATACCCCCGCAACGAAACCTTATACATAGGTGGCTTCGACTGGGCGCCGCCGACCACGTTCAACCCGTTGGACTACGACCCGAACTTTCCCATCGACGGGAACGTCCGCGTGATGTACGAGACCCTGGTCACCTACAACCAACTCACTGGAAAGCTTGAACCGATGCTTGCGGAAAGCTTCACCCAGAACGACAACTCCATCAGCGTCACGCTCGACTCCAGAGCCAAGTGGAGCGACGGCAAACCGGTGACCGTGGACGACGTCATCTACAGTTTCCGCATCGACTCCCTGTTGCCGACCCCGCGTCACGACAACTGGAACTACATCTCCAGCATCAAGGCCGAAGGCAAGGTCATCACCTTCAACTTCTCCGAGAACAAGAATCCCCTTATCTTGCTGAACGCCATCGCCGAGACGTCCATTCTCCCCAAGGCCGTATTCGAACCGATCGTGAACGCAGCCAAGAACGGCGACAGCTACGACATGGCCAAGGTCACGGAGTTCAAGAACGACGACCACCCCATCGTCTCCGGCCCGTACAACCTCAAGACCTACTCCCCCGACAAGATTGTTCTCGAAAGGAACGACAACTACTGGGGAAACGTCAAGCACGACGGCAAGAAGCCCGCGCCCAAGTTTATCATCCACTCCCTGTACAACGGGAACAACCACTTTAACAGCGCGATGACTCGCGGCAACCTGGACATCTCGTCTATCTTCTTGCCGCGCATCTGGGAAAAGGCCAAGGACAGCATCCGCGCCTGGAGCCGCGAAGAACCGTTCCACCAGCCGGGTTCCATCACGACGCTTATCGTCGCGCACAACAATCCCCCGCTGAACGACGTGGCCCTGCGCCGCGCCATGATGCACTCCATCAATTTCGAAAAGATCAAGGCTCGCGCCATCTCGAACTACACGCCGGCCATGCAGCCGGGCTTCATCCTCCCGTTCGGTGCCGAAGCCAAGTATTTCAACAAGGAAGACGCCGCCAACTACGGCTACAGCTACAACACCGACAAGGCTAGGGCAATCCTTTCCGAAGCGGGATACAGCTGGAACGACGATGGCAAGCTGATTGACTCGAACAAGCAGGTTGTCCGTTCCTTCACCATCGAATGTCCGCAAGGCTGGACCGACTGGGAAGACGCGATCAAGGTCATCGCCGAATCCTTCGGGGAAATCGGCATCACCGCCGAACAGAAGTTCGTGGACTACGGCGTGTGGGACAAGGACCTCCGCGTAGGGACCTTCGACTTCTCCATGAAGACGCAGACGGCCGAACTCTCCGCAGCAACCCCGTGGTCTCGCTTTGACCAGGTGATGGGCGCGGTATCCTTCAAGCCGGCAGGCGAAGACGCCTTCGCCAACCAGGGCCGTTACCAGAACGAAGATGCAGACAAACTCCTTGCCCGCATTCCGGCAGAAACGGACGAAGCTCAGCTCGTCGCCGACTACCGCGAACTCAACAAGATTTTCATGGAAACAATTCCTGTGATGCCGGTTCTCTACCGTCCCACACAGTACTATCAGTTCTCCACAAAGCACTGGACAAACTTCCCCACCGAAGAGAATCCTTACGCTCCGCCCCAGCATCTGATCGTGGCTGCAGGCGTCAATGCCCTGTGGAGCATAAAGCCTGTAAAGTAGGCGAAAACAGTCAATCTTACGAAATAGTTTTTTTCACGAAAAAGACATCCGTCGGGATGTCTTTTTTACTATCCACGCAATTTTTTTATATTTTTGAAGCAGTCCTACAAAGGAGCTCCCGTGAACAAGTTACGCTATATTTTCCCGAATGCATTTACAAGTCTCAACTTCATGCTCGGCGTATTTGCCATCTGCTGGGCAACGGGCTCATTCGACAGCATAACAGGACCCGGGACGGACTCCATCCGCATGAGCGCCTACTTCATTTTGCTCTGCGTCCTCTTCGACAAACTTGACGGATTCGCCGCCCGACTGGTCAACGCCAGTTCCGAGTTCGGCGCCCAGTTCGACAGCCTCGCCGACTTAATCGCTTTCGGCGTCGCCCCCGCATTCTGCATCCTGTACACTTACAAGGGTTTCGCTCCCGAATGGTTCCAATCCCATTTCGCGCTCCTGATAATCGTTTTCAGCATCTACGTCCTTTGCGCAGCAATGCGTCTCGCCAAGTATAACGCACTGGACTCCGATACATACCACCATCACTTTTCTGGCGTGCCCACGACATTTGCAGGCGCAATCAACGCCATTACGATCGTATTCTTCAAAGCCCACGGACTGTTTGACGGAGCGGAATCTGCAGCGCTGTTCCTTCCCGTCGCCATACTGTTCGTCACCGGCATCCTGATGGTCAGCCCGTTGTTCCTGCCGAAACTCCAACCGCGCAAGAACAAGCTGTTCAACACAGCGCAGGCGGTGCTCATCGTCATCACCTACATCTGTGCATTCTTCTTCGTCACGGACGTAATCCCGTTCCTGTACGAATACCTGCTGATCCTCGTTGGCGGATATCTGGTCATCGGGCTTGCAGTCGGCCTTATCAACCGCAAGAAGATTATCGCCGAAGCCAAGGCAGAAAAAGAAAAAGCGGCCTAGTGCGGAACCGGTTGCGCAAGGAATTGCGCGAAGGCTTCGCCGTAACGGTCATATAGCATTTCCAAAGACATCCTGGGCAATTCAAGCGTAACGCATTCGGTGCCGTTTTCGTTGCACCATGTCCCGAGACTGCCCGGCGTTTCGTAGCCGACGTCGGGAACCCAGGGCAAGCCAAACACATCCTGCAAGGCAGCTACTAGCGGGGTCCTTTCCGGGGCGTCCACGCATCCTAGGGGCGCATGGATCGACAGGATGGACCTGGGGCGCAAGTTCTTTACCAGCTTTACCAGCGCGCAGGTTTCCGGTTCGCTTGCGGGCGCCGTCCCGGTGGACAGCAGCGTATCGCGGTCACGCTCCAATACGGAACGAGAACCGACACTTCCCGGCTTCCAGTTCGACGTCGCAAAATTCCGATTGAGGTCGACACCCGACTCGTTGCCGCGCGTCCCCATGACCATCCCGTCCGGATTGGCGCACAGGACGACAGCAGTATGTTCCAGGGCATGCGGCAGATGGCGCAGGGCACGGCTCAGCAGGAACGTCGTCTCGGGTTCTTCCCCGTGAATTCCGGCAACGACAAGGAGTTCCGTGCTCCCCGACGCCGGATAATACTGCAACGGGGCCCCGAGCACGGAGCGGCCGTACGTCTCGGGCTTCAGGCGGATTACGCCACGTTTGTCGGGGGAAAGATCAAGCGCCATCATAAAAAGTAAGGATAGATGTAATCCTCGGCCAGGGAATCGAGCCGGGCAAGAATGGCCCGCTTGCAGGCGATGTCGGTAGTCTCGTAGATGTGGCGCAGCGTGTCGAGCGAGAATGCATCCAGAAGATTGCGCGACGTCGGCAGGTGCGCGATGTGCCAGCGCTCCGGGCGAATTTTTCCGCGACCCGGCACAAACACGCGGCTGAAACCGAACGAAGATTTCTCCCCGGCATCGAAGACCTCGTCCAGGAATGTATGGAAAGGGGCAAACATCCCGTCACATTCGGCGGGCGTGAGCTGCACTTCGTAATTTTCAGGACAGGCGTTCGCATCGACGATATCGAGATCGGTGCCTAGGTGATGGCGGCTCGCCCCCGGCAATGCGGACCACGTAAGGATGGCATACATCAGCTCTTCCTCGTCGTTTGGGACCGGCATCGGCACGCCTTCCGCCGAAAGCAGGGGCAGTTCGCCACGCGCCTTGCGGTTCCAGATGGAAAGCTGGCGTTCGAACGAGCGGTACGCCGATTCTATCCTCAGCGAAAAACCTCGCGAGGCAACCAAGGCGGAGAGTTTTTCCAAGTATGGCACGACATCGCGGTGGACTTTGTAGTCACCAACATCAATAAGGTCCGGCGTTCCGAGACCATAGGGCAATAGATTCACGGACACTTCCCTCCCATCTTCTCTATCAAACTTTTCCATTCATTCACTGTCGCACGACGCTTCCGGGATACGCTCTTTCTGGAGGCTCCCTTCGAGAGGAGCGCCTCGGAAATCGGATTCGGGTTAGCCGTCGTCCAGGCAATGGCGAGGGCGTCAGTCGCATCGAGAAGCACCTTTTCGGGCGCAATACCAAGCCTTGCATAAATCATGTTGGCAACGAGTTCCTTGGAAGCGTTCCCCTTGCCGGTCACGGCCTGCTTAATCGTGGACGGAGGAAATTCCGAAAAAGACATGCCCCTCCTTTTGCAGGCGACAAGAATGGCCCCGCGGACATGGCCCAAGACGAGAGCACTGCGGGCATTGACCGCCACGAAGGCGCTTTCCATGCCGAGCTTTTCGGGCTGGTACCTTTCCATGAGCAATTCCAGCGAGTCGACGATATAAAGGAGGCGATCCTCGAAAGACCTGTTCTTGGGAGCATGCAGGGCACCATATTCCAGCACAGAAAACTCCGAGCCGCGGACATCGACAAAGGCGTACCCCGTATTCACGGATCCCGGATCTATCCCAAGAACAATCATGCGATTACCATCCAAAAGCAAGTTCAAAAAGTATAGTCTTAAAACTAAAAATTTTATTAAATTGTTCACTAGGGCAATCCTGTTTTTCTGTTGACGGAACGAGGTTCACTATGCTTTTAGACCAAGATCACACTGGACTGATGCAAACCAAGACGCACCCGCGCCAGCTGGGCATTCCGCTGAGCCGCTGGGGACGCAACCTGATTGCCTGCTGCCCGTTCCACGCCCCCGAAGAGACATCCCTGTTCTTCTACGATGCGCTCGGATACTGGCGCTACCGCTGTCTGCAATGCGGAGCCGCCGGCGATCTCGTAGAGTTCGTGATGCGCAGCCGCTTCAACGGTCTCGAGGAACCCGCCGCCCGAGCAGAAGCGATTGATTTCCTCGGAGAACAGGAGCAAGAACAAGTTCCCGACACCTTCCAGGACGAACATCCCTGGATTCGCGAAGTCGGCGGCGAAAAGTCAAAGGTGTTGGAATGCTTCGTCCGCTACTGCCACTGGGCAGCATGCAAGAGCCCCTCCTCCGCCGAATACCTCGCCAAACGCGGCTGGAACATCGGCCAGGCGCAGCTCTACGGCATCGGCTATTACAGCGGCGACCCGGAACCATTCGCAAGCTACTGCCTGCTTTCGGGCGTTGAACGCCACCAAATCCGTTTCTACCTCGACAACCTCGAAGCCTACCACGAACCGCGCATTACCATCCCCGCGCGCAATTCCAAGGGACTCATCCATTCCGTATTCGGCAGGCTCATCGACGACAACATGCACAGCCACGCCTACGTATCGTACGCGTCCGGCCCGTGCGACATCCCTTTCAACATCCAGCCGGAGAACGAGAAGCCCATCATCGTGGAAGGCTTCTTCGACGCGCTCACGGCCGACCTCGCCGGTATTCCCGGCGTTGTCTCGACCATGTACCAGGAAGTCACGCAGAGCCACTTGCTCAAGCTCAAGGCCTGCGGAGCCGAGACCGTCACCCTGATTCTCCGTAGGGAACCCAACCGCCGTACCCAGGAATACCGCGTCCAGCGCTACCTGAAGATGGCCGAAGAAATCGGGCTCCGCTTCAAGTCCATCATCCTCCCCAAGGACGAGACCGTGGACCAGGTCGTGCGCAAGAACGGAGCAGACGAGCTTCTGTCCCTGATTGCCCACACCGAGGAAGACACCATCCATACGCATCGCCGTTCCATGCTTCTCCAGGACATCAAGGAAAACTTTGACACGGCCATGGGTTGCCCGCCCGACGTGAACGTGGGCTATACGCTCTCGGACTTCCCCAGGCTCGCCAAGGAAATCGACGGCGTCCAGTCCGGCTGTTTCTACGTGTCAGCGGAACCGTTCGGGCTCAAGACGTCATTCCTCTCGAGCCTTGCGCTCGACCTCATCAGGAGCAACCCGAAACTCAAGCTCATCTACATCGCGCTGGAGACCCCGCGCCGCCAGATTTTCGACAAGCTTGTCGCGATGATGATTGGCGAATCCGTGCTCACCGTAAGGAAGCAGAACGCCGACGAACAGATGAACCAGAAAATCCTCGAGACGACCAAGGAACTGATATCCTACGTCCGCAACAACCGCCTCGAAATCTGGGAAGACCAACCATCGTTTGATAACACGGAAATGCTCTCTGTCCTCAAAGACGAACAGAAGGAGCATCCCGATCTTGTCGTCATCATCGACGGCATCGACCACATGAAGATTTCCGACCGTCCGGACCTCGTCGACATCCACGAAAGGCGTTCCTCGGTCATGCTGGACATCTACAAAGCTCTCGACATCCCGCTGTTCCTTGGAGGAGAGCTCGTGAGGAGCGAACAGGGGCTCGAAGGTCCCAGGCCCTACCTGCGCGATTCCGACGCCATTTACTGGCTGGAATCCAAGGGTGGCAACCTGTTCCTCTCTGTCAATTCCAAGCGACTCGGTGCCAACCACCTCTATGAGGGCTACCTAGAGATGCACCCGCTATCCAACAAAATGCAAGAAGTCCAATGATAACCGTTGTCGATATCAACAATTTCTGGAGTCCGTCCGGAGGCGGAGTCAGACGTTATCACCTGCAAAAGATGGCATTCTACGAAAAGCAGCGCGAAGCCCGCTCCGTGTTCGTGATGCCCGATTCGAAAACATTCACCGAAGTCCGTAGCGAAGGCCTGATTATTGAGCATGTCCAGGCGTTCAAGTTCCCGGGCAACTGGGAATACCGCTTTATATGGAAACTGTCGCAAGTGGAGCCCGTACTTGCCAAGTACAAGCCCGACATCATCGAGGTGGGATCTCCCTACATATTGCCAACAGTCGTCCGCCGGGCAGCTCGGCATGCGAGCCCCGAATCCAAGTTGGTCGGCTTCTGGCATGCGGACTTTCCCGTTACCTACGTAGGCCGCCCCGTAGCCAGAAAGCTGGGGCCGGGCGTCGGCACGTTCGCCCGCAAGGAAGCCTTCTGGTATGCCCGCAAGGAATTCAAGGGGTTCGACTGCATCCAGGCTTCGTCCAAAGAGGCCATGGCTCGTCTCCGCAAGAACGACCTGCCCGACCCGCGCTGGATCCCACTGGGATGCGACATCAACATGTTCTCGCCCACAAAGCGCGACGAGGCGCTCGTAAACGAGCTCAAGGCGGGCAACCCCGAACGGCTCACCATATTCTTCCCGCACAGGCACTGCAAGGAAAAAGGCATAGACCTCGTGCTGGGAGCCTACGACATCCTCGCAAAAAAACTGGGCCATGAACCGGCCATCATCTTTGCGGGTACCGGCCCAAGCCTCCCCCTAGTAGAAGAGGCAGCCCAGAAGTATGAACACGTGCGCTATATCGGGTTCGTAAACTCCATCGACGAAATGGCCCGCTACTACGCCAGCGTAGATTTGGGGCTCGCCCTCTCGGGCTGGGAAACCTTCGGGCTTTCGATCCTCGAAAGCATGGCCAGCGGAAACGCCCAGGTCGGCGCAGCCGCTGGCGCAGCCTTCGAACACGTGACGGAATCGGGAGCCGGGACAATCCTCAAGGAACGCACTCCCGAAGCGCTCGCTGATGCCATCGTGGAACTCTACCATTCCGACATGCAGGGCATGAAACAGAAGGCACGCACCTATGCCGAGAAGTTCAGCTGGGACGACTGCTTCAAGCGCCAGCTAGAACTGTACAGACAAATTTGCAACAAGAACCGAGAATGAAACCGAATATTTTAAACCTGCTGAAAAAGACAGCGGCAAGTTTTGCCCCCTTCCAAAAACTTGTCCTGATTTCGCTTGCCGCCTGGACGATGCACATCATCCTGCGCGTGATGCTCCTGTTCCGCAGCAACCCCTACGGTTTCCCGTTCGTCAGCAAACCAGACTGGTTCATCTTCCACGCCATCTGCCTTGACTTCCTCTGGATAGTGAACGCACTCGCCGTCTTTGCCATCGTGGGCTGCGTCATCGCAAAAATCGCCGGAAAGGCTTCACGGGCGGCCACAGTCGCCAAAGTCACGACCATCCTTTACGCCGTATTCCACGCCGTCATTCTCCCCTTCACGCTGCTCGACAACGAGGTGCAGCGATTCCTAGGCGGCCACCTTTCCTTCGGCCTCATGGACACCTACAAGGACACCTCCTCCATCGCCATGTTCTACGACTACGTGGCGAACGACCTTTCCGTGCCCTACCTGCAGTTCGTTGTACTCGCGCTGATGCTCCCGGCGACTTACGGACTCTACAGGCTCCTTTGCAAATGGTACCGTCCGAACGACGGATTCTATGTGAAAAAGTCCGTCATCGCGATGCTCATATTCTACATCGCCTCTTACCTGTTCGTGTACGTCATCTGGACGGGGAACGCCCGCATGACAAAGCTCCGCCCAGTCGTTTCGCTTGTCTACAAGGACCTCTTCGAGGCGAAAAAAGTCGAAGGCCTTGCGGAAGCCGATCTAGGCGTTTACCGCACTGCTTACCAGAATCTTTGGCAAAAAATCGAGGGCGATTCCCTTTGGGAATTTTCTGACGCCAAGGAAGGCAACGGGCTTCCGCTTTACCGTGTGCCCAGCGCAGAACTCCTGAACAGCGAAAAACTCAAGGCCCAGCGCGAGATGAAGCCGAACTTTATCCTGGTACTCATGGAATCCCAGCGCGGCCTGAACGTGGGCTACATGAACCCGCAGATACAGCCCACCCCCACGCCATTCATGGATTCGCTTGCCGCCAGTTCACACGTGTGGATGCGCATGCACACAAGCGGCGTCCCCACCACGGGCGGAGTCCTCTCGACACACCTCGGCATTCCGCACCATTCCCGCCTTGCACAAGCGACCGATTTAGCCCACGTAACGCTCCCAAGCTTCGTATCTACGCTCACCGATTCCGGTTACAGCACACACTACATGTCGGCAGCCGACCCCGCCTGGGACAACCTGGGCGTATGGACAGCCAAGTGGTATACCGCGCTGCACTACAACCGCGAACGCGAAGACGATTCCACCTTCATGGACCACGCCATCGAATACGTACGCGACACGCTTTCCAAGGAAGGCAAGCCCTTCCTCGCGACACTCATGACGCGCTCCAACCATTACCCGTTCAACTTTGCAGCCGGCATGACCGATGAACAAAAAAAACTGCCTTTGCAGGAACGCATCAACGTGACCATGGGTTACGCCGACAGGCAACTCGCCCGCTTTATCCGTGCCGTCGAAAACGAGGAATGGTACAAGAACACCTACGTCATCGTAATGGCCGACCACGGGTTCCCCCTGGGCGAAAACGGCGTATCCACCATGAACGGCGGCGGATTTTCGAACGTGAGCTGGATTCCCTTCTTCATTCACGGGAAAGGACTGGACGCGGCCCGCGACACCACGACTGCGGCCCAGATAGACATTGCGCCCACCGTACTTGAACTGGCCGGATTCGCCGTCCCGAATATCTTCATGGGGCATAATTTGCTGCGAGAGCATATGGCAGATTCCGTGCCGGAACCGGTTGCCGGCCTTTCCCTCGGAGCCTATTCGGGACACGCTGCCATCGGGCTGGACGGACTGCGCCTTGTCGCAAAGTATCCCTCGCAAGAAGAAACGCACACCTTTGCAGAAGCCGACCTGCGCCAGGAAAAAGAACTGACAAGGGACCAGCAGAGCGAAGAAATCCGCAAAAAAGAGGATTACCTAAAGGCAACCCTCGATACGCTGCTCAAAATTTCGGATTACAGCCTAGAACGGGGACTGTGATTTACTCTTCATAGCAGTAATCACCATGAACATTATCCGAAGATGTTACGCAATAGCCCTCAAAGCACCCCCGGCGACTTGATGACGCGCGGAAACGATACATATCGCCAAGGACCGGAGAGTCGGAATAACTAAACCATTTTGTCGTATCCGATTCAGGCACGATTGTAATATGCGTACCGCCCGAAACAGACAAACCCGTTTCGACCTTGGTTTCTTGCCCACCGATAAAGACGTTCATGCTCAATTTACTGGAGCTGACATCGATACTATCCGAGCGCCCGCCAACAGAGCACGACAACGAGAACCACATCGGATACTCCTCGGTACTCTCACAGTTCTTTATATCCCCATCAAATTTCCATTCCAAATAATCCGACGGTTCAAGACAATCCCAATAGCCTTCGACACCCTTTTGTGGCGTACAATTGTCGGGAATTTCATCTGAAGTCGCAAGTCTTGATACATGATTCCTTACACTCGAATCCCTACAAGCAATCATTCCTCGGTCAGAGTTCATTTTATCGGCACAAACTCGCCGACCATTCAAAAACAACTGGACACTATCTATTTTCGACATAGATATCATTCCAATATCAAGGAAACGCTTTGAATCGTAGCACTCAAGATCTCCTTCGGTTCCATAAGCGCAGGCAAAAGCCTGAAGCGCAAATGACGAAGCGATAACACTTGTAATCCTAAAGCGCTTACTCCAAAAGAAAGCACTCAGCCAATGAAACAACCATCGAATTAACGTTCTCATTTTACGCAACCTCCATATCTTCAAATGAATATATATTGGCTAATTTGCTCTGTCAATCAGTTAAAAAGGCTTTTAGAAACAGCGCAAAGCAACACGCCGTCATTGCGTTGCATATGAAACACTTGTGAGGTTCGAGGTTCGAGGCTCGAGGCGCGAGCTACGAGCAGTGAGCGGGCCGAGAAAATCTATGAGGCGAATGCAGCGCAAGCATATTTATATGCTTGCATTGCTGAGCCGATTGGATTTCTGCAACACAGCTATGCGACGCTTATAGCGAGGCTTATTTTTTCTTCAGCCAAGTGCCGCACAAATACATCGTAAACACGATGCTTGTAATCAGGAACATCGCGATGCTGATGCATGCGAGGTCGCCGATGCCCTTGAGGCCGCGGTGCGTCGTGAAGAGGAATCCGACAAAGCCGGCGATGGTCGTCGTGGAACTGGCCATCACGTTGCGGCCGGTCGTATCCATCAACTGACGCAATGTCAAGTTCTTGTCGCTCATCCAGGAGGTTATCATGTGGATGGTCGCATCGATGCCGATACCGAGAGCCATTGGAATCACAATCACGTTGTAGATACTGATTTTCCCGAACTCAAACAAATCCGTGAGGAATCCGAGGAGCCCGAGCGTCAGAAGCGTCCCCATGCCAAACGAGATACAACCAGCCAAGAACAATTTGGGTTTGCGGAACGAAATCACGAGCGTACCGAAAATCACGAGGATGATGACGAGGGCGAGCCTGAAGCTGTCCTTCTTGACGGAATCAATCACGTCGGAGAGGATAAACTGCGATGAGAACGTGCGCAGTTCCTCGCCATCAAAGTTCCAGTGGCCATAGCGTTCCTGGAAGCGGTGCAAAGCCTTCGCATCCCAGCTCGGGAAGTCACCGTAAATAAAGCCAATCTTTCCGTAGCTGCCGTCCTTTTCACGCAACAGGTCCAGCGTCCAGCTAGGAACATCTTCAGCGGAGAAGGTTTCCTCGACGGCGGAGAGCTTGCGGAGATTCGCCACATTCACGGAATCTTCGCCTTCGGCTCGGTCAAACACGCGGGCTTCGGCTAGGTCGCGGATTTCTTCAATCACTTCGAGGCGCTGCTTCTGGGAATCCTGAGGCGGCACGAAACTCTTAAGCGTGAGGAAGCTTCCGAGGGTGGAATCGTGTTCCACGTGCAGGCGCACCATCAAGGTATCGTAAAGTTTGTCGAGCTGTTCGGGCTTGGAACCCATCACGGCAGCCGGAGTCGACGTCACGGCCTTGCCCGTCGCGCGGGTCACCTTGGTCGAAATCTTGTTCTTCGATGTCGTGACGTTGGTCGAGACACGGCGCAGGTTGCGCAGATTATGCTCAAAGTCCACGTCTTGCGCGAACCACAGCGAGACAGCGCCCAGCGCAAAGCCCGCAAAGGCCACATACTTGAAGAACCTGAGAATTTTCGATTCGTCCCAGGACCTGGGCAACAGCGTGTTGTCCGGAGCCTTCGGGATGCCGCCCATGCACTTCACGAGGACTGGGAGGAAAAGCACCGAAGTAAGCATACTGAACAGCACACCCATCGAGGCGACCACACCGAACTCGTAGAAACCGCGGAAATGCGCAGCGAGCAACGTGAGGAAAGCGGCAATCGTCGTAAAACTTGCGAGGATGAACGGCTTGAGCATCTTGCGCTGGGCCGCTTCCAAAACTTCTTCCAACGTCGCGTACTTGTGCATCAGCTTCTGCGACGTGCCCAAAATGTGAATCGAGTAGTCGATACCGATACCCAAGATGATGGAGGCGACAAACACGGTGAACGGGTTCAGTTTGCCGTAGAAAAGCGCCGTAAACGCAAGCGTCGGGAGGCAGGCGTAAAGCACCGAGGAAACCACGAGAATCGGGCCCTTCACGCTCCTGAAGAAGAATATCGTGAGGAAGATAATGAGCACGAGGCTGATAGCGAACGAGAAAATGGAATCGTTGGCCACCTCATCCACTTCCTTGAGGCCTTCATAGGTGCCTTCGACAGTGAAGCGGGTCGGCACCGGATAGGTCTTGCTGCTGAAATAGGCCAGCAGGGAATCGGTGCGGGCCAGGATGTGCGTCACGAACTCGTAGTCCGTCGAGGGCTTGATGAGTTTCGCGTTCACCACGCCGTTGTAGAGAATTTTCCCGGTGCTGTCGGGGCGCGGAGAGCCAACCAGGCGGTTCTTGAGAGCCGACGGGATTGTCGACTTCGGATTCCATTCGTCGGCATTGCTGAGATCCTTGGCCTTGTCCTGCGTCACGAGGCCCGAATCGGAATTGCCTTTCTTGAAAAACGAATCAAAAGCGCTCACCGCCTCGTCGGGGAGACCGAGTTCCTGCGGCAGGTTCGGATCGAACCACACGCGATTCTTCTTTTCTTGCTTCTCCGAGCCAGTCGAAGCCGTCGAATCCGCAGGGCCCTCTCCCAGCAAGTCGACCACCAGCGGGCCATTCTTTCGGCCGATTTCGAGCTGCAAGTCTTCGAGGTTGTCGCGGATATTTTCAAGATGCTTGACCGGCAAGTAAAGGAGCGCATTATCCTTGAAGAACTGGTTTTCGTTATCCACCTGCGTAGAGACAAAATCGCCCTGCCAGTTCCTATTGATATATTCGGCAATAGAATCCTGCAACGCCACGACCAGATTCAGGTCTTCGCTCTGGATGGCAATCATGAACTTGTCCGTAGAACCGAAACGCTGGTAGGATTCTTCCAGAGCCTTCACGCTGGGCGTATTTTCCGGCAACAGATGCGAAAGGTCGGCATCGAGCTTGAGACCGGGTTTGAAAAGGATAGGAATAGCAAAAAGAACCGCCAGAATCAAATAGAAGGCGAGAGCCTTGTACTGGTGCTTACAAATTAACGGGATATACCAATTCGAGAAACGTTCTATCGGAGATTTCTTATTCACCATGCCAGTAATATAAAAAAAAGCAGAACCACTTGCACGGCGTCACTGGCAAGTTCTCGATATTCGGTCAATTATCGATGACGAGAGGAATTAAGGCATCATGATGTCGTTGCGGAGCACGGAGCGCAAGGCCCTCGCGGTCCCCACGGCCTTCTTTTTCCAGCCGAGCGATACGCTGTCCTGCACCTGCGTAAATACGCCATCTACACCGCTATACACTTCCTCGTTCTCGAGGCCGCCCACCAGCACGTGATCGCGGAAGCCGAGGTAATAGGAATTCTGCGAGAAGAACACCGACGGCTGGCCTGCGGGGCGCTCCTGGACGAGCAAATCGTAACCCCAGAAATGGTTGGGCTCACGGACGCCGGCCAAGTCAAAGATGGTCGGTCCCAAGTCCAGTTGCGAGGCGACATCCTCGCGAACATCCAGCCCGTTGAACAGCGCCGTATCCGGCGAGAACAGGCCGATAAAGATTTGCGTCGTGGCCACGCCGAGCGGCTGCGGAACCTTGTAGTCAATGGAATCCACGGGAGTATCGTGGTCGCCGAGGACAAACACGACCGTATTCTCGAAATCGGGACGGGCAGCAAGCGAATCAAAAAACCTTCCCAGCTGCGCATCGGTATAACGCAGGGCATTGCGATAGCGCGCCACGGCATCGTCAGCAGGCTTTTCCGCGAACTGATCGGGATAGTTGTAGAACGGGATATGCGAGGCTATCGTATTGAACGCAAGTAGCCACGGACTATCTACAGGCTTTTCCGAAAGCGCCTTGATGGCCGCATTCACGCCGAGACTGTCTGCCGAACCCGCAATTTGTTCCTCTTCGGGCAAATACCAGTTCTTGCCGAAAAACTTTTCCACGAAGGGAAGCGTATGGTCGAAAATCGGATTGGAGACGGTCATGTAGGACCTGTGATAGTCCGTCAAGAATTCAGGGAAACCCTTGAACTTGTTGGCCGCATAGAAGCTGGGCACGTCACGGTTCGGATGCGAGGGGAAACCCATATAGGTCGCCATGGTCCCGCGCACCGTCGGGTACCCGCCGCTAAAAGCGCTCTTGAACCAAAGCCCGCCACCCAGAGCATTGCCTGAAGAATCCTTGGCAAAGTAGCCGCCGTTAGCCAGTTTCCAGATGTTCGGAGCCAACGCCGTATCGCCTTCAAGCATTTGGTTGAAGAAGCGACCCTTGAACGACTCCCCCATAATGAACACGATATTGTAGCGCTTTTTCGCCTTGTACTCGTGCGTGGGCGCCCCACGGTACATCGGGAGCGCGGCCAGGTCGGGACGGCTCGCCACAAAATCGGGAGGAAGGAAGGAATCCAAGTCGTCAACCAGGTCATCCGTAATTTTTGCGTTGTCGTGAATGAACTCGAACGTCTCCACTGCGGCAATATGGAGAATCGGGGCCGTAAGCGTATGCTTTCCCAACGTAAAGCGTTTCTCGATCTTGAAGTGGACCAGCGGAACTTCAATCCAGCCCCTCGCCCCCGTCAAGAAAAGCACCAACGGAGTGACCGAAAGAGCGAGGCCGACAACAAGCATCGTTACCGGGAGCTTTTTCGAAGGCTTGCTAGGCGCATCCGAGCGGACTGGCGAAAGCGAGGCCCGGTTCCTGCGGAGGCGAAGCGTATAGAGCGTCACGAAAGCGGCGGCACCCGCAAAGCCGGCAAGGACAAGCGTAATCCACAACACCGTTCCAAGCAAGTCCCCGCCCAACGTGGTGACTGTCGTCGCATCGGTGATATTCGAAATGTGGAAATAGGTGCGGAGGAACGAATACGAAAGCCGCTGGTGAGAAAAACGGAACAAGTCGTAATCCACGACGGCGACAAAAAAGTAGAACGCATAAAAAATGGCCAATGCGCGGGGAGCGCGGGCAAAGGCAAACAGAGCGCCCATCACGAGGATGGCGCCAAAGGCCATGAATACCTGCCAGATGATTTTACCTTCGAACATCTCCGTCAGCGAGAGTCCTAGCGGATCCGGGAGGCTGTAGAACAGCACAAGCATCACCGTCTGGATGGCAAGGGCGACGAGCACAATCCACGCAAACGGATTGCGTTTCAAAGATTTCATCTGGATCAAAAAGTTCTTCATCTAATCCGGTTCAGTTAAAATTTCAGGATAAAGTCGACAGCTTTTTCCAAGTCGCGCTCTTGCCGCGCATGCACTTCCGCATAACGCTTGGGCGCACGGGCCGCATACTCGGCGTAGATGCGCGTATCGAGTAATTGCACCAGGCGGTTCTTGATTTCGCTGACGGAATACGGGTCAAAGTACAGCACAGCATCGTCGCAGACTTCAGGAATGGACGTCGTGCCGCTCGCCGCCACAGGCACGCCATAGCGCATGGACTGCACCGGCGGGTAACCAAAACCTTCGTTCAGGGACGGGAAAACAAACGCATACGCATTCTGGTGCAAAAATTCCAGTTCCTTGTTCTCCACGTATCCCAGCAACACGAACCGGTCCCTATGCTTGAGGTGGCGCAGGTAGGCGCGGGCATTCGTCACACCGGTAATGACCATCTTCATGTCAAACTGCTTGTTCTGCGATTCGTACATGCCGATAAGTTCATCGAACGCACGGGCAGCACGCAAGTTGTTCTTTTCCCAGCGGGCTCCACTCGTGAGCAAGAAATATTTTTTTGCAGTCGCACCCGGCGGCAAGAATCCCTGCGGTTCATATTCCGTCATCGGGCTGTAGAACACGGGGATTTCCAAGTCCAGCAGTTCCGGAAAGAACGACTTGATGGAGGCCCGGCTGTGTTCGCTCACCGTGATGGTGCGGGCCTTGCCTTCGGCCATGCGGGCGGCGAGAGCCTGGTACTTGGGCTTGTAGAAACGCTTCTTCCAGATTTCACGGTAGCGCACCAGGGCTTCCAACTTCTGCCCCAGTTTCTTGGCAAAACCGACACCCGCCCAGCTGTACTGCATTTCGAGAGCGCGTACGCCATGCCACGTGAATACGAAATCCTTGACCTGGATGTCCCACTTTTTTTCAAGCGAATAAAGAGGCGTGTAGAAAGTATCGATTCCGTTTTCGTCAATAATCCGCTGCGGTGTTTTTTCGTTAATATCGAACAGCGGGATATTCTTCTGCTTGCAAGTTTCGACAATCGATGGATCCAAGTATTTTTTGCCATCGTAGGCGCAGCTCAGCCGGAATGGGCTTGACGTGTCCGCCGAACCTTCAAGCCGCTTCACGAGCGCCCAGAAAATCACCTCGCCGTAAGAACCGCCACCATGGAATTTGGCGCTATGGATGGGCTGGACCGCAGTGAGGTTGAAAAGCAACTTCATGTCTATCTCCCGATAATCGCACCCAGAACATGCAAAATCTTTACAAGGAAAGGCATCTTCTTGTACAGCCAGGCGAGTGATTTCGCAAAGGCGTAGCTGCGAATGATATAGGCGCCGGCGGCCCCCACTTTACGTGTCTGGAACTCGAACGCTTCCTTCGCATGCGCAATCACGTCATCGTAGTACTCATTGATGTGAATAGACTTGTTGGCGTTCACCGTCACCGGGATATTCTTCAAGTTCGTGTAAAAATCCTTGCGCAAAATCTTCGGCAAGAAGAGGTCCATGCTCTCGGGGACCTTATGACCGCGGGTATCGACAATGCGCGAACCGAAGAAGTGCAGCACCTTCGCCGTCGGCAAGAAGCGATTACCATAGGCAAGCTGGCAGTTCCATCCGCCGGGCATTTTCTTGGTGATATAGCCGAACTTGAAATTCGTCTCGGCAAGGCTCGCCATGTCGTACGGAAAATTCTTCGATACGCAATAAAGCCAAAGTTCATGCCAAGTCTCAAAGAACTTACGGGCCTCGGGAGTGTCCGCGGCGTACATCACTCCCCCATTGAAAATTTCGTCGTTCAGAATCGGCGAAAAGCCCATCATCTTTGCGTTGTTCAAGACCTTCTTGCGGTTGATGGCCTTCGAAAGGTTCGTATGGAAATCGAGCACCGCATAGATGCCGCCCTTCCATTCCTCGGGAATCGAAAGGTCGCCCACAATCGCGATGTCGGAATCCATATAGAGAATGTCGCCGTCTATCACGTTGCGCATAACCGTCTTGAGGTAACGGGAGCGAAGCATCGGCGTAAACTTTTCATCAAGCGTCAGCACCTTGAGTTCGTCCACAGCATCCTTGAGAGCGGCACGGTTTCCGGTGAGGGTTTCCGCAGTCTTGTCGTCGGTCAGAAGCGTCACGAAGGCATCCGGATTATGCACACGCAAAGAGGCGATGGCCACAAGCGTCTGCTCGCAGAAGAAATCCTTCGGGGAACTCGTCAGAACAAAAAGATACTTTGTCATACTGATACTCGGCTATAGCTATTTCAAATATAACGAAATCCACTTGGAGCGATTGCTCTTCCAGGAGTTTTTCATTACGTAATCAAATAATTTCCGTTCCTTCCCTGCAATGTCTCCAGACCTGTAATCCGCCAGCGCGCGCTTCAACATGTCGCCCAGATTCTTCTCGTGTTCGAGGTCGTCTTCGTAATGGTATACGTAAAGCCCGTCGGATTCATCCTGAACATCCTGTACATTTGCAATGTCGGGACACACGACCGTCTTGGAATACGACCCCGCCATAATTACCGTCCCCGAATTCAACGCCGACTTGTAGGAATATGGAGCGACAAGGAATGCTGCGCATTTCAAGAAGGCAGACACGTCTTCGTCCGGCACGAATTTCGGATAAAAGACAACGCCCTTACGCCCTTCCAATTCCTTCTGTAACTTGTCCAAGTACTCCGCAGGCTTCACGGAACCGCAAACAAGCAAGATAGCCTCGGGGCAAGCGGAATCCCTGACATCGCAAAAAGCTTTCGCCAGCAACTCGACGTTCTTGTAAGGGCGAACGGCACCCAAAAAAAGCACGATCGGGGCATCGGGCGACAACCCCATTTTTTCACGGACATCCAAACTCGATTCAGGATAGCATCCCAGATAATCCCCGTGCGGAATCAGCACCACCTTGTGCAAATATTTCCGCAAAAAGGGAACTTCCAGGCTTTTCCTGCTCATCACGTGGATGACATCGGAAAAACGGAGCAAGAAATAGCGCAATATCTTGTTGTATGCCGCGGCATGGTCATGGCCTTCGATATTGTGGATCGTCCACACGATTCTTTTTTTTGACAAGATGACCCGAAGCAAGACAAAAAACCGGTAAATAAACGACGAAAAATTTTCGCACTGATCGAACCAGTTGAAATGGAATACATCCGAATCATACACATCGGCTTTTCGTTTCATTTCGTCATAAAAACCGACGCACTCGAATTCACCACTTTCTTTAAGCAAGCCCGCCAGGTTTTGCAGAAAAAGATTCGAGCTGTTCAGCAATCTCGGAAAAAAACAAACCTTTGCCATATAAACTTTTATTTCTTCTTACGTGAATATTTCTGCTTACTAAAGCCCTGCTTCCAGAACGTAAACAAAATCAACAGCAACACGACAACGTATATGACACCCTTTTCCACCAATCCGATATTCCAGACCGTATTGATGGCGGCATAAAGAATCATCAAGCTGACAATCCATAGTCCCTGAACCCACAGGTACTTTTTATAGGGCCAGTATCCCATTTTTTTCAGGTAGATATTCATCCAGACGCATTGCATAATCTGGTAAAGCATCGAAGACAAGGCGGCACCGGCAATCCCGAACAAAGGAATCAAGAGCCAGTTCAGCGCGACAGCGACAAACAGCGACACCACGTTCATCACGAACAAGAAACTGCTCTTTCCGAGCCCGTTGATAACCGATCCCGTCAAGCCGAACAAGCCGTTGATGAGGTTCCCGATCATCAGGATGCCAAGCACCATCGCCGGGTTTTCCTTCGAGACAAAGGACTTGCCGGCAATCATCATGGTCTGCTCGGGGAACAAGACGATGAAGAAACCGATTCCCAGCTGGATCAAGGTCACCATCGATACGCAATACGAAAAGACGGGCTTCAAATCCGTTTCCAGGCGGTCGCGGCTCATCCCCGCCACCACGGGCGTCAAAATTGGCTGATAGCTACGGCGGATAACCTTCAGCCCGTTGGAAATGGTCACCATAACAGCGTAGATACCGGCCGCCTCGGGGCCAATCATCGCAAGGACCATCCACAAGTCCACACGGAGCAGGAAGGCGCCCACGACCTCGGAAAAACCGATAGGCAGAGAGAACTTCAAGAGTTCTTCCGGAATTTTCTTCCTGATAAACCACTTGATGTCGGGGAACTGGAACCTTATCAGGAACACGTAAACTCCCGCACCCAGCATATTGGCGATGAAAAGGCCCAACGGCAAGGCGATATTGTCGTTCACATTGGCAAAGTGCAGGACCAACGCAATCATCGGGGCCAAGCTGGAAATGGCGAAATCGTTGATGAAAATCTTGTATTGCGGGTGACGGTTCCCTTCGGACGCGCCGCCAAAAAGCAACTGCATGGTATACGGGACAATGGAAAGCGCATAAAGCGAAATTTCTATCGACGAGAGCATCGACAGTCCCGTGAAGAAACGCTGTAAGCCAAAGTAGGAACCAAGCCAGATGACTACGGACATGAGCAGGCCGACAAACAGGGCGACATGCAACGATTCCATGATACCCTCGTAAGCAGGGCGTCCGCAGACCTTGTTCTGAGGCAGGTAGCGATGCAGACCGTAATCCAGACCGAACACCGAAACGCGACACAGCGTAAGGACTAGCAACTGCGTAGAGACATATATACCGAACAGTTCCTTACCGAACACGCGCGCAATGACCACCGTAAAGACCGGGGCAAGAATCTTCAATATCGTCCCCAGAACGGAGTACAGCGTTCCCTTCATTAGGAATTTCTGATCTGACTGAATCGAATTTTCTGACATAGCAATCGACTTATTTCAATTTTTCCTTAAGCCTCACCAGGAAACGGCACAAGTTCGGCCACTGCCTGTAAATGAAGAACATCGGGAACCTGACCTGCACATCATACGTCTCGGGAGCACCGAAAAATCCGTTCCTCGCATTGACAATGATTTTCCTGTCGCCGTCGTTCAGAGCGCCCTGGCGCTTGATACCCTCAAAAAAGTCCTTCCTCATCAGGGGATGCGGTTCCTTTTTCCCGTCAATTCCCGTGCTGAAGAAATGAATAATCCGGGCACGGCACAGAATCGGGTAAATGGTCTTGACCCGATAAAGGTGATTGTAGGCCTCGCGGACTTGACAATTCCACTCGCCATCGAGTTCGGCCAGCGGGAATCCCAGACGATGATTCGTCTCGTTGAAAGACAGCTGGTCCGTAAAGATTCCGTTTTCAGCACATTGGAGGTACAGGCGGTGCCATTCTTCGCCAAAAGCACGGGCGGCCGGATTATCCCGGAAAAATACGACACCGCTGTTGAAGTACACATTTTCAAACGACTGCGAAAAATGCATCTTGGCAATATTGCGGTTCAGCTTCTTGTGCTTGACGTGGTACTTGTCGTTCCCCTTCGCATGCAAATCAGCGACCGCAGCTACATCCGGCCAGTCATCCGGAATTTCCAGCGGAGCCACGACAGCCGTGTCACCGTCGATAAAGAGGAAATCCCCTTCGACGAGGGCCCGCATGTTGGTCTTCAGCATACGCGAGCGCAACATGTTGTTCATGGACTCGTCAAACGGAACGACCTTGTACTCGTTTACCAAATTCTTGATTTCGCCCCGGAAACCCACCAAGTTCTTGTCGGTCCTGTCATCGACCAGCAGCGTCACGAACGCATCGGGATTGTAATGGCGCAGGGAAAGCGCCGAAGCAAGCGTCTGCTCGTAATAGATGTCCTTCTCTTCGCTGACAAGTATATACAAGAACTTCATGGACGCTCCCTAATCAGTCTGCATCGTCGAACGCCTGGGCCTCTTCGGGTTCATCGACAATCCATTTGCGGATATGTTCCGCCAGTTCCGCCTGGCTGTCTTTTTCCAGTTCGTCTGCCATGCCTCTCAGGGTTTCGGCATCCATGCCGGGCAATTCCTTCTCGAACGTCGTCACGTAGCCTTCCAGCAAGTCGTAGGCCTTCATGCTCTGCAAGAGCTGCATGAACTCGATATTCGCCGTGCCGCCATTGCGGTAGCGGATATGGTCTTCCAGCAGTTTTCTTGCACGGGTATCATCCACGACCTGGCAGAGCCTAGCCAAGTTGATAACCTTCGGGTATTTTTCGTAAAGGCTCTCGGCAATCTTCGCGCAGTCGGACTTGCGGCCTTCGCGGTCGGCAATGCCGGCCTGCAGGTCCATACAGGCTTCGTCGTCCTCGGCGCCCGGGTTTTCCACATCACGCAGCCACTGTTTGGCCATCTCGATGTCGCCCGCGACAAAATAGGAGTTGGCAATATCGATAATCGTCGCGTTGCTCTTTTCGGGATCGCGCATCAAGGCAGCCTTCGCATACTCGGCAGCATCGCCAATATCGTCGGCCATGTCGGAAATCGCATCCAAAACGTCATCACGGTTGGGCAAGTCGTTGGTCTCGACGGCATTCATCAATTCGTCCAGCAACGCCTTGATAGACTCAGGCGGGAGAAACTCGGATGCCGAGAGGAACACGTAGGAGCGGCCTTCCTCGCCCACGTGGCGGATGGCCAAGTCGTGCACCAAGTCAGAGATATAGCTCTTGTCCTCGTACTGCTTGGCCAGCTCGACAAAGAACGTGCCCGCATCGTAAAAGAGACCATCCCAAAGTTCAGGCTCGTCGTCATCGATACGCGAGCAGATAAAATCGCAGCGGAGCGTCCATGCCAGGAGTTCCAACTGGAGTTTCGGATTTTCGCCGAACCTCTCGATATCATCGATTGCGGCGGCAATCGAATCGAACAGGTCTGCCGGGCGACCCAACAGGCGGCTACGCCCGTTCACGATGTCGCAGAGCATCTGGCGGATTTTGTCTTCCTTCCCACGGAAGGCGCCATCATTGGCAGGAGATTTCCAAACTTTTTTCTTTTTAGCCATAATACCAATCTAGAAAATTCGCGCCCCTAAGACAGGGGCGCGATTAAATGTTTTCGACTATCTATCGGTAAAGACTATTTCATCCAGGTGAAGAACGGGAAGCCAGCATACTTGCCGCCATCCATGGCCCACACATTCTCGACCGCATTGAGCGTAGCGAGGAATTCAGCAGTCTTCATCGACTCGGAAGCTTCGCCAAGTTCCGCAGCCGGGGCGACCTTGGTTCCTGCATCATAGTAGACGGACGCCACTTCCGAAGTGGACAAGTGGGCGCCGGCAACAGAACCCGCATTGGCAATTGCCGATACGACACCCGCATTATAGGCGCCGGTCACCTTGCATGTTTCAGCCTTGCCGATAAGGCCGCCGACATTGGTGGTTCCTTCAGCAACAACCTGTCCCTGGTTAAATGCATTCTTCATGGATGCATCGGTCACGAACTTTCCGGCAATGCCACCGACACCGATGGCCGTCTTGCCCGTAACAGTACCCACGTTATAGACCTGGCTCAGCACAGCGGAATTCGAACCCACGGCGACAACACCGCCGACAGAGCTCATGTTGTTGTCTTCACCAGTCACGGAGCCTTCGTTGCCGGACTGTTTCACTTCCACCTGCGAGGCCTTGCCCACAACGCCGCCTACATCCTGGTTACCGGCGATGTTGCCCTTGTTCACGCTCAGTTCGACAGTGCTGTTCATCGAGAGCGTAGCCACGATGCCCGCCACGGTCGACTTGCCCGTTACGGCAGCGGAGTTGTTTGCACTGACAACCTTGGCAGAAATTGCCGTAGCCACCACGCCACTCACGGATCCGGAGCCCTGGACTGTACCGCTTACAGTTGCAGTCTCGACAGTACCGTTGCTGAGGCTTCCGCCCAAGCCTGCGACAAAGTCGTTACCCGTCACGGTTCCAGACACCGTGACATTATTGATTTCAGCATATTCAGCCTTGCCGAACAGAATACCTGCATAGGAGCCTACCTTGAGGGACGCTCCGTCCACCTTGATATTCTTAACGACAGCCTTCGAACTGGCATCACCGCTGACATAGCCGAACAGACCTGCATAAGAAGCCGTATCGTCAATGGAAAGGCCCTTGATGGTATGGTCGCCACCATCGAACGTACCGCCGAACGTGCGGTTGCTCTGGCCCTTGACGCATCCAATCGGAGTCCACTTCTTGGACAGGGAAACATCCGCAGTCAACTTGAAAACGACGCCCTTGAAATTCACGGACTTACCATTCACCTCTTCCGCCAGAGTCAAGAGGTCTTCTTCCGATTTCAGTTCGTACGGACTAGCCTCCGTACCGGCACCGCTCCACAAATTGGAGGGGTCGTTAGGGAGAACCCATTCAATCGAAGAGGACGAATTGTTCGGGTCCTGGCTTCCACTAGAACCCGGATTATCTGGATTGTCCCCACCACTGGGTTTGGCACCCGTAGAATTGTCATCACCGCATGCGGCCAAGGCAAGAGCGGCCGCCACCAAAACAAACCATTTTTTTAGATTCATATTTACCACCAAAAAAGCCAATGTTATCTATGTTACCAATATATATTAAGTTTGCCCCATAATCCATAGCAAAGGCCATAAAAAGGCCACGTTAAGAAAATTTTTCGGGGTATAGGCAGGCTTTTCTGACCCCAAAACGTACGTCTAGCGCTTTTCGCGGATTCGCTTGTAAATGGCGTTCGCCTTTTCGTCATCCCCAGCGTTAGAGTAGACATGGCCGACATTTTCGGCACCGATGCGTCCCTGGGAATTCCCGGCAAGCCAAGCCTTCATGTAGCAGTCCAGAGCCTCGTCATAGCGCTTCTGCGAGAAGTAAATTTGTCCGAGGTCCACGTTCAGGTCACCCAGTCCCTTCTTGTGGCGTAGGCCCTCTTCCAAGGTAAAGATGGCCATCCAAGGGGAACCGTCCTTCAAGTACATCTGGGCCAGGTACCTGCGGGCAGACACGTTTTCCGGGTCCATCAAAATACCGTTTTCCATCTCGTTGAGGGACTGCCGCGTGGAATCCATGCTGCGGTAATAATACGCCATGGTAAAGTGCACGTCGGCGCCGGCGGTGGCCGTCATCTGCAGGGCGTTACGCAAGGTCTTTATCGCGTATTCGTAGTCGCCCAGTTTCTCGTAGACATCGGCAAGCCCGTACCAAGCATCCATGCGGTCCGGATTCAAGCGCAAGGCGCTCTCGAAATGTTTCTGGGCAAGAGTCCAGTCGCGGCCCTTCATGTAGCACTCGCCCAGCGCAAAATGCACGTGGTCGTTTTCCTCGCCCAATTCCAATGCACGCTTGTAGGCGGCAATCGCCTCGCCCGGATCGCCGGCCAGGTAGTAGATGTCGCCCATCAACAGCCAAGCCTTCACGAACTTCGGCAACAGTTCGACCGTACGCTTGTACGCGACCAGCGCCACCTCCTTACGGCCCAACTGCACCAGGGCGTTGCCCAGGTTGAACCAGGCGAAAGGCTCGTAGCGGCCTTCGTCAATCGCCGCCCTGTAAAGGGGAACGCTCTCCTTGTACTTGCCCTGGTCGTAAAGTTCGTTCGCACGGAAGAAATAGTCCTCCGCAGCAAAAAGCGGAGCTACGCAAAATAGCAACAGCAACGAAAGCGCGAACCTCGAGCCTCTTACCTTACTTAACAAAGCGGAACTCCTTTGTGGCCTTCTGCGCCACGGGATATCCGCCAAGCTGAGCGGGACTGAACTTCCACTGGCGAACCGCCTTCAACGCCTCAATTTCGAAGCCGTAACCCGGCGGATCCAACGTCATCACCTGGGTCTGCACGACATCGCCATACACGTCGATAACCAAGAGCACCTTCACGTAACCCGAAACGCCCATCTTCTTTGCCTTCTCGGGGAACTTGGGCTGGATTTCGCGAAGCACCTGGGCCTGTTCGTCCACCTCGCCCGCCTCGTACACCACGTTTTCCATGGAGCCCGCATCCACGACGGCTCCGTCGCCGGCATTGCCACGCGCCAGGGAAAGGTCCATCTGGAAATTCTGGCTACGGCTCAGTCCCGGATGGCTCGAAATGCGGAACGGGTTCGGGTTCACGACAGTGCGTATAATCTTCTGCTTGACTTCGGGCTTCTTCTCGTTCACCAACACCTCGACCTCGGTCAACACCTCAAGCGGCTTTTCGGTCTTGACGCCCTTGTCGAAGAACAAAGCATTGATTACGGGAATCGCCAGAAAGAACACCCCGCTGACCACGAAGGAAAGGACTACCGCTATCGGGTAGCGGAAGTACCTAGCCAAGAAATCCGTGGGGGAAAAGCGCATTTATTCTTCCTTGTTCGCTGAGATAGAGACCTTGCGGACCTTCGCCAAATTGCATTCGTCCAGAACATCTACCACGCGGCCCGAGGGGGCGTCGCGGTCAGACACGATAATCACGGGGCGGTCGGGCGCCTCCGCCGTCATCTGGCGAAGGACCGTCTGCAGCGTAGAAAGGTTCACCTGCGTCTCGTTGATATGGATGGTCCCCTGCCGGGTAATCCCGATCAAGATGCTCTCCTTGGCGAGATCCTTCGCGGAACTCGCCTTCGGCTTGGTCACGTCCACGCCGGTCTCGCGGGTAAACGTCGAAGTGACGACAAAGAAGATGAGCAGGATGAACACCATGTCCAGCATCGGGGACACGTCAATTCCGCCTGCATCCCTGTTCCTTTTGCGAATAAAACTCATTGTACCTCCCTGGTGCCGTCAGCAAGCACCGCATCGGGTCCGAAATACCTGGATTCAAACCGGAGCGCTTCGCTCCACGCATGGTCCTCAACCTTTTCCACCTTGTTCATCAAGAAATTGTACGCAAGCATCAGCGGGAACGCGACTAGCAAACCCGCCTGGGTCGTAAGCAGCGCCTCCGAAATGCCATCGGCCAGAAGCACCGGGTTGCCGAATCCGAAAAGCTGGATAGTCTCGAAAGTATGCACCATGCCCGAAACCGTACCTAGAAGCCCAAGCATCGGGGCAATGGCCGCACATGTAGAAATTGTCTTCAGCGAACGGGACAGCCGTAGCGAAATATCGTGGCGGGTCGCATCCATAGCGTTGCGCACGGCAACAGGTCCTTCGCCATGATGTTTGCGAATATCCTCGACCAAAGCCAAGAAATAACCATAACGGCGTTTGGACAAGCGCTTGACAGCCTCGTCCTCGCCCACCTTCTCGAGGTCCTTCCAGAAAGCCGACGAAGACCTACCCTTCAGCATAAAGTAGAAGCCGTAGCGTTCAATCATCATAAACCAGCCGAACCACCCCAACAGGAATATCGGGGCGAGGACCCAGCCACCGCGGGTGACTGTTCCCAAGGCTGTCTCGATGACAGAATATTCGGTCATCAGCGTTCCTTAATCCAAATGGCGTTCAACACGGCAAGGCCGGCCTTTTCCATACGGCCGCGCAGTGCATCGGCACGGTTCACCAAGAACGTATGCAGCAGCTGCAGCGGAATAGCCACGATGAGGCCCGCTTCCGTCGTCACCAAGGCGATAGAAATACCGCCAGCCAACAATTTCGGGTCGCTCGTGCCGTGCATCGTAATCACGTCGAAGAGTTCGATCATACCCATCACGGTACCCAAGAGACCGAGCAACGGAGCGGTCGCCGCAAACACGGAAATCCAGGAGAGCGCCTTCTCGATTTTCGGGACTTCGCCCGCAAAGAGTTCCTCGAGGCCCTTTTCGGCACTGGCTCGGCTCGGATAGTTTTTGAGCAGGGCCGTACGGAGCACCTTGCCCACGGCACCCCTCGCCGTCTTCGCCTGCTTGCGAGCTTCGTCCACATCACCGGCCGCAAGCGCCTTGAGGGCACGGCGGGCAGACATCCCGCCAAAGCTCATAATCATGAGCATCACGAAACGCCAAAGCACAATCAACACACCCAGCACGAGAATCGCGACAATCGGGTACATCAGGATACCGCCATCCTTGAAGAACTGGATCAGGTCTTCTTTCCAGCTCTTTTCCTGGTGGCTAGCAATCTCAGAAGAAAGTTCCGTACTCAACAGCACGTCCACGGGAGCCATCACGTAGGCAGAATCAGCGACAGCGCCGAATACCTTCGCCACCTGGCTCTTGACATCCGTACCGACGTTTTCCTGCCAGCTGAACGTGCGGTTCTTTTCCCCTGCAACCGGGAGCATCAATGCCGACGGATGATATCCGTTAATATCCATAACGCTCGCCATCTGCATCGCATAAAGGCCACCAATGCGCATGCGGTCGCCTTCGGCCACGGCGGTACCGAACAGGAGTTCGGCCTTCTCGTAGCGGACTTCACGCGTAAAATCGAGTTCGGACTGGGCCACGGCAAACACGGAGCGGGCAATGCGGAGCGGATCATCGCGATACAGTCCCATTTCCTTCTTGACCTTGTTCATCGCCTCGGTACGTTCCGGCAGTTTGAAGGGCACGCCCTGTTCCTGGAACTTGGCAAGCGTTTCCAAGCGTTCAGGCCCAACCGCCAGGGAGAGGAATTCCGAGCGGGCCGTTTCGGCCTGCTGCTTGATTTGCGCCAAGTCTTCGCGGGCGACGCGCACATCTTCGAACAGGCGGGCGCGTTCCGACATCAGGGCGTCCACCTTTTCCTTGCTTTCCTGGTAGCGTTCGTTGAACAGTTCGCGTTCCTGGTTGGCGGCTTCCCGGTCCTTCCAGCGTGCAGCAACAGCCATATCGCGCTTCTTGCGGGCTTCTTCGAGGTCAGCCTTCGCGCTGTTGAGTTCGGCACGTTTCTTGACCGCGTCAATGTCGTTTTTCTGCTGCGCAAAAGAAATGGAGGGAGCAGCAAACAATCCCAACACAATCGCAGCAACTGCAGCAAATTTCATTTCGGAGAGTTTCATTTACTTGCCCTCCTTAGGAATGGAGACCGGGATGGAGACAAGGCGCGGAGCGGTCTTGCCTTCAGCCACCTTCATCACGTCCTTGAGAGCCGTTCTCATCGCAAAGTCATCCGAGACATTGTTCCAGACAAAACCGCCGTCCGCAGTCCTCTGTAGCCACAGCACGTCGTTGCCATCGTTGCTCACGAATACCGAAGCGACAGCGCCATAACGGAGGAATGTTCCCGGCACGTTGCGGGCGTTCACCTGGAGGAATCCTTTGTAAACCTCGGTCGTGTAACCCAGACGGATACGGTCATAATAGATTTCAAGAGTGCGGTTAATGGCGTCGTCGGCATTCACGAATCCCTTGCCGAGCTGTTCGGCAATCTCGTGGATGCTCTTGACCACCTCCTCGTTCTTATATGGGAAATCGGCCTCGAACGCGGGAGCGAGGGAATCGATAACCTTGGCCAGGGATTCCTGGTACTTCTGCTTGCGGCTTTCGTACCAATGGATGGTCCCGGTCGTCTTCTGGCGAGCGTCATCCAGATTCTTGATTTCGGCCTTGAGCGAATCGATTTCGGCAAGGAGAGCCTTGTTCTGGGCGGAAAGCGCCTGCACCTTCTTGCGGCCCACCTCGATAAATTCCGCATGGCGCTTTTTTTCGGCGTCATGGAGAGATTTTTCGCGGGAGGTTTCCAGTTCGACAGCCTTAATCTGGCGACGGATGATTTCTACGGTTTCCTGCGCAAAAGCAAAAACGCTGCTTAGGCACAAGCAGAGAAACAGTTTTTGGACGGTATGAAATTTCATAGTGCGAAAAATACAAAAAGAACCTCGGCCAAAAAAGCCGAGGTTCCAAAAAAGCAACGTTATCTTTGTAAATAAAGAAAATTATTACTTAGAATCCTTGAAATACTTCGGAGTATTCTTGCCACCGCGCTTCTTGAGTTCCTTGATCAGGCGCGGATAGCCTTCGTTGGTCGCCCAGTCAAGCACAGAATAGCCCTGGCCGCACTTGGCGTTCACATCGGCACCCTTGTCCAGCAAGAACACCATCGCGTCGTAGTTTCCGCTCTTGACGGTCCAGTGGAGCGGCAGGTAACCGTCCGGGCCACGGACATCGAGCGGAGCGCCAGCATCAGCAAGCATCTCGAGCATGTCGACATTGCCACGCTTCGAGGCAATCAGGACTGCGCTGCTCAATCCGGCCGGGTCGGCACCTTCCTTCTTCAACTGTTCGAGAAGGATTGCGACCACTTCCTTGTTGCCCATCATGACGGCATTGTCAATGACCGCTTCGCCGTTGCTGTTGCGGACATCGGCCTTGGCGCCATGAGCGAACAGGTAGTTGAGCGACATGATGTTGCCCTTGTTGGCTGCGATAGCCACGGCATTGTTGCCATTGTCGGCAGCAGCATCAATTTCGAAAGAAGCCTGGAGGAACAAAGTCATCTTGGCAGTATCGCCATTCGCCGCATACGAAACAAACTGGTTCGGCGTGAAAGGAATTTTCCTCTTGGTGAGTTCCTTACGCACGGACTGCGGATTATTCGGGTCCATTTTGTCATCGCAAGCGGTCATACCGAGCAACAAGCTCAAAGCAAAAATGCCAACTAATTGTTTCTTCATATCAACTCCAGAAGAATGGTTGTTACAAATCTAATGCTAAAACTACACTTTTTTTTGTAAAAACACAAAGAAAATTTCAATTTACACCAAATTCCCCCATTTTTCACCCACACCCAAAGCAGCCACACCTTTGGTTTACAAAAGTTTACAGTTTTTTCGTTATTTTGAGGCGGTCGCCAGGTTTCACCTTCGTATCCTTGAGGCCATTCCAGCGAACAATCTCTTCAATCGTTACTTTGTACTGCCGAGCAATGTCCCAAAGCCCCTCTCCCTTCTTGACGACATGGACGAACTCGTCCGAATTTGCCGGTGCAGGAGAGATTTCCTCATCCAATTCGCCCTGGACTCGAATAACCTGCCCCGGATGGATGGCATTGGATGTTCCCATGTTATTCAGGCGACGGATCATGTCGGTCGTCGTGGAGAACCGTCTGGCAATGCTATACAGGTTGTCGCCGGCCTGCACCTTGTAGGTCCCATCCGCATTGGGCTCGGAAACCGACACTTTTTGTTTCTTTTCGGCCTTGGATGCCTTTTTCTTGATCTGCGAGAGGCTCGGGACCGCCAAAGTATCACCGACATGGAGACGCTTCGAGAACCCGTCGTTTGCATACAGGAGCGACACCACAGGAATCCCAAACAGCTTGGCGATGGACGCATAGGTATCACCAGATTCAACGACATACTTGTTCTTGAGCGGAACCTTGGTCGGGGTAACAGACGAAGGTTTCATTTCCGGTTTCGAAACAAACAGCGTATCGCCCGACTTGATCATCGCACTAGCGCTCATGGAATTCCATGTCCGCAGCGATTCCTGCGAAACACCGTACATGCGGGCAACAGAAGCGAGATTGTCTCCAAGTTTTGCCACGTAAATTTTCACCTTGGCAGGTTTCTTGCCCGAAGACTTCCTTGGCCTGACCTTGACCGGAATCAAGAGGTTGCGCCCCACACGAATTTTTGAGTTCTTCATGTTGTTCGCCTGCTTGATTTCGGAAACCGCAATTCCGTATTTCCTGGCGATCATCCCCAGGTTTTCACCCCGGCGCACCTTGTGGTGGGCCCAGCTGGAGAAGTTGTTCTTTTCCATCTTGTCATAATTATCGACAAAGGCGGGACGCTTGCCGACAGGCAGACGCAGCACATAGGAGCTCTTGTCCGGCGGCGTACACCACATCACCAGTTCCATGTTCAAATCGCGCAGGGTATCCTCGGGGACCTTGATGGCCTTGGCCACCTGCTCCAGCGAGAAGGAATCGAAGACGGTCACCGTGTCGTACTCCGGCAAATGCTTCTGAGTAATGGTCATCTCGTACTGTTGCGGATAATGCCCAATGACCATGGCCGCCAAAATGCGAGGCACATAGCGCATGGTCTCCTTGGGGAGCGCCAAATCCCAGTAGGTAATCGCCTGGCTTGTATCGCGAGTCGTGTCCGCCTTCATCTCGGCAATCAGGCGCCTCACGCGGCCTTCGCCGCAGTTGTAGGCGGCCATTGCCAGCAACCAGTCCCCGAACTCGTCATATAGCCGTGAAAGGTACTGCGCAGCGGCATTGGTCGCAAGCACCGGGTTACGGCGCATGTCCACCCAGAAATTGACCTCGAGCCCGTAACGCTTGCCGGTCTCGGGAATGAACTGCCACATGCCCGAAGCCTTCGCTCGGCTATAAGCCTTCACCTTGAAGCCCGACTCCACCAAGGCGAGGTATATCAAGTCCTTGGGCAGGCCGTTCTCGGCCAAAGCAGAATATATCAAAGAATCGTATGCGGTCTTGCGGTTGAGCGAGCCCTCCGTAAACGAGCGGGCGGATGTCGTCATGTAGAATATTTCCTGCTGGACTCGCTCATTAAATTCAATGGGAAGCGTGAACTGCCTTACATCCAAAGTATCCAGGAAGTTCTCGATAACCTGCAGCGAGGCACTATCGGCCGCGCTTTCGTCCAGGTCGTCAATGCCCTCGATGGCCACTTCGTTCTTGAGGTACGACTCATCCTCTTTGCCCGTATCGCCAAGATTGGGGAAAACCTCGTCCATGGCGCTTAGAATACGCTCCGGCATCTTGGCCCGGTAAAGGGAATCCTCCACCACTGACACGTTCATGTAAAGGGTATCGAACTTTTCGGCAACCAGCTGATTGAGCGATTGTTCGAAATAGTGCTTAGCCAGGCTCCATTCCTGGTTTTCCATGGCCTGCAAGCCATACTGGTAATACTGCCACGATGGGCGAATCGCGAGCGAATCCGAGACCTTCTCCCTCAAAGCTAGCTCGGCAAAAGACTTTGGGTCCATCTCCGCGCCGTTCGCCTCACCCATGGGAGAGGCCTGACGGGGAGAACAAGCGACAACTAGCGTAGCCAGAACGGCCACGACTACAAAATCAAGAAAGCGAGACCAGAAAATCACTGGTCGTAGTCCAGATCCTCGGCATAGTCAGACCAGATCTGGTCCCTCTTGAAAGAAGGCTGGTCAAAGTCGACTTCTTCGTCGAGTTCTTCTTCTTCTTCCTCTTCTTCCTCGGTTTCTTCTTCATTCGGGAACGGGACAGTGGCATCAAAGCCATCACCCTTCGGACGTCGACCGCAATAGTAAGCAAAACTCATGTAGTTTTCCCTTCCTTTGTGTTAATGCAAGACTCGTTCAATGCCAAACCAAATAACCCCGCACAGCGCAAATGCCGCCACAATCTGCAACAGAATCAACCAATTGTTGATTTTGTAAGCCTTTTGTGACTTTCTGTGCCAGGCCGGACGGCCGGTATTGGAATATCGTTCTCTTACCACGAAATGGAAATATACACATAATCTGAAAAAAACAAGTAGTTTGGCGAAAATATTTTTAATTTCTATGGTGATTTATGAAAAAAACGCTCCTGGCCCTACTTTCGTCTGCAATTTCCCTGTTTGCACAGACAGGAATATCCAAGAATGCGGAAGGAATCAGGGTGCCCTCGGCGTTCACGCTGAAACAGGGGCTCATATACGGAGCCTTCGGCCTAGAAACGGTTAGCGACGGCGAACCGCTGAGCCTGGGAGGTTATTACACTAACGAATCCGGAGAAAAGACAAGCATAGGCCACAATGCGGCTTCCTCGACCTTTTCGGGGTTCGTTTCTTATGGCGCACTAGACTATCTGGAAATCGGACTGTACTTCCCGGTCCACTACGATGGCGACGTCAACGGGACCAAGCTGGGCGGTACCGCCCTAGGCGATCTCCAGTTTTACATAAAAGGCAGCATCCCGACAGCCATCCCCGTACAGATTGGCGGTTCCCTCGAACTTTATGCCCCTACCGGCAGCAAATCCATCGGCTTCAGGCCAAGGCACGTCTGGTACATCCGAGGCGACGACGAATCCCACGCCTACACAGCCGACTCCTGGTCGATGGCGGCAACCCTGTATGCATCGCTATACAAATTCCGTCTTGTCCACTGGAACAACTTCATCGGGTTCCACAAGAGCATGAGCAACAAGGACATCACGATGCTCTGGGGAACAGGCCTGTACGCCCTCCCAGAAAAGATGCTCAGCCTATCCCTCGAACTCTCCGGCGAGACAAGGCTTACCAGCAATGAAATCCCCACCGCCCCAATTTACGACCCGCTGCGGTTCACTCCGGGCCTGCGACTGCACCTGCCCGGCGAGGCGGATCTCGCCATCGGCGCAGACATCGGGCTTGGCTTCGTGAAGAAAATCGAAAACAAACACGCACTGCCGGTCACAAGGGAAACCGATGGCCAGACAATTAAATACCACGTAGCCGGACAACCCAAGACCGGCATCTCCTTCAGCCTCAGCAAGACGTTCGACTTCAGCTGGAAGGACTCCGACCACGATGGAATCATCGACCGCCAGGACCTCTGCCCAGAATCTGCGCTGGGCGTCGCCGTAAACCAGCGCGGCTGCCCTGTCGACCAGGACAGGGACGGCATACTGAACATCGTCGACGACTGCCCCAACACGCCGACCGGAGTCTACGTGGACTACAGAGGCTGCCCCATCGACAGCGACGAAGACGGCGTTCCCGACTACCTGGACATGTGCGACAACACGCCCGAAGGCACAGCCGTGAACAAGAAGGGCTGCACGCTCGACTCCGACGGAGACGGCGTCCACGACAACGCCGACAAGTGCCCGAAGTCCATTCCCGGCGAACGCGTCGACAGCGAGGGTTGCCCGCTGGACGAAGACCACGACGGCGTGCTCAACGAAAACGACCAGTGCCCCGAGACACGCCAGGGACTCGTCGTTGACCTTTCCGGCTGCCCGCTGGACTTCGACCACGACGGCATCCCCGACAGCGAGGACAACTGCCCGAACAGCGTGGAAGGCGAACTGATCAACGAGCACGGCTGTCCGCTGGACACGGACCAGGACGGCGTTCCCGACTCCAAGGACAAGTGCCCCGAGACCCCGAGCGGAATGCTGGTCGGCATCAACGGCTGCCCGTCCGACCGTGACCGCGACGGCGTCCCCGACTACTTGGACAAGTGCCCGAACACCCAACCGAACATACCAGTCGACTCAACCGGCTGCAACCGCGACAGCGACCAGGACCACGTTCCCGACTACCTGGACAAGTGTCCCGGCACCTTCCCCGGAATCAAGGTCGACGGTACCGGCTGCCCGACAAACAGCAAGTACAGCCTCGAAGCGATATCCAAAAGAGTCCTGTTCATCTCGGACAAGGGACTCCGGCTCGCCAACTCCAGCTACACAGCGATAAATGACGTCATCTACCTGATGCGGCGTTTCAACTTCAAGCTCACCGTGGTCTGTAGCAACCAGGCGCAAGCGGACAACATCGTCAACTACCTGGAATCCAAGGGATTCACTCAGGATTTCGTGACCATACAAATAAAACCGGGGAGCGCGGTTCGATTCCTGCGCACCCCGGCAAACTAAACCCGATTCAATCGGGGATTTCCCGCTAGGTTATTTCTTCTTCGTAATCGGGCGCTTGTAGCCGAACGGCTTCAGCATGTCTTCGCTTACACGGCGCTTCGCCCCGAGCTTTCCGGCCTTGTTGTCACCGTCCACCGGCGGCAAGGTGCAGCGCAGCATGCTGGTCATGTTGACTTCGGTCTTGTACACATAGGCACCCGTCGCAAGCAGCTTGCCGCTCTTGGCGCGCAGGTCACCATTCTGGTCAGGCTTAAGTTCCATGGCCATGGAAAGCAGGCCGGCATCGTCCACATAGTCCGGGTCATCCAGTTCCAGGGAGAACGTGTACTTATCCACGAACTGTCCCAGATTGGTGTAAATCCAGACGCTGACGACCATGGTCGTTATGTAGAGGTTCGCCTTGCTGATATCGCTCGGCATATTCCTCACGAACTCGGCACTGCAGTATTTCTCCGCATATTCCTGCACAGACATCTTCTTGCTGTCCTTGGCATCGACACCATCCAGAGCGACAACACCGTCGCTATTGACAAGGTCATCCAAAGTGGCAAGTCCGTGAACCGCATTCACCACCGGCAGCTTGGCATCGATAACAAGCGTCGGGCCCAGATGTCCCTTCAGGCCAGGATACGGTTCCTCGACGGAGCCCTTCTTCGTCTTCATATCGCCGCCGATAAGCACTTCATTCTCCACACCTTCCTTGGCGTTGAAGAGGCTCACAGCAAACGTCTCGCCCTTCTTCGGCGTATTCGAGCTGTAGAACTTGGCCACCTTTTCATCGTCAATTACGGTCACAGGCTTCTCGACAGAAATTTCCACATCCTTGATTCCCTTGACCACAACGAAGATGACCGCGGAATCGGAGTTTCCAGCCTTATCACGATAGTAGCGCACGATGGGGTTCGTTCCCTTCTGGAGGCCCTGGGTCACCAGCGTATCCTGAACGACGCCATCCACGGTCCACTTCACGTCGACAAAGTTGGAGTGCAGCACAGCACCGTCGGCAGGAGAAAGGATCTCGACCTTCGGGCGGGTCTTGTCCAGCACCATATACAGCGACTTGGTCGATGTGTTGCCGTACTTGTTCGTGTAAGAGTAGCTAATGTCGAAGCCGGCATTGCCCTCGTCATCCCTTACAAACGCACCCTTCTTGTCAACGACGTAAGACACGTTGATAGAATTGTCGTTGGAATCCACGTAGTCGTAAGAGACCGTGTAAGTCGAACCATTGCGGCCTTCAATCAACTCACCCGTAGAAGCATCGGCCAGGTACGAGATGGTCACTTCCTTGCCGTCGACGGTCATGTTGTAAGAGACCTTGATTTCCTTCTTGCCACTTTCTCCCTTGACCAGGTTACCCTTGAAGTCGGTGTAGTACGTGACCGTAACCTCGTTGCCGTTCACAAACTCCGTGTAAGAAGTTTCCAAGACTTCGCCATTCAGCTGGAGAACCTTCTTGTTCTCGGTCGCATTGCGGTCCAGGGTCAGCTTCGCATCGACAATCTTGTCCATCGTCTTCGTAAACGTGGCCGGAGAGATGTTCACAGAATCCAGTTCCAGGTTGACCGTAAACGTGTCGCGCTTGGACGAGCCCGGATCCTTGACAGAGACGAACACCTTGTTCTTTTTCTCGTTCACGTAGTAGGCGGTATCGTTTTCATCCTTTTCCTCGACCACCGTGAAGATGTTGGTAGCCTTGACTTTCTTGTCCTTCGTCGAAACAATAACCTCGGGCGAATCGGAATTCACGAAAATAACCACCGTATCCGCACCGGGATAGTTCTTCTTCGGATCCTTGAAAGTCTTGATGATAACGTTCTTACCCTTCTTCAGTTCCTCGGTACCGTAGCGGGTCGTGCCGTCTTCCGTCCATTCCAAGTCAATGGAGTAGCGGTTCGTATAAATGGTATCCGGCATCAACCACACCGAGTCGGGCGTTTCGCCGCGGGTAATGACGACCTTCGACCATTCATCGACGTCCTTGACCTTGATCGTAACGTCATTCGTATCGGTGAATTCACCATCCGTCACGGAAACCTTGAGTATGTAGATGGAATCCTGTTCGTAGTCCAGGGAATCCAGCAACTTGATGGTACCGTCTTCCAGCACATCGAAACCGACGCTCTTGCCAATCAGCTTGAACTTGTGGTTCGTGAAGGCCTTCGCCGTATCGAGGTCCTTGGCAACCAGTTTTCCAATCGTGTAGCCAATCTTCTCGTCTTCGCTGACGGTAAACGTCTGCGGCGGGAGCGTCACGGGCTCGTTCACGTCGGTAATCTTCACGGTAATCAGCGTATCGCTAGAGCCACCATGTTCATCGAACACGGTCACCACGAACGAAAGCGAATGCGTCTTTTCGTAATCGAACGCAGTGCTATCCTTCACCTTCATGACGCCGTCCTCGGAAACGGTAACATAGTCGACATTGGACTTGAGCTTGTAGGTGAACACGGAGTCGTTCTGGTCCTCGTCCGCAGCCGTCAGCTGCCCGATGACATAGTCCTTCTTCGGGTTCTCCGGGAATTCGTAAGTATCTTCTGACGTAAAGTACGGGTTGTCATTCACATCCTTCACATAGATGGTCATCGTCGCGGTATCCGTCAACGACGTGTCAGCCTTGTCAATAACCTTCACAGTAATAGAATAGATGGAATCCTTGTTGTACTGGAGCACGACGCGTGTCTGGAGAGTACCGTCATCCTTCACGGCGAATTCTGTCGTATCGCCACCGATTGCAACGAACTTGTGCTGGATGTACATCGCGGCAGTATCCAAATCGCTCGTGAGAGAATCCAGCTTGCCGAACGAAGACTTCACCGGCAGTTTTTCGTCGACATAGAACACGCCCGGCACAATCGAGGGCAATTCGTCCACATCAATGACATTAATGATGACCGTTGCCGTATCGTACTGGTAATATTGTGCACCGGCGGGATTGTTGTCGCAAACCACGACCGTGACAGCATACACGTTCACCTTTTCGAAGTCAAGGACCATCGCATCCTTCACGGTAATCTCGCCCGTCTTGGCCGAAATGGCAAACAATCCACTCGTATCCTCCGGCATGGAGAACGTCAAGTGATTCATGCAATCCGTAGCAGAGCATGTCGCGGAGACCTTGCCAGCCAGTTCGTCCTTCGCATTATTTTCCTTGACTCCGCGCTGCCTGCCATTCTTGAGCACAAGGATGCGCTTAGTCGTGTCGTTACCCGGATCGGGAGGAATGACAATCTCCGGCCCGTCATCCTCGTCGATAACCTTGATGGTCACGACCGCATCGTCATAGAGGCTAGTCTTGGAGGAATCGACAACTCTCACCGTGAGCGAATGCACCTTATTGACTTCGTAGTCTATCAGGGCTCCGGGCTTGACCGTAATCATGCCATCGGTATCTATATCGAAGAGGGCCGTATCGCCATCAAGGGCAATACTGATATTGTGCTTCTTGAACTCGGTCTTGGTGTCCAAGTCACCCCAATCGAGATAACCGACAAGCGAACCCCCTTTCGCATTTTCCTTGACAGTGAACGTCGTATCCTCGACCATCGGATTCTCGTTCACATCCATCACGCTCACGACATAGGTCTTGGTCACGGCACTCGGAATCTTGCCGTCCGTAAGTGCGACCTTGATCGTGTAAGACGATTTCGCTTCAAAGTCAACAGAAGTATCCGGCTTGAGGAAAAGCGTTCCGTCCTGGCTAATTTCAAAAATATCCTTGCCGGTGCCGCCAACAATACTGAGCGTAAGCGGATCCTCGTCATCTTCGTCCGTAGCTTTGATTACGCCAGCAGTATCACCGAGTACATTTTCCGTAACAACAAGGTTGCTGTTATCATGCAGGACCGGGGTGTGGTTGTCAGCATCATAAATCATCAACGGCAAGCAGACACCATCGTTCACGTCTGTCGGATAGTTGCCCTTGATAATCGCACCGCTCAGGTTGGATATGCAAATTCTAAACCACTCGTCGCCCTCGACGTCACCATCCTTTGCAACACGAACCCACGCCTTGTAAACGCTGTCCTTTGGAGAAATGTCACCCATATGGATCAAGACACTATCTGTAGACGGCCCGGTCGTAGAACCGCAGCGAGGCAAATCAGGAATGAAGTCATCCTTAAGGTCTTCAGGGCCCGCATAATGGTATCCCAGGGAATCTGTTCCGCCAGGAGTCTTGAAGCAATAGTTGAATCGCACATCCGTCTGCGGAGCCTTGTCCAACTTGATGTCGACGGCAACCAGTTTGTTGTTTTCCTCATACCGGCCACTGGCCAAAGCGGCCGGGTCTATCTTTGGTGGATTGAACGGCACGAAGATAAAGCCGGAACCATCAAAGTTTGCATCAATTATGATTTTATTCGCAATCAACTGACCGGCAAGGGTCATCTGCTGCTGCACATGAATTGTTCCCTGAGAGATAAATGTCCCTTGGAGAGAATCCGTTTGACTAATAGCAGCCCAGGTGAGGCTTTGTTTCATGTAAATAAGAAGGTTTCCCGTATATTTGTCATTCTGGATACCCCTATACGCACCAACCCAATGATGAGTTGAATCAACATACTTCGCGGTATCATCCATATACATAATACGAATACGCGGATGCGGTCCGAAATTCACTGAGCCATCAACAAAAATGCGCGTAAGACGGCCGCCAGAGGGCATACGGACAATTATTCCGCAATCATTCGTAAAGGAAATCGACGACAAGTGGACATCGAACACATCGCCATCGCGTTCATCCTCGGTAGCTTTAGAACTTGGAGGAACATCGATATACAGAAAGTCATTATCCAAGCTAACGTCACTCATATGACGAGCAGTATTATTCTTTCGCGTATAGAGAAAGTTCGAGCCAACAGCAGGTAAAAGGCTATCAATAACCACGGGGATAGTAAGGTCCGTCTTTACAGCGGGAACGGTATCTCCTCCGGGGCATGTACCATATTTGCCACCAAAATGGGCATGAGTGCTATCAACTAAAGTGTCAAGCGCCCCTACAACAGAACCGGATACGCAAACATGCCCATTAATTACGTTTTTTCCACCATTGGCTTTGAAGTTTTGGCTCCCCTCCACATTGCCAACAACGCGAGTCGGCCCCGTAATCAAGGTATCGGAACCTGTATCAAAATAAATTCGTCCTCCAATCAGAATAGGGCCACCCACGCGATGACCATCATTCTTCATCGTCCAAGCGCCGTTCGCGGTACCGAACCATCCAGTCTTGTCGGGGATATTGATGTTCGACCCAATAAAGTCAATTCCAGTCTGACCGAAGATCTTATACTTCATCAAGTAATCCCATTCGACCTTCTGTTTTGCAGAATCGGACTGGGTAACATGAGTAAAATACAGCGGATAGAAGTTATACGCCGGAGACGCAGCAAATGCGCCGCCAAACAGGCACGACATCACGATGCCAAGGACCAGCGTTATATTTAGTTTCCACTTACCCATAAGAACCTTCCAAAAAAGTTTCATTCCGGTTATTTTCATATTCCAATTTGGAATACATAAAATTTACAAAATCCGCTCATCCCATACCAAAAATAAAAAAAAATCCCCTAAAAGGATATTAGAATCTTCATTTCGTTTAATTTTATAAACAATAATCACGCATTTTAGACCATTGCTTTTTTACATAAGATTTTGGTAAATTTTTTTTTCGTCTTTTTTGCTCAAAAAAGGGTTATACGCCCCAAAATAGGAATAGGACCCAGAAAAGGGTCCTATTCCATTTTGGAGCAAAAGTTGCTGAAATTACTTCATCGGCGGGCGCTTGTAGCCGAACGGACGCAGCATGTCGTCGCTGACCTTGCGCTTCGCCCCCTTCAGGTTGGCCTTGGGCATGTCTTCCGAAATCGGAGGCAGCGTGCAACGGAGCGTGGTTCTCATGGTGACCTCGGTCTTGAAGAGGTAGGCGCCGGTTCCCACCATGCGGCCAGACTTGGTATGGATGTATCCTTCCATATCGGGCTTCAGTTCGAACGCGAGCGAAAGCATGCCACCCTTGTTTACGTAATCCGGGTCGTCCAGATTCACCTTGAAGGAATAGTCATCGACATAGGAGCCCAAGTTCGTGAACACCCAGACATGAACAGCAAGCGATGTGTTATATAGATTCAGACGGCTGAGATCGCCAGCGAAGGATTCCTGGAATTCTTCGGTACAGTATTCAGCGACATACTGCGACGGGGCCATCTTCTTGCCGCCCTGCGCATCCACGCCATCCACGGAAACGAGGCCGTCCGAAGCAACAATGTCGTCGAAGGTCGCCAGGCCACCGACAGCGCTAGCCACAGGCATCTTCACGTCGATGGTGACCGTCGGGCCCAGGTGGTCATCCTTGCCCGGATAGGGAGCCTCGCCAGAACCTTCACGATTCTTCATTTTTCCACCGATGAGGATTTCCTCTTCGGAATCCTTGGCATTGTTGAACACACTCACAGCGAAGGTCTGGTTCTTTTCCGGAGCCTTGGCTTCGCTATAGTATTCTTCGACACGATCCTTCGTGACCACCGTGACCGGCTTTTCCACATGGATTTCAAGATCCTTCGGGTTCTTAAGCACCACGATAACCGTCGCAGAGGCTTCGTTGCCGGCCTTGTCTCGGTAGATACGAATGATGGCATTCGTCCCCTTGACCAGGCCCTGCATGTTCAGCGTATCCTGCTTCACGTCGTTCACAGTCCAAACGACATTCACGAAGTTCGTGTGAACCTTGGAACCATCTGCCGGGCTCTCGATATCGACAACCGGCTTAATCGTATCAAGCACGACAAAGGCAGACTTGCGGCTCGTGTTGCCGAACTGCTTGTTGGTATATTCGAACGCGACTTCAAAGCCAGGGTTGCCTTCCTCGTTCTTCATGACCTTGCCCTTGGGGCTCACGAAGTACGAGATGTCGACCGTCCTCCCGGTCTTGTCGGTATAGGGATAGGTCACGATGTAGGAACCGCCGTTCCACTGCTCGATCAAGGAACCCGTTATGGCGTCTGCCTGGTAGGACATCGTAATCTTGTTGCCCTTGCTGTCCTTCGTCTCGAAGGAAACGGTCATGACTTCCGCACCGGCAGAATTCTTGACGACATCACCCTTGGAATCCGTGTAGTAAGAGACGGTCACCTTTTCGCCAGCCACCGTGACCGTGTAAGTCACAAGGATAAGGCTGTCGTTGGCATTCACCATCTTAGCAGGCGTCGCGGGATTCAAATCAAGCATGAGGTTCGCGTTGACGATTTCGCCCATCTTCTTGTACGCGCTCTCGGGAACACTTAACGTATCCAGCTTCACGTTGATGGAGAGTTTCTGCTCGGAATAGTTACAGGTAGAATCCGTGTACGTCGCATCAAGAATCGGTTCACGAATCTCGACAAGAATCGTATTTTCGGTCTTGTTCACATAATAAGACGTATCCGAAGCGGGGACCTGTTCCACAATCGTGTAGATGTTGTCCGCCACAGGCGGCTTGACATCGACAGCGACCTTCAATTCCGGAGTGCGGGTGCAGACAAAGATGACGATGGTCGCAACGGTGCCATGGTCCTTGGTCTTGTCGTAATACGTAAGCGTTACCGTATTGAAGCCTTCGTGCAAATCAGTCACGAGCGTATCGGGCTGCGGAATGCCGTCGGCCGTCCAGGAGAGGTTGATTTCGGTCCTGTTGATATAGAGAGTATCCTTCGGAAACTCCCAAACCGTATCCTTCGTTTCGGCCCTGGTCACCGTAATCGTGGACGTTTCCACCTCGTTGTCAACAACGATGATGACCCTTGCAGTATCCATGTTGCCGTCCGAATCCTGGACCAGCACGAACAACGTATCGAACTTGTCGGCCTCGTAGTCCAAAACGACCTTGGTGGTAATCACGCCGGTGCTATCGTCAATACTGTACTTGTCGGCATCGCCAGCGATAATCGTAAGCTTGTTGCTGAGGAATTCCAGATTCCTGTCTTCGTCATACACGGGCAGTTTGTCAACGATGGTGCCAATCGGCTGGTTTTCCATGACATGGAAAATCGTGTCGTTAACCGACGGAGCCTCGTTCTCGTCTATCACGATAATAGACACAACCGTAGAATCGTAATCCGTCCCGTTGGAGCACTTCACGAAGAATGCGTAAGACGGCTGAGTTTCATAGTCCAGGGCGCTATTGAGGAGAATGCTCGTTGTATCGAACTTGAACGTGGTCCCGGCATTGCCAGAAACAATCGTACAACTCAAGGAGCCAGGAATTCTCATGTCTTCCAGCGTCCCGACAAGCGTATCGATCGGAGCATTTTCCCTAATCGTAAATTCCACGTTGACAACGTTAATCTTCATCGTCTTGCCCCTGTCGCAGATATCCGGGGCATCCACCTTGCACAAATCAAAACCGATAGTCGCATACGGTGTACCGTAGGCATCCTTGACCGGCGTGAAGGTCAGTCCGCTAATGACACCGACCTTCGGCTCACCAGAGCCCGGCAAGGCCTTGATTGTGTCGCCAACCGCAACCGTGTTGCCATTGTACGTCAGCGTCCCTTCCGCAGGAACACTCTTGATGACCACATTGTAGGTCTTCATCGGGGTCACGCCGTCGGGTCCGTACGCCGGGAACGAGGTGATCGTCAGAGTCTCGTTCACCTTCGACGAAACCGTCGTATCGTACGAAACAGGCTTCTTGTCGTTGTCCACGATGATATAGTTCATCGAAAAGCTGGCATCGGGATTGCGGTCCCCGTTCGGCGTAATGGCCGCTGTCAGGTTGAAAATCTTGATAATGACTCTTTCGTCATCTTCTTCGTACGGGTCATCAAAGGCGTGGAACACGATCGGATTCTTCAGAGTTTTCGAATTCTGCGGGAACTCGGCATGGGCAGTATCCCTGCCGCAAAGCGGAATGCTGTCCAAAGTAGAAGCCAGGACGTCGTTCACATTAGCCCATTCGCAACTTTCGTCGTCCTTGTAGCCGTTACAGGAATTAGAAGACTTCAGGGAGAAGCAATAGTCAAACGTGACACGGGTCGGCGGGTCCTTGGAGAGTTCCAGCTTGACCGTATCGCCCTGAGCTTCATTATCTTCGTAGGCCCGGGAAACAACATTCATGATTACAGGCGGCCTGAACGGCACGTAGCGGAAATCACCAGCCATGAAATCGTTGTGGATTTGAACCTTCTTGGCCAAAAGTTGCCCGGCAAAGCGGTAATGGTCTTTAAACGAGATGTTTCCACCAGAAATATAGGTTCCCTGATAAATACATTCATGAGAGGGGAAATCAATAGACTCCTGACTATAAATCAGCAGATTTCCCGCATACTCGGCGTTAGTAACCGTTTTACCGCCCTGTTGCAAAATCACTATGTTATGTGTAGTCCCATCAATTTTCAGGGCACCCGTGATAAATATGCGGACATAACGATTATACGGATTGTTGATATAGAGGGAATCGCAACCTTGCCATAATACAAGGTCGCCTTGGACAAGGATATCGTAGTAATCGTCAGTACCCGCCGGAATATTGATATAAGCGACGCTCACTCTCGGATCTGCGGTCGGAACTACATTTTTACCGTCTTTAAACTCCCAGTCACCGACAATAGTGGTGTCGAAGCCGGTATAATCCCAATCCACCTCGGGAACATCGAGTTTGTTATCTATGACCGGAATTTCGGGATCAGAGCATGTTATAGTAACGAGACCGCTATTTTGTATGTTAGTAAAATTGTTATAGCCATTGGCACAAACTTTTCCACGCCATGTAACATTGCCCCCATTGAGAGAAGCTTCATTTCCAATATTAATGGAACCGCCAAAATGACTCGGCCCCGTCAAGATTTCGTCATTTCCTGTATTGTTGGAGAAGTCGCCACCAAAGGCAAGGGGACCACCAATAGAATGCAGATTATTTAAAAGGCGGAAGCCACCCGATGCGCTACCCGTATATCCAACGGAATCCGTGATATACACTCTGTCATTGCTAAAGACAACGCCATCTCCACCCACTCCAGTACCCCAGAGCTTGTACTTGATAAGTTTCTGCCACTCAGCTTCTTGCTTGGCATTGTCGGTTTTAGGAACGGAACTGAAGTAGAATGGACTTATTTCCGAAGCAACGGCAATATTTGCCACAAAAAGAGCAAATAGAATGAATAGTGCCATACTAAAAAATGCAGGTCTTTTATTTTGCTCAACCATGTCGAACTCCCGGAAGCCACCCTTCCACTGATTAAATTCCTAAACGAAAAAAGTCAGCCCCTTTTCCCATAAACTTGATATAAATATAGTTACTAATTATTTACAAATCAAGCGGTATGGAAAAAATTGTATTTTTTATCATCAAAAAATGGCAGAAAATTTGTTTTTTTGGCGAAAACTAACTATATTTGGTGTTCCTAGGCCCTGCGCAATGACTATTTGCGGGCAAATCGCCAGGGCGAAAGCAGCAACGGACTTGCGAATTTTTATGTGCTCAGGTAGCCTAGGATTTTTTTGCAACCCTCGGGTTGCCTTTTTTTATCCAACCTCCAGCCCCTAGATTCTAGCCTCTAGATCCTAGTCCCTCACCTCTATGCTACTCTGGACCATCCGCCACTCGCGCCCCTACAACCCCAAGGACGTCTGCTACGGCAGGCTCGATTTCGACGTATCGCCCACCTTTCCGCAAGAATCCGACGGCGCCATCAAAGCATTCCTTTCGGCCGGTCCAAAGCCAACCAAGCTGTATTCCAGCCCGTTACTGCGCTGTATGCGCCTCGCCGAAAAAGTCTCCCAGGCAATCAACCTCCCCATCGAAAAGGTGGACGCTATCCAGGAAATCAACTTCGGGACATGGGAAGGCCAAAAGCTGACGGCCGTCCCCAGGGACGAGATGCACGCCTGGATGAAGGACTTGCGCGGATTCCGGTTCCCGGGCGGAGAGAACTTCTACGACATCGACAAGCGCGCAGGGGACTTTCTCGACACTCTGCCCGACGACGGGGAATTCCTCTGGATTAGCCACGCCGGCGTCATCGCCGCCATCATGCACTCAAGGTGCGGCCTGCCCGACGACCGGTTCGTCGAGGGGGAATTTTCGTACACCATGGTTTCCCGATTCGAGTTCACCCGCGACAGCGAAGGCCACTACAAGGGGACCTACACCAAGATCCACGACGGAATACAGATGCCACCATTGGTAATGGGGGATTAGGGGCGGTGAGCCATGAGCTATGAGGAGCGAAGTGAGAGGAACCGAGGCCTTGGACCTCGAGCCTAAAAATCAAGCGTAAACAGGGCTTGGACGCCGCCTTCAAGTCTAGGGAACAAGGCTAGGTGGATCGGGTTATCGAAATCGCTCAACAGGGCGTCTACGACTGCATCGCCCATGGAATACAAGTAAAGCAGGGCCAATGCCCAGATGTATTGGTTGCGGTTCTTGCGGTAGTAGGTAACGCGCTCCACAATTTTATCGAAATCTTCCGGTTCAACAACCTCTTGTTCCATAAAATGCTTGCGCCAGAGGTAATATTCCACCATGTTCTGTGAAGTCCAGATACTCGTAGACGCACCGATAATGCTCATATAGAGCAAGCCCGCCTTGCCAAACTCGCCGTTGTACATCTGCCCGAGGCCAGGAATTACCGAGAGTAGCAGCGCCGTGAGCATGCTCCGCTGTTCGACACTCCGGTAGTGGTTATTATACCAGATGCCGAAGGCGTCGAACATCCCGTACAAATGAAGACCATACAGCCATGCCGTCTCGGCCTTCCGCAAGTCTTCCTGTTCCATCTTCTTGTCGCTCAGGCTACGAACTCGGTTCACGTAATCCTGACGCTGTTCCTGATAATACCTGATACTGTCGCGGTTCTGCTCCGTCGCAATCATGCGCGAAAAGTACGCCACCGAATCCTGGAACGGCCTCACCTGCTCGTAAATGCGGTCGCGCTGCCAGGACTTGTTGAAGAAAACCTCGTATACTAGAAGGGCTTCGATACCGGTAATAAAACCACCACGGATATAGTGTTCCGTGTAATACTGGCCACCGCCCGGGAAAACACTGAACAACATCGTCAAGAGAAGCGAGTTGTGCTCGGTCGGCACATCCCACTCGTTGACTGTCAGTGTATCGATTTCCGGAATGCCCGTCTTCCCCTTCTGCACATAGACTTCATCCGCAAGCGCGGGAACGCACGCGAAAGCAGCAAAAAAAAGGAATATGAGCATCGATCGAAGCTTCATCGCGTTCAAATATAAAAAAACTCGGCATAAACGATAGGGACAGGCCGGGTCTTGCTATATTTTTTTATAGTTTCCTGTTGATTGTCATTTTTTGACATGATTTCTTTTTTAAATTAAGGACATGAAGATGAACGACGCTAAAGAATCCCTCGAAAGCCTCCAGGCGCAAATCCACGACCTGGCCATCGCCATCAAGGCTGCCCTCATCGAGCGCGGCGAGATGATGGCCACGGCCGAATCTTGTACCGGAGGACTCGTAGCGAGCAGCATCGTCAACGAAGCCGGATCATCCGCTATCCTGAAGGGCGGCATTGTCGCCTACCAGAACGAAGTCAAGACCAAGCTCCTCGGCGTTCCCGAATCCACCCTGAAGGAACACGGGGCCGTCAGCGCCGAGACCGTCGAGGCCATGGCCGAGGGTGCCCTCCGCCAGTTTGACTGCCAGTGGGCCGTTTCCACCTCCGGAATTGCAGGCCCGGGAGGCGCCACCCCCGGAAAGCCGGTCGGGACGGTATGGATGTGTGTCGCCAATCCATGTAAAAAAATCACTTTTTGTGAAATTTTTTCGGGAGATAGAGAAAAAATCCGCGAGAAAAGCGTCTATACAGTGTTGGGCAAGCTACTTTTTGCGTTAAATAACCAAAAAAGCACTTGCACAAAAGAACACTAATTGTTATATTTAAACAGGAAACCAAAAAAAACAGGACACAAACTATGGCAAAAAAAACAAATTCCACCAGCAACCTTTCCGCCGACAAAGCCAAGGCCGTCGAGGCCGCAATCGCCCAAATTGAAAAGAACTACGGTAAAGGTTCCATCATGGCTCTCGGGAGCCAGCCTGTCCAAGACATTCCCGTCATCCCGACCGGATGCATCCAGCTCGACATGGCACTCGGCGTGGGAGGCTTCCCCCGCGGACGCATCATCGAGATCTACGGACCCGAATCCTCCGGTAAGACGACGCTTACCCTGCACGCCATCGCCGAAGCCCAAAAACTCGGTGGCGTCGCCGCCTTCATCGATGCCGAACACGCTTTCGATGCCGTATATGCCCGCAAGCTGGGCGTCGATATCGAATCGCTCCTCGTCTCGCAGCCCGACACCGGCGAGCAGGCACTCGACATCGCCGAAACGCTCGTCCGCTCCGGTGCAATCGACATCATCGTCATCGACTCCGTGGCAGCCCTCGTGCCCCAGGCCGAAATCAACGGCGAAATGGGCGACAACCACGTGGGTCTGCAGGCCCGCCTCATGAGCCAGGCGCTCCGCAAGCTGACCGGCATCCTTTCCAAGTCCAACACCTGCATGCTGTTCATCAACCAGCTGCGCATGAAGATTGGCGTGATGTTCGGCAACCCGGAAACCACAACCGGCGGTAACGCGCTCAAGTTCTATGCCACACAGCGTATCGACATCCGCCGCATTGCCGCCATCAAGGACGGCGAAGAGGTCATCGGAAACCGCACCCGCGTGAAGGTCGTGAAGAACAAGGTCGCGGCCCCGTTCACCCAATGCGAATTCGACATCCTGTACGGCTGCGGCATTTCCCGCGAAGCCTCCATCCTCGACCTCGCCAGCGAGCTGGACATCATCCAGAAGAGCGGGTCCTGGTTCAGCTACAACAACGAGCGCATCGGCCAGGGACGCGAGAACACGAGACTCTTCCTCAAGGACAATCCGGAACTCTGCAACGAAATCGAACAGAAAATTCGCGAAAGCATGAAGGACGTCGAGTTGTTCAAGCTGAACGAGCAGGACGCCGTCTCCGCCGACGATGACGTCGAGCTCCCCGCTGTCGAAGAAGCCTAACCTTTCTTCCTTAAAAAAGAGCGACCTCCGACAAAAGTCCCCCGTAGCCATTGGGACTCAGTCGGGGGTTTTCTTTTTGCCGAAATAAATTAATTATCTTGTACCCATGCTTCGCCCATTCCGCTTTGCACTCCTGCTTTCTGCAATGCTTACCGCTGTCGCCAGCGCCCAGTCCCTGTGTCCGCACTACCTGGTATCTTCGCCAATGGTCGTCAACATCGAAGGGCGGTTCATCAACGTCAAGCATTCCCGGGTCAGCATGGACGTGGAATGGCGCCATCATCCGGAATCCATCGACACGTTTTTCGTCAACCTGGCCGACCGGGAACAGTTCAAGTTCATCACGACAGGAATTTCCCGCCATATCGAGCTGGGAAAGAACAAGATAAAGAGACAGCTGGGAATGCACCACCTGAAGGAAAATATCGGGGAAACGCCTCTCAAGCTGGACGATCTCGAGTTGCTTGCCAACGGACAGTTCGTCTGCAAGGAAGCCTCCGACACATCGGCGAAAAACCTGGGGACGGCTTTTTCTATGACATGGTGGAGCATCATGCCCGACACGTTGCCGACTCCGCAAAAAGTCGTCATGCGCGGCGCAGGCCGCGAAACGCGCATCTTTACGATTGGACAATGGAAAGTCTTTTCGGGGGAACTTCTCCCCACCCTCGTATCCCTCTCGGGGCCCAACTACCAAGGGAGCATCTGGATTCGATCGGCCTACCCCATCCAGGCGTTAGAGTCCGACCCGCTGCAGAAGAGAGCCACCAAAACGCGGCCGATTCCTGAGCTTTTCCTAAAAATTCCTGTGAAACGGAAAAGAGAAATACCCCTTATACTCAAGCTGAATCAGGAACTGCTGAGAGAGTGACCCGTTATAAAAGCGCTTTTTGGGACGGGTCCACACGCCTAGTTCCATCGTGATGTTCCGGAAACCGTCTCTCCAGGACAGGCTCGGGCCAAGCATAATCTGACCATACGACAGGGATTCCTTCTTCACGGTATTATCACTGCGCAGGTAGCCCGTCTTGAAATAGGTCGTCTCGAAAATTATCGCCCAGTTATCGTTGAACGGGATGCAACCGTAAGACGCCAGCTCAATGATGAAATCCCTAGAAAAAACAGGAATATTGCGCTTGTAATCGTAGCTTTTCCCGTCAAAGTCCGTACCCACGTCCGACCGGATATAGTGGGCATTGATTCCCAGCACAGAACCATGCGGGAAAAAATACGACAAGTCAGCGCTCACATCAAACAACTGCGCATAGTCATAGGCGGCGGCATCGTCCGACCACACGTTATTTGTAATGTAGTCCGCGTTCCAGGTGTCGGCAATCCGGCCTCCCCCCTCGACATCGGCATTGACCATTTCAAGGTTCGACTTGAAATACAGGTAACTTTCGTAGACAAAGTCAATTTCGAACTGGGGATTAGTCTTGAAAGGGCGCAGCCCCAGGCCGGCCTTGTATCCCCCATAGAACGGGGAAACTTCCAAGGCTGCCAACATTTTGAGGTAGGTCGGCATCGTACCCAGACGATCACCATAATTCAGGTTTTCGACAGGTTCTAGCCACGTATAGTCGATTTTCCCGTTGAGTTGAGGAAGCCACTGCCCCCACACAAAGGGAGTATTCCCCATCAAGCCCCAAGACAAATTAGGGCCGTACCGGAACCCGAAGAACGCGCTTTGGTCAAAACCGCCGCCCACGGAAAATCCCGTAAAACAGAGCACCGCAAGTAAAAAAATCTTTAATTGGCACCAGACTTTAAACATTTCAATGTAAAATCTAAAAAATATTCAGCCACTTGCTTTATAAATTCTTATTTTGTGTGCATCTAAATCTCTTAAGGAGCATCTATGAAATTGTCCCATATTTGTTTACTCGTCCTCGGCATAATGCTGCTCTGGGGATGCTCAAACCGTTCTTCTTCCCCAATCCTTATCGAACGCGGCGTAGGCCAAAACGAATACGAACGCGAATACTTCGCCATCAAGGAAAGCATGGGCATTGATAAGCGCCTCAAGGACGTGTTCAAGCAGGGCTATATCGAAGAAGGCATGACCAACGACATGGTGAACCTGCTGTGGGGACCTCCTGACCACGAATCCGAAACCGACACCAGCAGCGTGTGGGAATACTACACCCGCGAAGGCAAGCTCATCACTCGCCTTATCTGGAAGCACCCCGACCAGGCCCGCCTGAAAGGTTACGAAAACGAATGGATCCTCAACAAGATCGAAGGCGACCGCTACGGTGGCTCTCCGGCTCCGACATCCAACCGTTCGAGCAACTACAACTAATCCTTGCAGGCCATAATTGGCCCAACAGGAACACGAATTTCAACATTCAAAAAGAAAAAGAGCCTTTCCGGGCTCTTTTTCCTTTTATGTTAGGTTCATTTTTTCTATATTTTCGCGCGTTAAATTTTAAACCTCTCAAGGAGTCAATTATGCGTCAGTACATCATTGCTGGTAACTGGAAGATGAACAAGACTGTTAGCGAATCCGTTCAGCTCGCTAAGGATATCGTGGAAGCCGCCAAGGACGTGAAGAAGACCGAAGTCGTCATCGCCCCGACCTACCTCGCCGCTGCCAAGGTTGCCGACGTCGTCAAGGGTACCAACGTGAAGCTCGCCATCCAGGACATCCACTGGAAGGACCAGGGCGCATACACTGGTAAGGTTTCTGTCGACATGGTCAAGGAAATCGGTGCCGAATACATCATCATCGGTCACTCCGAACAGCGCCAGTACTTCCACGAAACGGAAGAAACCGTGAACCTCAAGGTCAAGAAGACCCTCGAGGCCGGTCTGAAGCCGATCATCTGCATCGGTGAGACTCTCGACCAGCGCAACGGAGGCATCCTCAAGGAAGTTCTCGGCCTCCAGGTCAAGGGCGCCTTCAAGGACGTTTCTGCCGAAGACGCTGCCAAGTGCGTGCTCGCCTACGAACCGGTCTGGGCGATCGGTACCGGCGTGACGGCCACCGACGAACAGGCTCAGGACACCCAGGCCTACGTCCGCTCCGTGGTCAAGGAAATCTACGGCGAAGCCGTTGCCGAAGGCATGCGCATCCAGTACGGTGGCTCCATGAAGGGCGCCAACGCTGCCGGCCTCCTCGCCCAGAAGGACATCGACGGCGGTCTCATTGGTGGTGCAGGTCTCAAGGCCAACACCTTCAAGGAAATCATCGACGCTGCCGAAGCCAAGTAATTTTCAACCAACCAAGGAATCGTCACCATGACAACTCTCTTTTGGATTCTGATCGTCATTCACGTTTTCCTGTGCTTGTTCCTCATGTTGCTCGTTCTCATGCAGAACGACAAGATGGGCGGCCTCGCAGGTCTCGGTGGCATGACTTCTCAATCTGCATTCTCCACCGCAGGTGCTGCGACCTTCATCCAGAAGCTGACTCGTGGCGTCGCCGTGGTCTTCTTCCTCGTGGTTTTCGCCCTCGGCCTCATCACGGCCAAGCAGGACCGCACGGTGGAAGAATCCGCAATGCAGAAGGCTACGCGCGAATCCGCTGCCCAGCAGCAGACCGCGCCGGTCCCGGAACTTCCGGGTAACTTCACAGCCCCTGCGGCCGAACCGGCAGCCGAAGTCCCCGCCGGAGAAGCCAAGTAAAACTTTCATCCCAGTGTTATCGCTGGGATAAGTTCTGCGGTCGTGGTGGAATTGGTAGACACGCTAGCTTGAGGTGCTAGTGGGAGCGATCCCATGACAGTTCAAGTCTGTCCGACCGCATACAAGAGTCCGCCCTGCTAACAAGCGGGGTGGATTTTTGTTTAGAGGCTAGGATCTAGGGACTAGAGGCTAGCAGAAGGCCCCGAGCCTCGTGCCTTGAGCCCCATTGCTATATTATCCCCCGAGGTTTTTTATCATGCAGAATTCTATTGTAGCCCCCGTTGGCGTTTTGGGCTTTGGCGTCGAAGGCCAGAGCACGTTTAACTACCTTGTCCGCAGCGGAATCAAGGACATCGTCGTGATGGACAAGAATCCGGTCAGTTTGCCGAAAGTGCCTGCCGGTGTAAACGTGAAGACGTTCAGCGGCAACAACTACATGGACGGTCTCAAGGACTGCGTGACCGTCGTGCGCTCCGCAGGCGTGTACCCAATGAGCCAAGAACTGTTCAAGTTCCAGATGAACGGCGGGCTCATGACGAGCCAGATTCAATTATTTTTAGAACAAACTAAATCCAAGAAAGTTGTAGGCGTCACGGGCACACTCGGCAAGGGCTCTACCGTGAGCATGATCAGCCACATCCTTACAAAATGCGGAGTGAGCAACGAGATTGGCGGAAACTTCGGCGTGCCGGCACTTGACCTGCTAGAAAACGAGCCGAACGACCGTGTGAGCATTCTTGAACTCTCCAGTTTCCAGTTGATGACGCTTTCCCTGTCGCCCGATGTGGCCGTGGTGCTGCGCGTTTCGACAGAACACCTGGACTGGCACAAGAGTGTCGAGGAGTACCGCGATGCAAAGGCGAACCTTGTGCGCTGGCAGAAACGCAGCGGCACCTGCGTCTTTTTGAAAGACGCTGCTCCGACGGCGAAAATCGCCGCCGAGAGCCCGGCCACGACCAAGTATGCCATCACGCTCGCTGATGGGCCGAACTTTGGCGACGGAGACGCCGTGATTGACGGCGCCACCCTCGCCATCGACGACGAAAAGCTATTCCTTGCAGACTGCAAGGTGCGCGGCATCTACCAGCTCGAAAACATGGCGGCGGCGACCCTCGCCGTGAAGGCGCTGGGCATCAAGGTGGCCGACGCTTTCGAAGCCCTCAAGAGCTACGAGACGCTCCCCTTCCGCATGGAATTCAAGGGCGAAAAGAACGGCATCGAGTTCTACAACGACAGCTACGCCACGCGCCCCGACGCGACGATCGCCGCCACGGCGAGCATGAAGCGCCCCTTCGCGCTCATCCTCGGCGGCTCCGAGAAGAACGCCGACTTCACCGAACTTTCAAAAATTCTCGTGGAGGAACGCCCGAACCTCAAGCGCATCGCGCTCATCGGCGCGACCGCTCAGCGCATGCTCGAGTCCCTGACGCAGGCCGGGCTCCAGATTCCGGCGAACATCTTCCCCACTTTGGAAGAAGCGTTTGCCGACAGTCTCGCCATCGGAAAGGGCGGGACCGTCATCATGAGCCCCGCCTGCGCCAGCTTCGGCCTGTTCAAGAACTACAAAGTCCGCGGGCAGGTGTTCGACAAGCTGGTCGCCGAGGTGTGAGCAGCGAGCAGTGAGCTATGAGCAATGAGCGGTGAGCGATGAGCAATGAGCGAAGAGCAATGAGCGAAGAGCAATGAGCACCGAATTAATACTCACACCTCATAGCTCATAGCTGATAGCGTAGGCCATTTTTTTTCATTTTTTTCAAAAAATTCCCTCCCTCCCCTTTACAAGGCAATCCTTTTAAACTAAATTTGTCTCCGTTCCGCTAAGGACTACGCGGTCGTGGTGGAATTGGTAGACACGCTAGCTTGAGGTGCTAGTGGGAGCGATCCCATGACAGTTCAAGTCTGTCCGACCGCAGAAGGAACCCGGCTTAACCGCCGGGTTTTCTTTTTTCCCAAAAAAACGTACGCAGCCAAAGCAAAACCCCGGACCTAAGTCCGGGGCTGCAAGTTGGAGAACGATTTCTTATTCTATCCGATTACTTAGCGGTATTGACCATGAACCTCTTTCCGCCCTGCACCTGTTTGAGCATGTAGACGCCTCTAGTATAGCCCGCGGCCTTGAGTGCACTAGAGGCATCCGTACCGTCCAGGTCCAACGTACCGAGCATCTTGCCCGAGAGACCATATACGCGGTAGGCCTGCGAAGTCCTGTTCTGGAACCTGACGTCACCTATAGCCAGCGGGCCAATCGGTTCGGTATCTTCGGCATCCTTGCCCTGCAAGAAGTTGATGAAGTCAATATCCATCCAGTCCCCAGTCACGGTAAAGCGGAGGATATGCTTTCCGGCAGCGAGCGTCACGTTGGCCTTGACCTTGTTGTATTCATCATAGTTGTCTTCGCCGGATGTCGCCTGCGGAACGGCAATTTCTTCGGTAATGTCTTCACCGTCGATAGACAGTTTGAAACTGGAAGTCGCATTGGCCGAAGCCACCGCAGCATAAATGGTATAATCGCCCGCAGCAGCCACTTCTACGGTGTATTCCAGCCATTCGCCAGTCTGGTTGAATCCAACTACGTAACCGGTAGCCTTCTTGTAGATATCGACGCCCGTACCTTCGCGGTAGCTCGCACCGCCGTTGCTTTCGGCGCCATGGTCATCGGTATCGTTGTCGGAGTAGGAATCGCTACCGGCACCATAGCCCGGTTCGTCGAAATTTTCCATTTCAATCTTGCCCGGGATAGCCCAAGCCTTGCCGCCAAACGGCTGCTGCGGTTCCGGTTCGCGCTTGGTTCCCTGGAATTCCCATTCCAGAACGCCCATGGTGGAATCCTTACTTCCCTTGAACACGAAGAACAACTGGTCCACGACACCCGTAAGGCCACTCATCTCGCAATCGTTATCGGCATAGTCGTTCCAGCCGCTGGTCTTCGCAAGTTCGCAGGAACCGGCAAGCGTACCGGAAACACTTCCCATGTGAATTTCAACCTTGTTGCCGTCGGCCACGCTAGCGGCCTTCACGCGGAGGTTTTGCGCACCATTGCCGAAATCCACGCCCGAAACGCGAATCCAGGATTCCTTGGTGGCGAGCGGAGTCAGCACATGCACCACGGGCTTGCCCTTGGTCCAGTCGGTACGGCTGCGCACGTTACGTTGCTTGGAACTAGTCAAGGCCTTGTAGGTCCTGTAAGGGTCAAAATTCTTGATCTGCTTGGGGCCTTCACGCGTAAAGGTGAGCTTGTTCATCTTGTCGCCATTCCAGGTGAGTTCATCGATGGACACGCTTCTATGGTTTTCCTTGTTCGGACTATTGGTGCACTGGCCCGACTGGGTACAGGAACCCGGATGTTCATCCGCAGTCACCAAGCGGCGGTCGTGATACACGGCATACCACTTGCCCTGGAATTCTGCAAAACCCTGATGGTTGTTGCCACCTTCGTTATGAGCATCGGGTACAGAACTGATTCCAGGAATGACCGTTCCAACGAACGTGTAAGGGCCCGTAATCTTGTCAGCCATGCCGTAGTCGATGACCTGCGGAGGCGTATTGAAACTCAAGTAGTACTTGTTCCCCTTCTTGTGGATATAGGGGGCTTCGAAAGAATTCTGTGCACTGACACGCGTCAGGGAATTCTTGTCGATGGTAATCTTGCCGTTGTTTTCGGTAAACTTGATGATGTCCAGGTTGTTGCCATAGGGGCGCTGACCGTTTTCGCCACCGCCGAAAATCACGTAACCCGTACCGTCATCTTCGATAAAGATGCCCGGATCAAAACAGTGAGCAATGCCGTCACAGCCACCGATTACGCTGGAGCCATAGGAAGCGGCAATGTAGTTCACGCCATGAGTTTCCTTGACGGGGTCGGTATAGGGACCGTCGATACTTGTCGCGGTAAGCATGCCCACACCACTGGCGCCGTTAGGGTAAACGATGTAGATTCTGCCCTTATGGACGGCGATGCCGGAAGCCCAGGTATTGTTGGGGTAATCCCCGAATTCACGCTTGGAACGGAAAACCATGCCGTGATCGGTCCAGTTCTTCATGTCCTGGGAGGTGAACGCGTTAAGGCCCACGATGTCGTAGTCATAATTTTTCTGGGGACTGTAGTCATCGACATCGGTCAGGATGTAGAAGGTACTGTCGTCTGCCGCCGCCGAAGGGTCCGCCAGATAATGGTAAGTTGAAATCGGGTTGTCAGCAAAAGCAGAAATAGACAACCCCAAGGTAGCCGCAAAGGCAATTTTTTCCCATCTTTTCATATTGCAACATCTCCATTCACTCGGTTTTTCCCGGACCCATACAAACCAATATTAAACTACCCTAAAAAAAGCCCTCTTTTAGCGCAAACCGACATTATTCATGGATAAATTGACAACAGGAACTTTTTTCTACATTTGGCACTGATGAACCGTTTCGAGCTCCTGAAAACCTCCAAGAAGTCCAAAGCCCGTCTGGGCGTAGTCCATACCGACCATGGCGACGTCACGACACCCATCTTTATGCCGGTAGGCACCGAGGCGACCGTAAAGGCGGTAACGCCCGCCCAGCTCAAGGACATCAAGGCGGAAATCATCCTCGCGAACACGTACCACCTGTACTTGCGCCCCACTACCCCGCGTATTGCGAAAGCGGGCGGCATCCACAAGTTTATGGCGTGGAACGGCCCGGTCCTTACCGATAGCGGCGGATTCCAGGTATGGAGCCTGAAGGACCTCCGCAAGATTACGCCCGAAGGCGTGGAATTCAGGAGCATCCTGGACGGTTCGAAGCACTTTTTCAGCCCGGCAAGCGTCATGAACGCCCAGCGGGAAATCGGCGCCGACATCATCATGGCGCTCGATGAATGCACACCCTTCCCGAGTACGGCGAAGGAGGCGGAACATAGCCTGAATTACACCCTCAAGTGGACGGCCGAAGCCATGCAATGGCTCAAGGAACACCCGCCCATCCACGGTTACGACCAGCAGTTCTTCGGAATTATCCAAGGCGGCATGCACAAGAACCTGCGTAAGCAGGCCATCGAGCGCATCGCGGAACTGGAACCGGACGGATTTGCGATGGGAGGACTCTCCGTAGGCGAGCCCACCGAGACGATGTACGAAATCGCGGATTTTTGCACCGACATCTTACCGCAGGACCACGCCCGCTACGTCATGGGCGTGGGCACCCCGTGGAATTTGCTGGAACTCATCGAGCGCGGCGTGGACATGTGCGACTGCGTGATGCCCACCCGTAACGCGCGCAACGGCATGCTGTTCACAAGCGAAGGCGTTTTACGCTACAAGGCTGCCCGCCATGCCGAGGAATTCGACAAGCCGGTCGACCCGAATTGCGACTGCTACTGCTGCCGCAACTTCAGCCGCGCGTACCTGCGTCACCTGCACCACGCCGGAGAATCGCTGGGCTTTACGCTCGCGAGCATCCACAACCTGCACTTCTACCTGCACCTGATGCGCGAGGCCAAGCGACACATCGCCGACGACACTTTTGAGGAGTGGAAAAAGGAGCAGTGCGAAATCCTGCAGCGCGATCTCCAGTAAGTCCCCTTCCTCCACACCAAACGTGGATTCATTTTGCAATAAACAGCCCAGCATTCCTTAAGCTCAAAGCAAGATATTCATTCAGTCATCGAGAATAGTATCCATTGGAACGAGAATGGAAGCGTCGCCCCCCCATATTTCTTAAAAAAGTTCATTTTTCTCGTTCCATATGCAAATTAGAATGTTATTTTCATTTACATGGAACCGCTTCAGTTTACATCACTCGCTTCGATGTTTTTCGCAAACTGCGACCGCTCGGATTTCGGCGGCTGGTTCCAGAGAAATGGCGACCAATGGGTCCATTTTTCCAGGTCAAAACTGAGGCGTGACGCAACGGCAATCGCGCTCGCCCTTAGGGACCGCGGAATCATTGCAGGCGAAAGCATCGGCATCATCGCGCCCAGTTCCGTCTACTGGCTCCTGGCCGACATCGCGACACAAATCAACCACGCCATGGTGGTGCCGCTGTTCCCGAACATTTCCTCCGAAAATTTCCAGTTCCAGTGCGACGACGCCAACGTCCAAGTCCTCGTCATCGAGAACATTGCCCAGCTTGACGCCCCGTTGCAGGCCCTACTCCCCCGCTTCAAGGCCATCATCCAATTGGACACGGGCACCGAACTCCCGACCAACGGAGTTTACTGGGACACCCTGATTATGGACGGGCTCAAGGTCATCGACAAGCCGGAATCCGCCCTCTGGATCAAGACGCAGGTTTTCTCCATCGCGCCGGACGACCTTTTCAGCATCATCTACACGAGCGGTTCCACCGGTCGGCCCAAGGGAGTCGAACTCACGCACAGGAACATGCTCTCGCAAATCCAGAACATCCTGCCGCTGTTCCCGCTGACCCGCAAGAAGGATGTCGCCCTGACCATCCTCCCGGTCGCGCACGTTTTCGAACGGATGGCCGTGTACTACTATATCCTGAACGGGATTCCCATCTACTTTGCCGACAGCCCCAAAAATGCGGCCGTCCTGATGAAGGAAATCCGGCCGACAGTCATGATTGTCGTGCCGCGAATCCTCGAACGCGTTTACGAAAGCATCACCATCGCGGCAGACAAATCCCGCAGGCCCAAGAGCTGGATTATCAAGCGCGCCGTGAAAATCGCCAAAATCGAGAACCCCGAAAAGCGCCCAAGCCTGCTGCGGCGTTTCTACGACCGTCTCGTGTACAAGAGAATGAGGGACGCCATCGGCGGCAATTTCAGGATGATCATTTCGGGCAGCAGCGCTCTCAACAAGAGTATCAGCCGTTTCTTGCTGAACATCGGACTCCCGGTCTACGAAGGCTATGGTTTGACCGAATGTTCGCCCGTTGTCAGCGCCAACTGCGAGAACAACCAATCGGTCGGTTCCGTGGGCAAGCCGCTGGACCACCTCTCCGTCAAGATTGGAGAGAACAACGAAATCCTGGTCAAAGGCGACAGCGTCTTTGGCGGATACCACAACAGGCCGGACCTGAACAAGGACGCCTTCACACCGGACGGCTACTTCCGCACAGGAGACCAAGGGTTCATTGACGACAATGGATTCCTCTCCCTGACGGGCCGCCTCAAGGAGCTTTTGAAAACGAGCACGGGCAAGTACGTAAGCCCGAACCCCATCGAGTTGGAAATCAGCCGCCATCCCGTGGTGGAGCAGGCGCTCGTCATCGCGAACGACCGCAAGTTCGTCTCGGTCCTGGTATTCCTGAACCCGGAAGGCGCACGCCGTCTGCTCCGCATTTCAAAAGAAGAATTCAATATCGAGAAAGCCTTACAATCCGGACGTATCCGTGAAGCGGTCAACCGGCATATTGGCAAGATTAACAAAAAGCTGAACCACTGGGAACAAATCCGCAAGTGGACACTCATCGGCGACGAGCTCACCATAGAGTCGGGACTGTTGACGCCGACACTAAAATTGCGCAGGAAAGCGACGGAAAACCGTTACGCCGAGCAAATCGAAGAAATGTACGGGCAGCCCCACGAGCAAGAAGCGCAAGGCTAACCGTCAAAGATTGCGACGGGATGCACAGCGCATCAGGCACCGGGAACACTGAGCCGCAGGAGATGCCGGATTACCATAACGGCGTTCCGGGTTCGGACAATGTTGCAAGCTCCCGTCCGGCAACACCCACAATTCATCATCGAACGGGCAAGGAAGCGAATCTACCCCGCATGGTTCCTGTGCAGCCAGCGAGGGTTCAAAAAAGAGCGATCCTTCACAGCGAACTTTGCTCGACTTTGCAAATTGCACAAGTTGAGACTTCAACGCTTGAATTTCGCCCGGTTCCAGGGCATACTGGCGAACCAATTCATCGGGAGCCGTACTCAAAAACACCGCCGGATTCCATTTAATGCGGTCAATTCCGATAGACTGCGCCCAATGTAGAATAGAGTGAACCGCACCAGCATCGGAAGCGAATTTCTTGTGCAACGTGACCTGCAACGAGATTGTGCTTACAGGGGCTTTGCCGGAAGCAGCCCGCTCTGCACGGGCCAAGGAAACGAGCCTTTCCACGTTCGATTTCCACTGAGAAAAATCGCCGCCAGGCATCATTTCCGAAAAAACAGCATCGTCAAATCCCATGCAGCTCACCTTGATGTCGCTGCAGGCGTGCAACAGGCGACGCATTCCCTGTTCCGTCCCCCACTCTCCAGGAAAGCTCCCGTTTGTCGTGAGGTTCAAGGAGACTCCGCTCGCCTCGCATAGTTCGAGCAGTTCGGCAAAATGGGAGTAGAGCAGCGGTTCGCCCATCGTGCTCGGGATGACTTCGCGCAGTCCCTCCTTCAAAGCGTTCTCGATGGCCGCGCGCACAGTGGCGAAGGGCATTTCGCCCAAGCCAAACTTCGATTGGCGCTGGGCCAAAAAACAAAGCGGACAATGCATGTTGCATTTGTCCGGATTGGTTAAAAGTGTAAGTCGGCGAATCAAGGCTGTCCCTTCGCCATGAGCGCGCTACGCCGAGGCGTTGCGCTTTTCACGCAGGTACTTGATTGCAGCAAGCCCGGCCACAGCGCCCTCGCCCACGGCAACAGCCACCTGGAGCGTACCCCCGGTGCAGTCACCCGCAGCAAAAAGTCCTGGAACCGTTGTCTGGAAATCGGGACCGAGTACAGGATTCGCGCCTTCAAAGGCGGCGCCGGCCTTGCGTGCAAGGTCGGTGGCGCTTGCGCTACCCAGTGCGACAAACAGGCCGTCGAAGGATTCTTCTGAGCCATCTTCGAAGCGGACGCCCTTAAAAGCGCCCTCGCCGACAAGCCCGGCAAGTTTGCGGGTTTCTACAGTCACTGTTTCGGGGAACGTCGCCGTTGTTTCGCTCCCGTTTGTAAGCAACGTAACGGATGATGCCATCGGCAACAATTCCGAAACCTCGTGCAAGGCATATTCGCCGGAACCCAAGACTGCGACCTTCTTTTGTCTATAGAAGAACGCATCGCACACGGCGCAATAGCTCACGCCATGCCCTTCGAGTTCCGCCATCCCAGGCAGAGGTTGTTTCTTGCGGGCAGATCCTGTAGCCATGATACACGCCTTGCCACGATATTCCCCACTTAGGCCACCTGCCACAAAATCGTTCCCATCGAAGAAAAGGTCTGTAACTTCGTCGTCCACGATTTTGGCGCCAAGGGCCAGTGCCTGTTTTTTACCCACTTCAGCAAGCTCGGGGCCACTGAGCGGTTTTTCCAAGCCATAGTAGTTCTCTATCATGTGTGCGCGGGCGAGCGCCCCTACATCTTTACCGACAATCAGCACATCCAGCCCCGCACGGAGCCCATAGAGTGCTGCGGAAATTCCTGCAGGGCCATAGCCCAGAATCAATATATCAGCCATTCGGAATCCTTAAAGGGTTGAATTAGTTACCACGCGTCCTGATTTCTGCCGGATTCTTTTCCAGCAGTTCTTGCAAGATTTCGGCAGACTGTTCAAACTCGCCCGTCGAGGCGCAGGTCTTACTGCTCAGAATCTTCTGCAGGTACTGCTTCTGCTTTTCGACATCGTTGCCGGCAGCATAGAGCTGGGCCAGCTTGAACATCGTCGCACACACCTTACCCCCTTCGGGGAAGGCTTCCGCAAGACTTGCGAACACCTTCTTGGCCTTGTCATCTTGCTTTGCATCAATCAGACAGAGACCCATCCAGTAAAGCGAGTTTTCGGCAAGCTCACCGGTTTTCATTTGTTCGTAAACTTGTTTGAATCCGGAATACGCCAGTTTGTACTCACCACGGTGGTAGTCGGAACGGGCAGTGTTGAACATCGCTTCAGCTTCCACGAGCCTTTCGGCTTCGCGTTCCACGCTGTCCATGGAGACCTGCGTCGGCGCCCCGCTGACGACCACCTTCTTCGCGAGAATCTTGTCGGACTTGCCGAGCAACATATCTAAGCGATAGATGACCTCTTCCTGGCGGGAATCGTTACGTTCAGACTCATCCGAGACACGACGAGAAAGCATCGTGATTTCGGCCTGCATGCGCTTCTGCACAGCAGCAGCCTGATCCAGCAAAGCCTTCAGCGAATCGATCTCGGCACGCAGCGAATCCTCCATACGAGTCATGGAAGAATCCACCGAGCCGATAACGTTCGACTGCACGTTGGCACCCACGTTCGCCATTTCTTCAGTACGAAGCATGGTGATCTTGGAGCATCCCGTAAGCGCAAGTAAAGAGAATACAAGGCCTAGGGCAAAATACTTCATTTTCAAAAGTACCTCGAATTACTTGATGTTCACGCGGAAATTCGCGCGGCGGTTCTGGGAATAGGCTTCCTCGGTAGTCCCTTCGACCTTCGGGTTTTCCTTACCGTAGCTCACAGATTCCATGCGGTCAGAAGAGACACCGTAAGCAATCAAGAATTCCTTCACCTTCATAGCGCGCTTGGCACCGAGAGTGAAGTTATAGTCTTCCGTACCACGAGCGTCCGTATGGCCTTCGATAGTGATGGTGAAGCGCTGTTCCTTGAGGAGAAGTTCGCCAACCTGGGCAAGGAGTTCCCTAGCCTTTTCGGTCAGTTCGGAACGGTCGAAGTCGAAGTAAACGTCTTCGGACATAATCTGGTTGATGAGAGCTTCAAGGCGGGCACGTTCAGCTTCAAGACGTTCGGCCTCAAGACGAGCCTGTTCTGCAGCGAGGGAGTCCGCATTGGGGCCGGGCTGGGCTGCAGTAGCCGTTTCTTCGGCAGCCGGAGCTTCAGCAGCCGGTTCCGTCTCCGGAGGAGGATTATTGGAGCAGGCAACGAGAGCGAGGCAAGCAAAGCTTGCAGTGAGAACGAGCATTTTCATTTTTTTCATGTTTGACCTTCTTTGTTTATGGGATTTAGGGGTTAATTTCATCGTAGAACCAAGACCAAGTGGGAGAAGTGTTCTCGCCGCCCTTCGTTATGCGTGTGACGTTGGAACCATCGGCGCGCATAATGTAAATCTGGTAGCTACCGGTGCGGTTGCTGCTGAAAGCGATGAGCTTTCCATCGGGCGACCACGTGGGATGTTCGTTGTTTCCTGCGTTGGAGGTAAGCTGCGTAATGTCGGAGCCGTCCAAGGCACAGGTGTAAATGTTCATAAGTCCGTTGTCCATGGAAGTGTAGGCGATGCGGTCACCTGACGGCGACCAGCTGGCACGTTCGTTGTAGCGTCCCATGAAGGTAACGCGGCGCATGTCACTGCCGTCCTTGCCCATCACGAAAATCTGCGGACCACCGCCACGGTCGCTGGTAAATAGCACTTCTGTTGCATACGGGCTCCACGCGGGACTCGTTTGGTTAGACTTCAGATAAGCAAACTTGCGGGCCTTGCCGGTCTGCATATTGCCGATATAAAGATCTGTCTTGCCATCCACCGTAGAAGAGAAAAGGAGTTCGCCCGTCTTCGGGTTGACTGCGGGGCTGTATGTCTGGTCCAAGTGCGTGAACAGCGGATTTTCAACACCACCGAAAGTCTTGAAATAGAGGCGCGGACGACGCGTCTTGAAATTGACATAGACAAGGCCCTTGTTGCCCTTCATCCACACAGGCATCATGCTGATGGAGGTGTCGCGGGTAATCTGGGAACGGTGGAAGCCATCGTAGTCGGCCACCACGACCTGCTTCACGCCCTCAATCTTGGACACGTAGGCAAGCTTGGTAGACGCGACACCGCGGTCACCCCACAGACGCTTCACCACCTTGTCAAAGAAATCGTGTACAGCGCGACGCATGTCCTTCTGGTAAACCTTGTAGGTTTCACCCAAGAGCAAGTCCTTGGTCTGGGAAACGTACAGATAGCAGTCCAGCTGGACGCGGCCATCGGAAAGCACAACGGCCTTGCCGGTGATAAAGTGCTTGGCCCTGTTGCGGCTGAACAGCGCCAAATTGAACTTATCCGAAGCGATGACATCGAAACGGCCGGAAAGGTTCGCATCACGGGTCACGATCTCGTGCGGTTTTTCTTCACTCCAAGAAATACGGCCCTTGGGTTCAGCAAAAGGAACCACGCCAATCGGCATCGTCTTGAAAACGGAAATGCCTACGTCGACAGCGATAGTATCGATCGCGGCAAATGCACTCGGCACTGCAAATATCAAGAAAATAAGCAAAGCAAAGATTCTTTTCATATAGACCTTGCGCTACAGCGCTTCATTAATCTCCATAATCAATGCAAACCCAATCATCCACCCATCTCCTCTAGTTCGGCGTAAAGTTGAAATGCAACACCAAGCTCGGGGCACGATAGTTGGGTGGCAGTTCCGGCACCTTGGAAATGCGGACAGCACGCATGGACAAATGATCCCACGTCTTGTAACCCGATGACTTCTTGAGCACGACAGCGGATATTCCACCGAAACGGTCCACAGTGAACTGCACCGTTGTCTTTGCATCCCTCGGGATGTTCAAGTGACTCGGCGGATTGAAATTGCTCATAATAATTTGCTTTAACCTCTCCAGGTAGACCTGCATCAGAGGATCCATGTCAACAGAACCGACCGGATTCAAACTCGGCGCTTCGATCGATTTCGGCAAGTCCAAATCGTCCACCGGGAAATCGTCCACCGGCTCCGGCTCTGGTTCTGGTTCCGGCTCGGGCGGCACCTCCTCGTGAACTTCCTCGGGCTTCTGCTCCGGTTCAGGTTTGATTTCGGGCGGGAGTTCCTTGTTTACCTTGGGTTTGGGCGGTTCCTGCTTGGGCTTAGGCTGTTGCGTCCTCGGCGTGGGAGGCGTCGGAGTCGGCGGTTGTACCTGCACCATTTCGAACACAGGAATCATCTCGGGTTCCTGCTTGAAATCCACAAAATGCAGGGCAGCAAAGATGGCAACCACGACCAAATGGAATATCGCAGCACACACGACAATCTTTATGATTGTCCCGTCGTCTCCCGTGGAGAAATACTGGATATTTTCCTTGCTCTCTTTCATTTACCCGGTTTGTCCTTAGGATTCAACGTAAGGAACCCGAGTTTGGTCACCCCAAGTTTCTGGACCTGAGTCACAACCTTCATCACGAGACCATAGTGAACATCCTCGTCGGAGTTGATGACGACCGCCATCTCGCCATTCCACAGCGATTTGAACACACTGTTGAAACTGGAAAAATCGACCATCATGTCGGCGATGTAGATTTCCTCGTTCTTGGTAATGGAGATCTTCAAAAGTTTTTCCTGCTCCATGGTCGGGGCTTCGGCCTTGGGCAAATCAACCTTAACACCTTGGCTCATGAGCGGGGCAGAGATAATGAACACAATGAGAATCGCGAACACGATGTCAATCATGTTCGTGAGGTTCATTTCCTGCTTGAGTTCTTTTCCGCGACTGCGCTTCACTTAGGCCCTCCTAGCCGGCAACTTCTTCCAGGGCGAGCAAGTCGCCGCGCTTGAAGAGACTCAAGACTTGGGATCCGAAGTTGAAGTAGGAAATTTCGTTCTGGCCATTGCAGGAGGTAAAGTAGTTGTAGGCAGCGGAAGCGGGAATAGCGACGACAAGGCCGCCGACCGTGGTAATCAAGGCCATGGCGATACCCGGAGCAACGACGGTAAGGTCTGCCGAGCCGTGCTGACCAATCTGGAAGAAGGCAACCATGATGCCCCACACCGTACCCAAGAGGCCGAAGAACGGGGCCAAGTTGGAACTGGTCGCCAAGAAGCTCAGGTACTTGTCTTCGTTGAGGCGTAGGCCTTCGATGGAACGCTGGATGGTGTCTTCCAAAAGGGAAGCACGATGCTGGATGGAGTCGTAGCTCACGAAGTTACTGAACTTGGAGGCTTCCTTGAGCACTTCGGCCGTCAAGCGGCGCAGAGCACTATCGTCGGCAGACTCGCAAAGGCCCTGCAGTTGCACAAACTGCGATACAGTGCTGAACTTGCGGAAGAACTCGGCGTTCGTGCGCTGGTTTTTCTTATACTCGAAGTACTTGACAATCATGATTCCCCAGGATCCGAAGGACATGATGGCCAGGATGCAAAGGACAACGATGGTCGCGATATCGGATTGCGCCACCATTTGGAGAATAGGGACAGAATTGTTCAAAAAGACCTCCGCAAATGAAAACCATGAACATTTTCCATTAACCATAGAGGAAAATAGAAAAAAAATAAGTTATAAACCACAAAAATAAAAAAAAGGAGGCTATAAGCCCACCCCCGTTCACGGCCAAGTAAAAACAATTTAACAGAGCGGAAGGTCCAATTCTACCTGGAGCGATTTCGGGTGGAAACTCTTGCGGTGTTCCGGAGTTTGTCCTAAACGACGGATGGCGTCCAGGTGAGCCTTCGTGCCGTATCCGGCGTGCTTGTCGAAGCCGTAACCTGGGTACTTTTCTTCAAGTTTGTCCATGTACCGGTCACGGAAAACCTTGGCCAGGATGGAGGCCGCCGAGATGCTCGCGATGCGGCCGTCACCTTTGACGATGGGCATCTGGATTTCGGCCGGGATGCCGTGGATTTTCAGGTTGCCGTCAACGGCGATGAGCAGCGAGCTATGAGCCGTGAGCGGGGCGCCCAGAATTTCTGCGAAGGAACCTTTCACTTCGATGGGGATTTCGGGAGCGGATTCGTTCAGGCCAGGCATGCCCAAAGCCTGCAGGGCCCGGCGCATCGCCAAGAAGTCCGCCTCCAGGATGTTCATCTCATCAATTTCGGCCACGCTTGCGCTTGCAATCGCATAACAGGCGCACGCCTCCTTCACGGCATCGAACATGGCCTCGCGCTTCGGGCGGGAAAGCTTCTTGGAATCGTTCAACTCCGGCATGATGTCAGGAGCCTTCAACACCGCGGCACAGGCCACTACCGGACCCGCCAAGGGCCCACGTCCCACTTCGTCAATCCCCACGACAATCGCATTCTTCTCCGCGGCATATGCGCGCAGCGCCACCTCCCCTTCGACCGGGGTCTCGACATTTTCCAAGAATGCAGGCAGTTTGAATTTCATAAGTTTAGGGGCTAGAGACTAGAATCTAGAGGCTATGAGGCTCGAGTCTTACAGCTGTGCGGCGTATTCCTTAATGGTCTTCCAGTACAAGTTATGTTCCTGTTCGAGAACGCGGGCTGCAAGCACCTCCGGCGTATCGTCAGGCAGAACGGGCACCTTCGCCTGGGCAAGGATGCGCCCCTTGTCTATTTCTTCACTCACCAGATGAACCGTCGCGCCGGATTCCGTGTCGTGAGCGGCAATCACAGCTTCGTGCACATGGATGCCCCAGAAGCCCTTGCCACCGTACTTCGGCAACAGCGACGGGTGGATATTCAGGATGCGGTTCGGCATACGCTGAATCATGCAAACAGGCAAAGCCTTCATGTAGCCCGCCAAAATCAAAAGATCCACATTATAGAGGTTCAACACATCGAGCATCGCCGACTCATATGCTGCCGGGTCTGGGTGCGTCTTGCCGGAAATATGGTACACGGGAATCCCGTAGGCACGGGCATGTTCCATTGCACCGCAGTTTCCGTTGTTACTAATAAGGAATTTGCACTGGGCATCGAGGTCGCCCTCGCCAATGCGGTCAATAATCGCTTTAAAGTTACTTCCTCCACCGGAAGCCATCACGCCTATTTTAAACATGGGCGCAAATATAGAAAAATCAGTTACTTATGGTCTATTCCGGGAGGCGTGCGGAGGTAGTAAATGACGCAGGGAATAGCAATCGAAAAGATGAATACCGCAGCGGTCAGATACACGAACCAACCTTGGACCGTGACTTCTACGGGAATTACGAAGTTTTTCAGGAGAGCGAACACCACAATCAGCAGGAGTCCGGGAACCATGTGTGCAACCAGTTTCGTCATGTCCATAAGATAGTCTTTTTCGAGCAAGAGCGTACAGGAGAAAGATTAAAAAAAACTCTTTTAATGCCATGCACCCCCTAGTTTTACTACCTTTCTATCCGAAAAAATTAACCCTCATCATGGAATTCACTATGAGCATTAAAGAATACCTCGCCGGCGCCAAACAGGCCGGTTCCGTCCAGAAGCTGATGACCCCGGGCCTCGCCGTGGAATTCATCCAGCCCTGGTACACCCCGCTTTCTACGACTCCCTCTACCACAGGTATTGCTGTCGGCGGTATCGGCTCGACATTCACCGCAACGCCTGCTGGCACCACTCCCGTGATGAACGTGATGCCGGGCGTGCAGGTCCGCACCGAAAAGCCCGCAGATCTCCGCTTCAACAACTTCTTCTTCCGCGAATCCGTGATTGGCGCGAAGGCAGCGCTCGAAATCGGCAACTTCGCCGGCTTCACGCAGATGCTCGCCAAGTACCCGCTCGTGGACGCCAAGGGCGAAGCGCTCTTCAGCGCAGCCGAACTTGCCAACCAGAAAAAGGCCGAAGCCAAGCTCAACAAGGCCATCGCCGAAAAGGATTTCTTCAAGAACAATGCCGCCGCGTTTGAACGTTGGCACATCGAATGGAGCGACCGCACCGCCGCCCTCCTGAACAAGGCCGGTGCCGAACTCAACCGCAGCGCCGTCATCGACTTCTTCAACGGTGTCGTGGGCGAAAAGGTTGTGCGTCAGGGCGCCCTCACTGCCGCTTGGGCAAACGACAGCGAATTCCTGGGACAGGCCGGTTACGATGCCGCCAAGATGCAGTACGCCGCTCTCTACCCGGTGAGTGAAACCAAGTACGAAGGCAAGGGCGTCTCGATTACCAAGACCCAGTCCAGCTACGTGACTCCGGGTGACGAGCGCCTCTCCAGCCTCCCGGTGAACGCCACCGTATTCACTCTCGAAAACACCACCAAGGAAACTCGCGAAATCACCATCGTGCAGGTGCAGGACTGCATCGCCGGTTACATGGCCAAGAAGGACCGCCAGGGCGTTCAGGACTCGAGCTTCGTGCTCGTGCCGTCTGCACGTTTCCCGAAGGGTGTCAAGTTCAGCAAGCAGGCGGGCGACGGTCGCGAAGTCCGCGGTCTCGAATTTTACAACGAAAAGCCGCTCGCCGAAAGTGACTTCAACGGTTGCATGGGCGTGTCTGTCGCTTGGAACAAGAAGGACAACCTGAACGTTTCCGTGAAGCCGATGTTCTACCAAGATGACGCTGCCAGCGTGCTGAAGGGCGCTCTCCGTAGCGGTCGCGTTTGCGAAGCCTGGGTCAAGAACGTTTACAGCGGCCGCGAAACGATGGCCGGTGCTGTCGCCGTTACCGCCGTCTTGAAGCCGAAGCAGAAAGTCAGCTTCCAGTTCAACCTGGTGCTCGACTTCCCCGAAATCAAGTTGAACAAGCTCACTTCCGCCAAGAAGTACACTGCCTTCTACCCCGAAGCATTCGGCCGCGTGGAAGCCATGCTCGACGAAGCGCTCTCCGCCGACAAGAATTTTGACGCACGCCTCAAGGCTTTCGAAGCCCTCGTGCCGAAGAAGGCCGTGGCCAAGCTCTACAAGACGGCCGCCAAGCAGGACGAATTCAAGAGCCTCGCCATCAACACGCTCAGTTTCCTCGCCGAAGCCACCGTGTGGGACAAGGACGACCGTTTCCTGGTTCGTGAATGCGCCGACTATCCGTTCTTCAACTCTCTTGACGTTTACTTCTACGGCAGCTTCAGCCTGATGGCCCTGATGCCGCGCCTCGACGGTGTGGTGATGAAGCGCTTCGGCGATGCGATTCTCGCCGTGAACGACAACCGTCGCCGTCACCACGAATACGTGAACCACCCGTTCGCCGACCTTCCGGACCCGAAACTCGAAGGCCCGCGCGCCGTGCGTGGTGCCGTGATTCACGACCTCGGAAGCCCCTTCGACGCTGAACCCGATGCCTACGACTGGCACAACGTGAAGGAATGGAAGGATCTCGCTCCGAAGTACGTGCTGATGGTTCTCCGCCACTACGTAAAGACGCAGGATATCGAAAACCTGAAGGATTGCAAGGAAGCCGTCTACGCCGCCATGCAGTACCTCGAAAAGATGGTGAACGACGGTGAAAACTTCCCGCTCACCCACGGTACCGACGACACGTTCGACAACCTCTCCAGCCACGGCATTTCCGTGTACTGCGGTAGCCTCTGGATTGCAGGCCTCCGCGCCGCCGCCAAGATTGCCGAGATCCTCGGCGACAAGCAGCAGGCAGACACATGGAACGCCAAGGCCGATGCCGCCAACAAGGAATTCGACGAAGCCCTGTGGGACGAAGCCGAAGGCTACTACCACTTCTTCGTGACCCCGATGGAAGCAAAGGACGTCGTGGCGGACAAGCTCCCGCAGCTGGCCGACGCCATCAAGGAAACGCTCGCCATCGACGGTAGCGACATGAAGGCTGCCCTCAAGGCCATCAACGAATGGCTGAACGCAGGCGAAATCCCGAGCGACGTGGAACTTTCCAAGAACGAACTCCGCGGCCTCAAGAAAGCATGGCTCACCGCCCAGTGCAAGGAAGCCTTTACCGCGAGCTGGAACGCAAAGATCGCCAACGACTGCGACGACGTATTCGCCGACACGATGCTCGCCGACACGTACCTCCGCCTGCTCGACCTCAAGCCCATCAGCGACGAGAAGAAGGCAAAGGCGAACCTGCTCCGCGTCTACAACACGAACTACAAGGCCAACAGCCCGCTCATCGGTGCCGCCAACCTTGTCCGTAAGGACGGCTCTCCGCTCGACGAATTCAACTTCCAGGCTCACGACGTGTGGATCGGCATCCAGTACAGCATCATGTGCGCCATGATGCACCACGGATTGGAAAAGCAGGCAGCCGACATGGGCGATTCCATGATCCGCAACCTCTACGAAGAAGCCCGCATCCCGTTCGCCGCACCGGAAGGATTCAACGGTTCTTGCCGCCTGCACCCGGAAGCACTCGTGAAGGCCTTCGGCCTCAGCGCCACCACCGCCGACAAGATGCACAAGGAACTCCTGAAGAAGGGCGCCCTGCTTGCAGACTCCCGCATCAGCCCGAAGCTCCCGCGCAACCTGCCCGCCTTTACGAAGGCATTCGGCAGCATCGCCAAGGCCAATAAGGTTGAAGCAAGCGCGCTGTTCATGCTGCTCCACAGCACGGCCCTGAAGTACACCGCCGGTAAGTACTTTAGGCCGGGAATGGTGTTCGCTTTGCTTTAATTGTGAATAGCTTCAGAGACAACACCACACGCAAACAAGGCACCACCTAAAGGTAGCCATGTTCACTAAGGCCTAAAGGCCAAGTGACCAAAGGTCGCCTACGGCCTCGATTGTTTGTTTAGTGGTTTGTCTCTTCCACATTATTACACTAGTAAGCCCCGCTTTTGCGGGGTCTTTTTATATTTGTTCATTATGTTCAAGAAGCCTAAACTTAAGACGGTAATTTTCCTGGCCATCATGGCACCCATAATGGTGCAAATCCTTGAAGAACGCTACAACCTAGATTACAGAAAGCATAAGCCTACCATATACAAGATTGACGACTCTACCACGGCATTGATTCACGAAGCGTTGGATGCGGATTCCACATATCCATTGAGAGCCCTGCTGCAAGATTCGCAAGACACGCTATCTGTCACAAAAAATGACTGCCGTTTCGAAACAGCGGGAAGCTATGGTCCAAAATACAAGCCTCTCGCATTCATCCTGTGCAAAATCGACGGTCGTGAAAAACAATTTTCCGCTACGTTCCGTCAATATCCCGACTATCAAAAAGTAACCTTCAATCTTTTTATCGAAATACCTGAGCCTCGGTACAAACTCCCCCTCGGCAAAAGAATCCTTTACTCCTTCGGCATATTCGTTCTCTTGACGTTGTTGTCATTCGTGCAAACAAAACGAAGATTCAGGAATCCGCTTGATACGCGCAGCGCAATGGATAAAGAAATCTGGGAAACCGAAGAATTCGATCGGATACTAGCAGAAGGCAAAGCAAAAAGAAAGAAGGATTAAGCCCTTACTTGAGAAAGCTCCGTTTTTTCGGTTGTTAGCATAAAGGACTGCAATCTTGCAGTCCTTTTTTACTATACTATTTTTGAAACCGGAGTACATTATGTTCGAACTGATTCATGCCGGCGTTACGGCCCTCAATACCGTCCTGTACGATTTCTACATCGTTCCGCTGTTCCTGATTATCGCAGGAATTTTCCTTTCCATCCGTCTGGGATTCCCTCAGATTCGGCATTTTGTCGAGATGCTTCGCGTCACCCGCGAAAAGCCCCTGCACGCGCACGGGATTTCGTCTTTTGGCGCTCTGATGGTCTCGACCGCTTCACGCGTGGGGACCGGCAACATCGTCGGCGTCTCGACGGCCATCTGCCTCGGCGGTGCGGGAGCTATTTTCTGGATGTGGTTCATCACGGTCATCGGTGCTGCTTCCGCCTTCGTAGAATCGACACTAGCGCAAATCTACAAGCGGCATGACGACGTGACCGGTCATTCCTACGGCGGACCTTCTTACTACATCCAAACAGCCCTCGGCTTGCGTTGGCTCGGCATTCTCTTCTCAGCTTTCGTGCTCATTACCTACATCGTGGGCTACAACCTGCTCGCCTCCTACAACATCCAAGATTCCCTCTCGGGCTACAGCTTCTACGACAAGGGTTCCACGCCCATCGTCATCGGCATTGTCCTCGCAGTGCTCTTTGCGGTCTGCATCTGGGGTGGCGCCAAGAAAATCACCACCATCACGAGCTACCTCGTTCCCATCATGGGCACCATCTATGTAATCGTGGCACTCGGCATTATCATCTACAACATCTCGAATGTGCCCGCCATGTTCGCCACCATTTTCAAGAGCGCGTTCTCGTTCGACGCCGGGTTCGGCGGATTCGCCGGAAGCTGTATCATGTACGGTATCAAGCGCGGCCTGTACTCCAACGAAGCGGGTATGGGTTCCGCCCCGAACGCAAGCGCCAGCGCGAGCGTTTCGCACCCGGTCAAGCAAGGACTGGTGCAGTCGCTCTCCGTATTCATCGACACGCTCCTCATCTGCTCGGCCACAGCGCTGATGTGCCTTTCTTGCGACGTGGAACCGACCAAGGAAATTTCCGGAATCCTCTATGTGCAAAAGTCCCTGACATCCGTACTGGGCTCCAATGGGGCTATTTTCATCACGTTCTCGATGTGCCTTTTCGGATACACCACGCTCATCGGCAACTACTACTACACCGAAGGCTGCCTGCGCTTCATCTTGAACAAGCGCCCGAACAACACCATCCGCAACGTCTTCAAGGCCATCGCGACCGTCATCGTGTTTGTCGGGGCCATTTCCAGCGCCTCTTTCGCCTGGGACAGCGCCGACCTCTGTCAGGGTCTCATGGTCCTCGTGAACATCCCCGTTATCCTGGTACTCTCGCCCATCGCCATCAAGGCTCTCAGGAATTACATCGAACAGCGGAAAAAAGGGCTGGAACCCGTCTACATCGCAAAAGAATGCGGCGTTGAGCAGCCCACCGACTATTGGACAAAATAAATCTCAACCAGCAAGTGAATGCAACAGAAAAAGCTCTGTCCTCACGGACAGAGCCTTTATCATTACAAGGAGCACACTTATTGGTATTAAAACTCTAGAAGCCAGATTTCTCTGGCTGGCTGGCAGACTCATCCTGGTAACCGCTCCGGAGCGCGCGACCCGGCCGATACATCGGAAGAAGCGCCCTCAGCCGCCATGTTCGACCCGGGTGTCGCGCTAAACTCGGAAATTTTACCAGAATCAGCTCCTGCCCCCGATTCTTCTTTTAATATAAGCTAAAAAACGGGAGATAGAAACCGTTCAACGGCTCTTATTCGCAAATACGTTTTTTTCGTGTTTCAAATCACGAAATATGAACCTAAAGGCAGCGCATCACCTCAGGTCAACACCCTCGAAGACAATCCTGTCTATTTCCAGGTGCGTACCGCTCGTGATGAATATGCTGAAGAGGCCGATTTCCTTCGAGACCTCGCCCCACGGCACCTGGTAACTGAATTCGTCCAGGAGTTCGTTGCCGGGGAGCAACACGACATCGGTCCAGCCGTTGGAAGCCTTTGCAAGCCAGAGGGCCTTCCTGAAATTATTGTCGCCCACATCGAGGTAATGCTCCAGCGCAACACGGAATTCGCAGTCGCCGCGCACAGTGAGGCGGATAGCCGTCAGGCCGCTCAAGTCATAGTAGCTTGTATCGAGGCCCAGGCGAGTCCCCATCAGCACATATCCCGTATCGCCTAAAGCAAAATCCGTCGCAAGGAACTTGCCATGGGAAGCATCATCCTTGAGCGCAGTGGCAAAGCCAGACGAATCGGGCTTGACCCAAGAAGCCCCCTTAAATGCGGAGAAATACCAGCCATAGTTCGGATAAGTTTTCGCAAGGTTGTTCAGGCTGTCACCATCCTCGAAATCTTCGAACACGAATTCGCGGGTCAGTCCGGGAAGGGGCACGAGCGTATCAATGGAAGCTCCGGCATCAAGCGAAACGTCGGCAACGTATTCGCCCCACATGACAACGGCAAACGTCCCAGACGGGACATGCGAAAAGACAAACGCACTTCCATCATTTTGTGCCCAATAGGGCGTCGCATCAAGCATCAATGTTGTGCCCAAGACTGTAGAGTCAGAGGAAGACGCTCCGGTACGCACCGTAAGCGATACGGACGGCAAAAGTTCTATTTCACTTATTCCAGAATCCGCCGCATCTAGTTTCGTCCAAGCCATGAGTGAGGAATCTTCGCCGGCGATTCCCTCGACGTAGCACACGGCATCCTGACACTGGTCCGGCCGAGCTTCAAACTGAACCATTCCAGAATCATCCGCAGCGGCGGTTTCCAGCGCAGAGACATAGGAAGGAAGGAACTGCGTCACTTCGTTGGGCTGAACTTCTGCGGGATTAGCTTTAGGACGTTTGTAAGGTCGCTTGTACAACGTGACCCTGGCTTGCGGAACCGGTTTGGTTGCGGCATCCACCACCATAACGGCGATCCCGTTCGTCGTCTCGCTCGTCGCGCCGGCAGTATCCGGATCGGAACTGGAGCAAGCCCACAAACAAGACAACAGAGAAACTGCCGAAATTAAACGTTTCATCATTTTACCTTTTTCATCATCGGGAACAACTGGAAATTTAGCTGATAAACGCTGTCGCAAATCTTGGACGGCATCGCATTCACCACATTTACGATAGATTTGCGCGTTTCAGCGAGAATTTCACGTATTTTTTCGATTTGGGAGGAATCCAGAGCCATTGTGAGCGTGCTGATATCGCGCTCTTCCCTGGGCGTTTCAGCAATCGAGCGGCGGGCCAAGTCGGCAATGTTTTGCTGGTACTCGCTAATAGAAGCGCTGAACCAGCGTTCCTTGGTCTTGATATGCGCCTCGGTCGGCACAATACGGCCATCCTTCCGCTTTTGGGCAAGCCCGAGTTGCAGCAAGGCGTCCACAGCGCCCTGCACCTGGGTTGCAGTCAGTTTCGGGACACAGGAATCCCCAAGGGAGGCTGCATCCTGCGGCCCGCGATAATCAAAGACATCCAGCGCAGAGCGGATCATCGGGTAGAACCACTGCTGGAAATAGCGGTAGCGCGCCTCGTCCAGTTCGCGGCAAGCCAGCGGGCGCATTTTCTGTAGCGTTTCAAAATGCCGGCGGACCTGTTCGTCGTTTTTTGCTTTGCCGTAGGCGACCATCTCGCGGAAATATTCCGCCTTGCCTTCCTTGAACCGGAAGAACTGCACGAACGATTCAATGCATTTGGGGGAAACGTGGCGCTTGCCCTGCAAAATCTTGAGAAGCAGGCTCGCGTCCATGTCGACCGCCGTGGCGAACACGCGGTAACTGAACGTCGGGTCTAACGACTTTTCAACCTCGTAAAACTCCCGCAAGAACTTGCGGTAGTCCGAATAGTCGAAAATGTTGATTTTGTTCCTTGCAAACATAGGAGACCTACCATTGCCAAAAATACATTATTCAATATCAATATCCATTCTTTTTCGGGAAACATCCATTTTTTTTACGGGAGCGTAGACATTTTTGTCCACACCATTTGATTTCCATCACAGCGTTTTATAAAGAAAAAACATATTTTATGAATATATAAGGAGTGTATATGTTTATTGGAAAGAACATCATAATCATCGGGCTCGGCTTGGCGGTGGCAGCTTTTGCCACCAAGTACGAAGGTGAATCGGCAACCGTTTCGGAAGGTGCCAAAATTGTCAACAGCGGTGGGGACTCGGGAACGGGTTACGCCGACATGCAGGAAGGCAACATTTCGTTTGAAGGCGTCACCGCGGAAACAGCCGGGAAATACCAAGTGACAATCCACTACAAGGCTCCTGAATTCAAAGCAAACTACATCGCCGTGAACGGTTCGACATCGGGCACCGTAGATTTCGAAGAAGCTTCCACTTGGAAGGACGTTTCGACAATTGTCACGCTCAAGGCAGGTACAAATACAATCGCCCTCCAGAAATTCTGGGGATGGATTAGCGTGGACTACATCGACGTGGAACCATACGAATCAGCCCCCTTCAAGCTTTCCGCAAAGCCGGTCACCCCCAACGCGACCGAGAGTGCAGTAAAGCTCTATAGCTTCCTCCGCGAAAATTTCGGCAAGAAGACGATTAGCGGAATCATGACCGGCGACATGCAAGGCTACACCATGGGTGCCGACTTCAAGACCCACGACGACGTGAAGTACATCTATACAAGGACCCAGAAATATCCCGTCATCGTCGGGCTGGATTTCTTGTTTGCAACCGGCCCCAAGGCCAACGAAAGCTGGAACAAGGAATACACCGACAAGGCGATTTCTATCGCAAAGGGTCTCTGGAAGGCAGGCGGCATTCCCGCGTTCACCTGGCACTGGAAAGACCCTCTCGACAAGGAAGACGCATTCTACATCCAGGGCGCCGATAACGGGCAGGGATACACGACCTTTGACTTCGCGACCGGATTCAAGCCCGGCACCACCGAATGGAACACCGAAAGCGCGGCCTACAAGGGAATCGTCGCCGACATCGACCACATCGCCGACTATTTCCTCGAACTGCAGAAAGAAGGCGTGGCAGGAATCTTCCGCCCCCTGCACGAAGCGGGCGGCAAGTGGTTCTGGTGGAGCATCAATTCGGGCGACCAGTTCGCCGCCCTCTATCGCCTTGTCTATGACCGCATGGTGAAAGTCAAGGGCGTGAAGAACATGATTTGGGTGTTCAACCCCGAAGGGAGCACCGTCACCTCCTGGGATCCGGGCAGCGAATACTATGACGTGCTCTCCATCGACATATACAACAGCGCAAATGACCATTCCAGCAACGCGAGCGCCTTCGACAAGTTCAAGAGCGCATCGAACGGCACGAAGATTCTCGCGCTCAGCGAAAACGGCCCCATCCCCGACGTGAACAACATGCACGCCGACGAAGCGGTATGGAGCTGGTGGATGCCGTGGTACAGCACCTGGAGCGGGACCTGGCCCGGACAGACCAAGGATGCCGTATGGAAAAGCAATATGGAAGACGAGCGCATTATCAGCCTCGAGGACATGCCCGGCTGGGACAAGTACACGGCGAATATCAGTCCTGATACGACCGTAACTCCGCCTGATACGACCGTAACTCCGCCCGATACGACCGTAACTCCGCCTGACACGACCGTAACATCGCCCGACACAGGCAAGACCCACCTCGCGACAGCACCGCGTCTGCTCGGGACAGCAACCACCATCGGAATTTTCGATATGAACGGGCACTTCATGGGCAAAAGCGTAAACGCACTGCCGCAGGGCCGCTACGTCGTCCGCTCCAAAATACAGGGTTCTACCGTGAACACACTGTACATCAAGAAATAAGCCATTTGCCCCCATCGTCCCCGCATACCAAGCGGGGACTTTCATTTCAAAAAACGACAAAACCTGGACAGTGCACATGGGAAGCATAAAAAAACTGATTACAGCATCCGTGGCCTTTAGCGTTTTCGGCCTGGGCACGGCAATCGCCATCACTCCGAACAAACTTGTGTCGGGAAGGCTTCCCGCGTATGCGGGGTCGACAACGACCGACTACCTGACCGACGGCTACCTCACCAACTGGAAAAGCAGCAATGCGAAGGAAATCGCATTGAACGTAGGAGCAGGGCCGACAAAATTACGAATCAACTGGGAATCGTACGGCGATTGCGCCTGGGCGACCAACTTCACGAGCGGTTGCGGACATACCGGCGTAGCGCTTTCGAATTTCAAAATCCTGACCTCGGCAAATTCTACCAATGGTACCGACGGCAACTGGGATGTAGCAGCCACCATTACAAACAACCCCGTAATGGCGCGAGGCGTCGATATAGACTTTACGGGAAAATCTTGGTTCAAGTTCGTAAGTAATGGCGACGTGGGCCAAATTCTCGAAATAGAGGCTTTCGACATGAGCAACGGAGGTACCGACACCTGGTTCTTCATGGGCACTAGCATCAGCCAGATGGGAATCAAGCAGCAGGACACCGACTCGACAACAGCGCAACTCATTCACGCGCGCTTCCCGGAATACACGCCCGCCATGTTGCGCGGCGGTATCGGCTGCATCAACAGCACCGAAGTCGTAGCGCACTTGAAAGAATACTTGGAATACGCGGGAAACGTGAAGTTTTGGGCCATTGAGATGGGCACAAACGACGCCTGGGGCGGCGGCGACTGGAATTTGGGCACATTCAAGAAGAACATGCAGACGATTATCGATTCCGCGAAGGCTCACGGAATCACCCCGATTATCGCCCGCATCATTGCGACAGATTCCGCAAAAGCGGGCTGGCAGGTGAATCCCGCGTTCCTCGAAGCCGTCGACAAGCTGACAGAAGACAACAACTTGCCAAAAGGACCCGATTTCTACACCTACTTCAAGAAACATCCGGAACAGCTCGCAAGCGACGGCGTTCACCCGAATGGCGACAAGAAGGGTGGCCAGGCGATGCACCACCTGTGGGCAGAAGCACTCGCCCCACTCTACGCCGCAGGCGACACTGCAAGCGTTTCTTCCGCAGATAGCGTTGACAGTACAATTACAGATCGCGGAGACAGCACTATTGCAGAAGACAGAACCGGAGCGAATAAAAGTTCCCACATTCTTCATTTTCACCCACCCCGAATCTACACACAAGGGCGAAACATTGCCGTAGAAAACGTCAGTGACGACATCGTCGACATAAGCATTGTTTCGGCGACTGGTCGGGTTTTCGCACAAAAAAGCCCTTGCCAGCAAACCAAGCAAGCGCAGTTCATAAATATTCCCACAGGGAAATACATCATCCTTCTTCGCGACAAGACAAAACAGGTAATTAGCTCTGCAGTTTTAAGTATTTATTGACAAGCTATCAGTATAATTTGTTATAAAAAAATGGCGGCTTATGGCCGCTATTTTTTTTTAGAACTTTTTATTTTGAGAGGCACTGCGCAGACTTTAGCGTGATATCCGTTTCCAGCCTTTTTCTATCCTCGAAGGCCGTTTTCATTAGGGAATGAATCGTGTAATCCTTTTTGATGGACTGGAGGACGCATTCGCAAGTCGGCTTGGTCACGTCTTTCTGCTTGAGGCATTCCTTCACGAAGGCGTTGTCCATCTCGGGAGGGTACTGCTTGGGGATGCACGGCTCGATGAAGTCGAAGCCCCATTTCTCGAAATCAATATTGCTGCCGTCGGTACCGACAGATGCGATAATCCGGCTCATGAACTTCTGGTCGCTGGTCACGCGGTTCATAGCACATCTGCAAGTCTTGTCGGCCTGTTTCGTTCCTAGCCATTCCATAGACTGCTCCGTGCAGGATTTCACGAAGTTGTCCTTGAACACCGGGCTCTGCAGGAGGGCCATCAGAATCATCATCTCTTCGGGAGAAAGGGAAACAGATTGGTTAGCAGGAGCCTTCGCGGGAGCAGCCGGTTTCGCAGCAGGCGCCGGTTTTGCAGGAGCGGCAGGAGCAGCAGGTGCGGCAGAAGAGGCCGGCTTCGCGGGAGCCGTGGCTGTCGCAGGAGTAGCAGGCTTTGCACCGGAAGCAGCATCCAACGCGTCGCCACACTCCGTTGTCGACTGGACGATGAAATTAAAATAGGACGGGTCTTCCTTGCCCTTCGCGAGTTCGGCTTCGTAACGCTTGAACGTAGCCTCATCGTACTTGGCTTCGAGTTTTGTCAGGACGCATTTGCAAACGGGAAGTTCCACACCCATCTTGCAGCTATTGATGAACTTGTCACGGGTCTGGAGCGAGTACCCCTTTTTCTGGGCGTTCGCGACAATGGAGGCCGTGGATTGTTGGGCTGGAGCGGCAAGAGCGACAACCGCCGCCGAAAGGACTACAGGGGCAAAGCTTTTAAAAGTCATGTTACGAATATATAAAAAAGGGGACAGAACAAACCAGCAGGAGGAAACTTCAAGGCTCGAGCCCCGAACCACCACACCCTACTTTTCTATATTTACTGTCACTATGAGTCTAAAATTTGAAACCCCCATTACCGAAGTTCCGCTGTTCCACCAGGGCAAAGTACGCGACATGTACGACCTGGGCGACAGCTTCCTGATGGTCGCCAGCGACCGTCTTTCCGCTTTTGACGTGGTACTCCCCACCCCGATCCCTGGTAAGGGCAAAATCCTCAACCAGCTTTCGCTGTTCTGGTTCAAGCACCTCGGCATGAAGAACCACCTCATCACCGCCGATGTGAACGAGTATCCGGAAGTGCTCAAGAAGCACGCCGACTACCTCCGCGGCCGTTCCATGATCGTGAAAAAGGCCCACCGCCATTCCGTGGAATGCATCGTGCGCGGCTACATCGTGGGTTCCGGCTGGAAGGACTACCAGAAGACCGGCAAGATCTGCGGTCATGTTCTCCCCGAAGGCCTGCAGCTCTGCCAGAAGCTCGAAAAGCCGCTCTACACACCGAGCACCAAGCCGGATGTGGGCCACGACGAGAACATCAGCTTCGAACAGACTTTCGACATCGTTGGCGAAAAGGTTGCAACGACTCTCCGTGACATGTCACTCGACATCTACACGAAGGCCCGCGACTACGCTGCCTCCAAGGGCATCATCCTCGCCGACACCAAGTTCGAATTCGGTGAAATCGATGGCGAAACCATCCTCATCGACGAAGTGCTCACGCCGGACTCCAGCCGCTACTGGCCGGCCGACAAGTACCAGGTGGGCAAGAACCAGGAAAGCTTCGACAAGCAGTACGTCCGCGACTGGCTCGAAACTCTCGACTGGGGCAAGACCTACCCGGGTCCGGAAATTCCGCCTGACGTCGTGAAGAACACGCTCGCCAAGTACGAAGAAATCTTCGTGCGCCTCACCGGAAAGCAGCCGGAGCTGTAAGAGGTATGAGCTCGGGCGCTATGCGCCCTTTGAGCAAAAAAGAACCTAGTACCAACTAGGTTCTTTTTCATTTTTCTATAAACTCAGAGCGGAGCGACCTCACTGCTCACAGCCCACCGCTCTCCGCTACTTTTTCGTCAAGCGGAGTATTCCTTGCTTGTTGTATTCGGGGCTGTCTTTCGGGAAGGGATTTTTCGCTTCGGCGCGGAGCACGTAGACCTCGCCTTCGCCAATGTCCACCTCGGAGCCGGACTTGGCGGGAATGCCGTCGCCATAGATGGCGTCTGCAGCCAGGAGCAATGCACTTTCCGCATTCTCGACCGACTTCGCGAGGCAAAGGTCGGGCAAAGAGAACGCCGCCATGCCCAGAGTATAGACAACGTTGTCCCCTTCCACGAAGTTGATCCACGTGTCCATGGGGAATTCCGCATCGCCGAGCACTTCGCGGAAGCGGGCGGCCGTCCAGGCAGTTCCGGACTGCTGCATGTACACGCCGAGAGCGCCTGCCGCAAGGATTTTCAAAATGGCAGAATCCACCTGAGTCACGTCGTCGATGGACTTGACTTCGCCCAAGAGGAACAGGAGCGACTTGTGCGCATCAATCGCCGCCGATTCTTCGGGAGTGACGGTGTCGTTTTCGGCAAACAAGCCCGAGAGCCCCGCAGCGGCGGCCTGGCACACCACGTTAAATTGCACGCCACAACCCGGGATGATGACGTTTGCGGTATCCTTGTCGATAGAGACGAAGTCCGTAACCTTGAACGGTTCATCACAGGCGACGTTCAGCGGGAAGGCAAGCACAAACTGCGGCATCTCAAGTTCTCCTTAAAATTTGGGTGACGGCATCCGACAAAAGCGTATTTTTGGATTGTCGGGGCAATTCAACAACATCGGTCCGTTGCAAGGCGCCCTTCAGCGAATCCACGGTCAAGGCATCCTCTTCCATAGATACCGCATAACCGGCGGCGGAAAGGTCTGCAGCCAAGACGACCTGTTCATACTGTCCGGGAGTCGGCACAAAGATGCAATGCGCACCGAGTAAAGCCATGTCCATCACGGTGCTGTAACCGCCACGCGAAATAACCCAGCCGGCCCTGGAAATCACCTCCGCAAATTCCTGTGTCGGCAGGTGGTTGTAAAAGGTCACGTTCCCTTCGGTCCAAGTTTTCTGTGAAGAAGCGGGCTTGCCCAGAATGACCACATGCTTGCCGGGAATCTGCGAAAGCACGGAACGGAGCCTCAACTCAAAGCGCGAGCGCGCGGGTTCCACTCCGGACACCACGGCAACGACATCCAAGTCCTTCGCGGCAGACTGCGTTGCAGGGACCAAGTCCGGCAGCATCGAGAATCGCGAAAGCGGGCCCACGAACTTGAGCGGGCGCGGGCAGGAATCCACATGCGAAAGTTTCCCCGCATAACCGGGAAACTCGGGAACATCGGGCACCCAGACTTCGTCAAAGCGCGACATGACCGAGGCATGCCAGGCGGCACCGAACGCCTCGAACATCCGGAACATCTTCGGGAAAGCGATACGGCACTGGTGCGTCATATAGACGCTCTTCGCCTTGCGGGAACGGAACGCAAAGCGGTTGTCCGACACCAAAATGTCGTAGCCGTGCCGTTCAACCATTTCTTCGGCGTAATGGTGTTCCGCACGCATGACGGCATTCAGGTGGGCGCTGTTTCTTAGCAGCCAGAACGCCATGTTGTAGCCGTGTTTGGGATAGACAATGTTGTACGAAGGAGCCAGGCGCTGCCGCACATCGGGAAACATCTCGCGCAAAATGGCGGCATTCCCCCTAGTCACGGACAGTTCCACGTCGCAGCCCTTTTCCAGGAACTCACGGACAATCGGCGCACACCGCGTCGCATGCCCAAGGCCCCAGTCGAGCGGAGCGACGAGGGCCTTCACTTATTTGGCCTCCAGCCAGGCGTTAGCCCAGTCACCATGGTCGCAGTTTTTCTCGTCGCCCATGTCGATGCGCAGTTCCAGGCGGGTCGCCCCGCTGATATCCACGTCGATGCTCTTTTTCTGCGTGGAGTAAAGCCTTTCGGAATGGTACACTTCACGGCCGTCCGCCAAAACGATGAAATGCACGCCATCACCGCAGGCGCTCTCGTCATCCAGGCCGACAACGGCGTGGAACACAGAATACGGGCGCTTCAGGGAATAGCTGATCTTGGAATTCGCATGGCTTCCGATGCCGTAACGGTACACTTCCTTGTCAATCGTCAAGCGGTGGTGTTCCACGGACTCGTTCTTTTCGGGGTTGCCCCATTCCTGCGAATAGCCGTCCCATGTCAGGTTCGAAAGCAGTTCAACATCTTCGCCAGGCACGAAGAAATCCTTGACCGTACTGACCGTGTCATCATCCGGCATGATGCAGACGAACATGGCCCTGTTCAGACCCTTGTGGATCTTCGCGGAGTCAAGAGTGACCACGTCCTCGGACTGCGAGACAACCAATTCCTCGACCAGTTCCCCGTTCAGGGTGTACCTGCAGGGAATCGTTTCCGGGAACTTCTTGGTGATGACAAAATTACCGCTATCAGGATCGGAAACGAGAAATTTCATCGTATAGTCCGAGACTCCCTTCTTGGCGTTCATCTTGTAGACGGCAAGCGGGTAGCCGAACAGCTTGGGTTCGAGCAGTACACGTTCGTTCTTGTAGTCGTCCAAAATTTCGTCAATCTGGTCAGTCGTCTTGAAGCCGACCACGCGGCTCTTACGGTTGAGTTCGCCATAGCCATCCTGACCGCGCACCAGGTAAATGTTGCCGTCAGAAACCTGCATCCAGTTGGCAAAAGTCTCCGTGTCCCAGCCCATGAAAGTGCGTTCGCTAAAGGCGCTGTGTCCCTGGGCGAGCATCTGCCACGGTCTCGAATAGATGTAAATCGAGTTCGGGGGCAAGGTCGCAATGTACTTGTTCAAGTAGTCTTCTTCGGCCAAGAGCTTGTTCTTGTAGTAAAGCATGTTAGAACGGTAGCTGTTCGCATGGAAGAACATCAGGCCGAACGTCATGATGGCCGCGATGGCGATGGTAATGCCCGCCGCGCCGTTATCGTTCATCTTGGTGCAGAACTTGAGCGCATCGTAAAGGCCGAGCGCCATGATCAAAGCGAACAGCGGGAGCGCCACCAGCACGTAACGCTGGTTGATGTCGATAGTGAACGTCCCCGACACGTTGAACATGATGACGAAAATCTGGAGGCAGAAGAAAATGCCGAGCAAGGCCCCGCGCCAGTAGCGGCGGTGGGCAATCAGGCGGAACAGCAACCAGGCCGTCGCCGCGAGCAGCAGGATGGTAAACGACGTGTAGAACGGGTTTTCCATGACCCCGGCCAAATTGGGATCGTCCTTGAAATTCAGCATGACTTCGAGGTTCGTCTTGAGATTGAACCAGAAATTGCTGAAGGAATGCGCAGCATGCTCACCGCCCTGGAAGTCGTAGCCGCGATAGGCGGCCATCGTGTTCACGGACGGCCAGCTCACGAAAATCACGGAAAGCACGAACGCAGGGAGACGGTAAGGCCTCTCGAGGAAATAGCGGTAGTAGAACAGCGCAAACGGGATGAACGCAAAAACCGTTTCCTGACGGGTCTGCGCAAAGAAACCCAGGAGGGGCACGGTCAGCAGGAAATGTTTCCACGTGACCTTGTTCGTCGGCACAAAAGCATACCAGGCCATGAGCACGGCAAGCAGGCAGATGTAGAGCACTTCGGTAGAGGCCGAACGCGCCTGCAACAGGTAAATGGGCATACCGCCCAGGAACGCGACCGCGGCAAGCGCCACCTTCTCGTTCTTGAACCATTTCGAAAGCGCGAGGAAGAACGCGATAAGGCTCAGGATGAAGAACGGGTAGTTCACCAGCAAAGCCGTGTCACGGTTCGGGGGCATGATATTGAAGACGAGCGAATAGACAAACGCCAGCGCCTTGCCCTTGAAGTTGTTCACCTCAACCTTGCAATCGAGCACACCGTCTTTCCAGATACCTTCGTTGCAGACGCCGCCAGAATGCTGGAAGTACATCTGCAGGCCCATGGACTCCCAACTCGTCTCGTCGCTCAGCACACGGTGCGTGTTGCTGATGTTGCTGAACATGAAGATGGAGAACACGGCGAGGATTATCGCAAGCCAGCAGAACGACTTGCCCGAAGGCAGGAACGACTTGCCGTTCTTGACAATGTACGGGATGTTCACGACAGCACCGACGACAAGGAGGATAAACGTCGAAAGGATGCTGATGTAGCCCCATTCGATATCCCAGTGACGGGCATAAGGAACTGTCAGATTGTTAAAGATGAGGAAAGCGAGAACAAGAATGCCAGCAGTCGTACCGGCGGCAACAGCCGCCCCACGGTCCAACCGGAGGGACTTAAGAATGTTTTTCATAATGAACAAATCTAGTTTTTTACAAACTACGTATTAGTGATTCCGAGGCGTTCCATGGCGATTTTCTTGCCGGTCTGGACGTCAGACTTGCCGCTACCGAGCTTGGGAAGCTCGTCAACCTTCACCACGGCCCCCGGGAGCATCAGCGGCGGGAGTCCTACCTGCTTGAGCAAGGCTTTCACCTCGTCCTCGGACTTGTCGCCCGCGTACACGAGCACAATCTTCTCGCCCTTGGATCCGTCAGGAACGGCCACTGCAAAATGGTCAATCTCGTCGAACAAGGAGCATTCCGAAATCTTGAAGTCCACGGAACCGAGGCTCACCATCTCGCCGCCAAGTTTTGCAAAACGGCTGTAGCGGTCCACAATGGTCAGGTAGCCGTCCTCGTCCACGTGACCCTTGTCACCCGTCTTGTACCAGCGCTTGCCATTGATGACTGCGATTGCCTGCGCCGTACGTTCCGGATCTTTCAAGTAGCCCTTCATAATCTGCGCGCCACCGATGAGGATTAGGCCATCCTCGCCCACGGGGAGTTCTTCCATGGTGTCGGGATCCACAATGCGGATTTGCGTACCCGGCAAAGGTGCGCCGACAGTGCCCGGCTTGTTGCCCTCGAGCACGGTCTTGTAGTCGTCCATGAGCACATCCCTCGTATTCACGGCCGCCACTGGGGTCGTTTCAGTACAACCGAAGCCCTCAAAAATCTCGAGTTTGAACTTGCTGCGATAAAGCTGGCGCACGTCTTCGCGAATCTTCTCGGCACCGGCGTAAATGGCGCGGACATGCGAGAACATCAGCGGATGCACAGCGCGGTTCAGGCCCCACATGCGCAAGAACGTCCCCGTCGCCACCATGAAAGACACCTTGAACTGGGCGCACATACGCGAAACGAGACGCGCGTCGGTCGGGTCGGGGCAGGTCGCCACAGGAATGCCTTCCACCAGGCAAAGCATGGTCGTAATCGAGAAGCCGAATGCGTGGAACAGCGGGAGCGAACCGAGGAACACATCCTCGGCGGTGGGCAAAAGCACGCTTTCGCACTGCTTGATGTTACCTATCAAATTCAAATGAGTCAGCTCGACACCCTTCGGGCGCCCTTCCGAACCGGAGCTGAAAATAATGGTCGCCACGTCGTCAAGCGAGACCTTCTTGAAGAAGCGCAATTCCAAGTACCAGGCCGGCAAAATCAACACGCGCAAGAAGTTCTTCACGAGAGTCGACTTGTGGAGTTTCTCCTTGAGGTCTTCCATGTAGTAGACCTTGTACTTGTCGAGGAGCAGGTCCATCGGCACGCCCTTCTGCTTGAGCTTGTCGACAAACACGCGGGCCGTGATGATTGTCTTCACGTCGGCCACGTTGCAGCAGTAATCCATCGTGTCGGGCGTGTTGGTGTAGTTCAGGTTGTACACCGTCTTGCCCTTGATAAGGCAGGCCATGTTCACGATGATGCCCGGGCCCGAAGGCGGAATAAGCACACCCACCTGCTGTTCGCCCTTGGTCAGTTTTTCAATCATCGAGGCAAAAGACAGCGACGCAGCCGCAAGCGCATTCGCCGAAAGATGGTTGCCGTCGGGACTATACACAGAAGGACCGCTCCCGATATGCTTCACGGTGCGAATCCATGCAGATGCCACCGGACGGAGTCTCCGGATGTAGTTCGTCCAAGCGGTAATGGAAAGTTCCTGCACAGCGCGCTTTACCATCATCGGAGTCGAGTCGAGCGGCAATTCCTTGCCGAAGGCGACCGAAACGATACGCCCGCCACTATGCATCAGGTCCTTGAATCCGGCATCGGCCATGGAGTAGCTACTCCCCCACAGGCCCTGCACATAGAACGGCAAAATCTTGAGGCGCGGGACATCCTTCACGACAGAAGAATAGTCCAGGCGGAAACGGTTCATGTTACCCGTCGTGGTCATCACATTCTCGGGGAACATCACCACGGCCTCGCCACGCAAGAGCGCCTTGCGGGCCTCTTCCATCGCCGGGCCGGGATTGGAAATGTCGAGATCGATCGTCTCCATCTGCGAAAGCAGCAGACGCATGTACCATTTTTCGAAGGGTCTGCGCGTAATGACAAAGCGCAGCGGTCTCGGGCTCGCCATCTGGATCATCGCCCAGTCGATATAGGAGATGTGGTTGCCCACCAGGAGCACAGGGCCTTCCCAGGGGATATTCTGCACTCCCGTGACAAGGAACTTGTAATGCATCGAGAGCGCCGAACGCAAAAGCTGGCGCAAAAGCGTCTGCGGCATGGCCCAGAGCGCCCAGATTGTCCCCGCGAGGCAGACGACGCCAAACGCAAAGAACAAGGTCATCCTGTCAACGGCGAAATAGCGGATGGCTGCGACAGCCAAAATTTCGAACAGGAGGATGCAAAGGTTCTGCGCCATGTTGCTAAGCGAAAGCACGTGGCCCGCCGAACGCGGCTTCGTGTTGTAGAGGAGCATCGCGAACATGGGGAGCATGTAGATGCCGCCACAGAATCCGAGCAAGGCAAAAGCGATGGCGTTATAAGGACGGGCGATAAGCGGAATCAAGAAAACGAGAATCGCAGCACCGGCAGTTCCCATAGGAATAAGGCCAGTCTCGATAAAGTCGCGGGACATCTTCATCGCGAACACGAACCCGACAATAAGACCAAGCGCCGTACCAAAAATGGCGTAGTTCGCAAGCACATCCTGGTTGAACAGAGAACCCGAACTAAACTGGTCCTGAATAATGAACACCATGAGGAAAATCATCATCCAGAACATCGAAAGGCCTATAATGGACTGGCGGAGCGCATGGTTCCTCCAGACCTTCGCCATCTTGCGGCGCATGAACAGCAGATTCCAATAGCGGTTCCAGGGGAACTTGAGGTCGGCATCGTAGGCGCCGATAGACGGCAGGCGCAACGCAGCAAACAACCCGACAACCTGCAGACCGCCGAGCGTGTAGAGCACAGGCAGAATCGCCCCTTCCCTAATGGCGAAGGCGAGCGCCACACCCGAAAGCATCATAGCGGAGAACGTGGTCACCATCAGGATGCCGCCCCCCTTCATCAGGGAACGCACACCCACCAGTTCCTTCATGTAGCCGTTTTTCGCAGGACTTTGGAAGGCCTGGAGAACGAAGAACAGGCCCGTCGCCGAAAGCATCATGGCCAAGTTCGAGAAGTAAGCCCCGGCACAGAACAGGCCCACAGCCGGGAAAGAGAGGAACGTGGTCCAGAAAAGAACCTTTTCCTTGGGATATTTGTCAGAAAAGAAGCCCGCCGGTGTCAGCAAAAGCACGCACGGCAACAGGAACAGCAGATGGAACACATAGAACTCCCATGACCCCGTCGCCGTAAAGCCCAGACGGTTGAGAATAAATTCCATGTAAGCGAGAATGACCGTCGAAACGGCTACCTGCGTAAACGCAAGTACATAGAAGGAAGAAAAACTCCTGATCTTTTTCATTTGCGATACTTCCTGCAGTATAAACGGAGGTATATAAGAAAAATAGATTTTTCGGGGTTTCAATACCAGAATTGTAAGCAGTTCGTAAGAACAGACCCTCGTAAAACGGCGAAAAAACGCCATTATTTTTTCTTTTTAGATTTTTTTTACAATTCTGCTCCGGTAAGCCTCCGGACTACAATACAATAGCTGTAATCGCAACATTCAACAATATCAAAAAAAATTCCCGCGCATTCGCATGCACGGGAATCTTTCAATAATTTATACTAAACTACTTGACTTCGAAGTAGTAAGTCTGGAGAGCCTTGCCATCCTGAGTGAACTGGATGATCTGCTTGCCCTTCGGGAGGTTGCCCGTGATTTCGTAGAGGCCTTCGGCCTTGTACGTCACAGTGAGAGCAGTGCCCTTGGACTTGTCAGCAAAGAGACCCTTGGTTTCGCCTTCGCCAAAGCCAGTGCAATCCTTGTGGGAAGCGATCGGAGCTTCGACAGCCGGATAAGTCGTGGCGATGATCGGGGTAGAAACGGAGTTGGCGTTGCGGTAGAACACGTCGAGCTTGCCGTCCATGACGCGCGGAGCCGGGAGCGGGAGCATCTTGATGTCCGGCTTCACGACCTTAGCAGCCTTCTTGGCCTTCTTGCCTTTCTTGCCCTTCTTGGCATTCTTTTCGGCTTCGGCAGGCGGGAGCTTGGCGGCTTCGGTAACCTGCGGCATTTCCAGACGGTAACCGGCACCGGAAGTTTCACCGCAGTTCACGGACCAGATAACCCATTCGTTGGAAATCTTGACCGGGCCCTGTTCGCTGCCCTTGTACAGCCCCGGATCGACCTGGTCACTGTAGCTGTAGAGCGTAACGACTGCATCCGGATTTTCTTCGGTAGTCGTAACCGTGCCACGGCCGAGGATATACTTCGAACGGCGGGTCAGGATACGGTAGGTGCCCACCGGCACGTTTTCGAACTTGAACTTACCTTCCTTGAGCAAGTCCTTGTACTTGTACTTCGTGGACTGCGTACCATAGATGGTAGAATCCATCCAAACAGTGGGTATTTCGACGCTCTTGCCGGTGAACGGGTCAAGAACAACACCTTCGACAGTACCCTTCTTATCGCAACCCGTCATTGCAAAGGCAACGAGAGCAGCGGCAACCAATGTAAGCTGTTTTTTCATTGTTATCCTCATGGTAGAAACGTTCGTGAAAAAAGCCCTCCCTGGCGGGAGGGCCATCCGCTAAAATTATTCGGCGTCTTCGGCCTTCGGAGCGGCCTTACGGGTCTTGCGCTTTGCGCCCGTGATGTTGCCAGCGAAACGCTTGTTGAAGCGGTCGATACGGCCAGCCGTATCCACGCGATGCTGCTTGCCCGTCCAGAACGGATGGGTATCAGCCGTGATTTCCAGGGAAATCACGCTATGTTCAACACCATCGATAGTCTTCTTTTCGGCGGAAGACTTCGTGGAGCGGGTGATGTATTCTTTACCCGTATTCGCATCGACGAACACGACCGGTTGATAGTTAGGGTGGATACCTTCTTTCATTGTATTAACTTCCTATTGAAGTGAGTTTGAAAGTCCCAAATTTAAAAGAATTTCGGGATTTTGGCAAGCGAAAATAGTATTTTTGGAGTCATGAAAAGAATCCTCGGAATAGCTGCATTGCTTTTGGTTGCCTGCGGGAACGAACCTCCCGTTGCGAAAATCGTTGAAATAGACAAGAAAATGCCGCTTTTGGCGTGGCCAGACGAGCACTACATCGCCACCGTGGACTCCATTATCGCCGCAGAAAAAGTGATTCCGAGTAAGGATTCCGGCAAGGCCCAGCTCACGCTCAACGCCTTCAAGGCCCCGTCGCTTGCGCTCCCGCAAAAGCAGGGGCAAAAGCATTCCGCCACAAAGGGCGAAAAGAGGCGCGAATCCGTCGCGAAGGAGAAGGTCGACAACAGCGCCGAGGTGTTCATGGACAAGTTCAGCAGGGCGCTCTCCGCCCTCCAGTCCGACCCCTCGAACGCCAGCCTGTACAAGACGGTGGAAGCCCGCGAAGGCGACGACCTGTTCAAGCTGTTACGCCGTACCTACGGTGCCGGTTCGCAGAACCTCCCCCGCTTCTACGTTTTGTCTGCACTGCAGTCCGTGAACGCAGGAGTATCGCTCGAGCACCTGAGTGCCGGCGACAAAGTAAGAGTACCGAGAATTTAGACGAGAGAACGGAGCTTCGCTCCTACAGACGAGAGACGAGAGAGAGGCTCGAGGCTCGAGGTTCGGGGCGCGAAATATCAGCGATTAGCAATCAGCTGTGAGGAACGAGATAAAAAAGGAGATGCCCGCCTAAAGCGGACACAATCCAAACAACTTTTCCTAGCCTCTAGATTCTAATCTCTAGATTCTAGATCCTAGCCCCTATACTACAACACTCCCTTGCTGCTGGGCACGGCATTCTTGTTGCGGCCGGGAGCCACAGCCATCGCCACGGCACGGGCAAACGCCTTGAAGATGCTCTCCAGGCAATGATGATTGTCGCTACCGTAGAACAGTTCCACGTGCAGGTTCATGCGAGCATTCTCGGCAAGGCTCTTGAAGAAATGCTCGAACATGCTCGCCTCGATACCACCGGCCATCGCGGCAGGGAGTTTCACATTCCAGACAAAGCCGATGCGGTTGCTAAAATCGATGCAAACGCGGCTCAAAGCCTCGTCCATTGGAACAAAGTAAAAACCGTAACGTTCGATGCCCTTCTTGTCGCCCAGGCATTCCACAAGCGCCTGTCCAAGCACGATGGCAATGTCTTCCATGCTGTGATGCATATCGACTTCCACATCGCCCTTGCAGGTCAAGTCCAGACGGAACCCGCCATGCACCTGGAACAAGTCGAGCATGTGATCCAGGAAGGCGTTCCCGGAATCGATTTTGCCACGACCGGGTTCATCCAAATTCAAGGAAAGTTCAATGGACGTTTCGCTTGTCTTGCGAGAAATTTTAGAACAGCGCATCAGTTCCCCCTGACAATGACTTTGCCGTCATACACGCGGAAGCGGGTCACGCGGCCAAACTGCATTTCGGGAAGCGGCGTTTCCACGCCATTCAAAATCATCTTCGCGATGGCGCGCGGTTCACCGATAATCACGAGAATCGTGTCCTTCGTGTTGTAGACCATTCTCGTTCCCGCGACAGAAATATTTGATTCCTTGAGGAACGCATCGTCCTCGTCGTGATGCTTCAGGCCGATCCACGTACGAGCGTTGCCGGAACCAATCAGTTCGAACTTCGTACTGCCATTGTTCGATACCGGTTCAGCCTTTTCGTCCTTCTTGGAAGTAGAGGAGATGAATATCGTAGCAGATGCGGGACGGTCAGATTTCTTGATGGCTTCGTCCACGACAGCCTGGCTCACCGAGCCGTTGCGCTCGGCGGAATCCTTCTTGGCGGCGGCGATGGAATCAGCACGCAGGGAATCAGCAGGAACGGCCTCAGCACCCTCAGGAATTTCGGACGGGGTGACATTTTCGGACTCGTCGACAACAGCAGAATCACTCTTGGCAGCATCGCCGGACTCGTCGAACCGCCCTAGCTGGTCCATGAAATGCATCGCAGCCAGGAACCCAAGTCCGAGCAAAATAATGACGATAGGAATCGCCTTGCTATGCTTTTTTACGTTCTCTTCGGCCATTGGCGAAATCGTGGAAGTTATTGCCGTATCTAGAGATACGTTCATATACTGCGATCCACTTTCCTTCGTATACCACTCCATCACCTTCTTGGTATCGAGCCCAAGTTTGGTGCAAAGGGAGTTCAAATAACTGCGCAAATAAGCCTCTACGGGGAACGCCTTCCAATCACTTTTTTCTATAGAGGTAATATGCTGGACAGAAATCTTCGTCTCAGCCGAAAGTTTTTCTACGGTCAGGGAATGCGCTTCACGGGCGCGTACGAAATAGGCACCTAAAGATTCGTCTGCACGTTTATCTTCAATAGGATTCATGTTGTTTCCTTCAACCTTCCCAGAACATCCAACAAACGGGCTACCGGAAGCCCGACAACGTTATAATAACACCCACGAATTCCGCTAATGAGCCTAGCACCCTGTGTTTGGATGCCGTAAGCCCCCGCTTTGTCCATCGGGTCTTTAGAATTTACATAATCTTCGAGTTCTTGTAAGGTGTTGTTCCTGAAAAACACCTCTGTTTCCTCTTCTGTCGCACAAAGTAGCACCCCATTCCTGGCCACAGCCACCCCAGTGACCACTTTATGGGCCCTTCCATTCAGACGTTTGAGCATTTCGAGGGCTTTTTCGGGGGTTCCGGGCTTGCCGAGGGGCTCGCCGTCCAGAAAAACCAGGGTGTCAAAGCCCAATACCAGGGCATCTCTTTCGTTGGCCGAAACCGAAAGCGCCTTTGCGCTTGCATTTTCACGGGGGAAGTCCAGCGGATTTTTTGACTTCGGAGCTTCTTCGTCATTGGAGACGACCACCCTGAACTTCATCCCGATCTGCGTCAAGATTTCCCTGCGGCGGGGCGAACCGCTGGCCAGCACGACCTCGTCAAAATCCGACGGTTTCAAATTGGTTACTTTATTCAAAATTTCCATTTTCCCAGATTCTTCCAAGATTCTATTTAATAGGAAGTGTTCTTCGTGTCGGTGCTACCCGCGTTCAGCTTGATGTCCGGGAGTTCCTTCACGTAGATGGAGAAGCTCCAACCCGCAGCAGGCCCGGTCGGCGTCCAGCTGAAGTCGAGTTGCCAGCAATGCAAGGAACGGTTGAACGTGAACGCATGCGTCACGAAACGGCCTTCGTTATAATCGTAGCGCGTCCTGTAAGTCATTTCCCAGTTGACCGTAGGCTGGAAAGTCGCCGAAATTTCCGTAGAATGCGAGATATTGTCCTTGAACAAATCCCTGGCCACACGCGTACTCGAGAAGGTATAACGGTAATCAAAACCGAAGCTCCACTTGAGCATTTCGTACTTGCCCATCTGCGAAGGCAGACCTGCGTTAAACTGTCCGTTCCAGTGGAACGCACGAGAAAGCTCGTAACTCCAGGATGTCAGTTCAGGAATCCTGATCTTGGTCGGTTGATCGGTATACTTGTGATAGAAGCTGTGCGTCGTGCGGACAGTAAACATGTAGTCCGGCAACACCTGAAGGCCAAAACTAGACGAAATGTCGGAGAACCGCAACGAGTCGGCAGCAAAGTTGTACGAAGTGCTGTGGCGGGTCGTCAGCAAGCGGCGGGTCCCGTACTGGTCTTCGACGGCCTTCGTCGTATCGCCCTTGGTCGAATCGGGTTTGTGCCCGACCACCTTCAGGTACTTGAGGTCAAAGTCGTTGTTCAAGCCGAACCCCACCGTTTTCTGCTCTATCTGGTAAGGACGCTGACCCAGCAACGGATGCGAGACGAATGTCTTTACCGTATCGATTTCGGGAGCATACGTATAAGACACGCTCGGCGACAGCACATGGCGGACACCCGTAAAGCGACCTATCTCGGGAACCCATATGCCATACAACTTGGTATCGGCCGTAAGGCTGTAATCATGGTTGTACGCCACCTCGCCAAAGTGCCCTTCGGTAGGTTCGAGCGAAGTGCGCGCCTTGCGGTACTTAGCAGAGTCTTCAGGATTGATCCAGGAACGGCCCGTCCAATAGCCAGCAAAAGACGCCCTCGGTGTAAGGTTGATGACATCAAACAGCGACCCGGAATAGTCCAACGAGTAGTTGCCCGTGTAGCCGTAATACTTCGCCGTGGTATCAACATTGTTGAGAGAATCCAGAGCGCGGCGTGTATAGACGTTAGCCCTGTTTGTAAAGCTGTAGTTGAACTTTTCCAGGTACGTTTCAATCGAGCCATCTTCGGAAGCGGCCTCGTCTTCGTCGAGTTCGAAGTTAAAAAGCGGGCCACTCATGCGGAACTGGATATCCGGTATTTCACGTTCCATCATGTTGGTGACCAAGTTATGGGTCTGACGCGCCTTCACCGTGAGGCTCTTGTTGGTGCCGAACTTACCGGAATAAGTAAGCTGGGCGTTCGCCTGCTGGTTCAAGATGGTTTCGGCATCGAGCGCCTTATCTTTACGGATGCTTTGACTAGAGACAAACGAACCTGAACCGCTCAAGGTGTTCCTGCCGTCGGGGGTCAGATTCTGGTTGTGCGTAAACTGGATATCGTAGCCGCTGTTCGCAAGGTCAAATTCCTCGAGATAACTCGTGTAAGAAATCCTTCCGTCCAACAAGTAGCGCATCTTGTAGCGCACCTCGCCTGTGAGCGTCGACCTTTCGAACCGTCCTTCCTCGCCCTCAATAATGTCCCCCTTCAAGGTGGCATCCCAGTAATCGTTGGGCGCATAGTAGAAGCCAAGGTTTCTCATATAAAAGCCCTGCTTCTGGTCGCCACCGAACTTCGGGGTCAGGAGGCCGGAGCGCCGCCCGCTCTTAAGCGGGGAAACAATAATCGGGAGCACGGCCACCGGCACGTCGGCAATGTTCAAGACCACGGGACGCGCAGTGATGGTCTCTTTCGGTTTAACGACCATGCGCCGTCCGTAGAAGTAGAAGTGCTGGTGGGTCGAATCGTTACAGGTACTGAAGTCGCCTCGAGCAATCTGGATACGCGTGTCCGGCAGTCGACGGACCTCCATGCCGTTCAGCTGCTGGTTGTCCTGGTACGTCGTCGCGTAGTAGATTTCGCCGATACGGCTTTTCATGTTGTACTTGAGCCGCATACCCGACAAGGACGGGTTCTTCGTTTCGCGGAGCACCGGTTCGCCGCTAGCCACGAGCATGCTGTTCTCCTGGTCAAAGAAGATGGTGTCGGCATCAAGCGTAGCGGTGCGGTATTTCAGCTGAGCGCTGTTGTTCAAGTTGAAGGTGGACTTTTCCACGTCGTACACAAGGTCGACCGCACGGTACTCGATGGTATCGACCCCCGACGTGTCGTTCATCCACGTCACATCAGTCGTGTCCTCTTCTTCTTGGACTCGATCCTCGAGTTCAAAGCGAGTCATCTCCTCGCCAAACGCGGCAGGAGCATAGAGGGCAGCCAATGCAAATAGCAAAACGGCCCACAGGAGACTATGGGTTCTCAATAAAAACACGTTGCGCGATAAGATAGAAAATAGACAACAGCCAAAAAAGTTTTGCAACAAAAAGAAACGATGTTTTGAAAAGGTTGTTCCCTAAAAAAAATATCCGTCCGGACATCAATCCGGACGGACAAAAATCAAGCAGGACTAGAGATTACTTGAGCACGGCCATCTTTCCGCTAACGGAACCGTTGTGGTCGATGCTCACCATGTAGCGGCCGCTCGTCAGCTGGCTGCCGTCCCAAGAGATCGTGTTGATACCGGCCTTGGCGTTATCGGCGCGGAGAGTGGCAATCAATTCGCCATCAGCGCTCAGGATGCTCACCACGGCAGTGCCGGAGGACTTGAGGCCAAAGCTCACTGCCGTACGGGTAAAGCCGCGGAGAGTGGCGTCGCCAGTACGAGCGATGTTGGACTTATGGACCTTGGGTTCAAATTCGTTCACCCTTTCGATGTAGATGCCGTTGAGACCAGCAGAGGAAGCCTTGACTTCTTCCTTCACGAGGTTGCCGTTCTGCAAGACTGCGACGAGCTGCTTGTCGGACTCCGTTGCACTGGCGAAAGCCTCGAGTTCGTGGGAGCTGACTTCGGACTTGTCACCATACCAGCTCTGCACGGACTTGCCTTCGAGTTCCTTCACGGTGATCTGGGTGCGGCGGAGCGTTTCCTTGTAGGTTTCGCCTGCGCTCACGTAGGTAATCTCGAGCGGTTTGTTCACCTGGCCACGGAGCATATCCTTAGAAGCTTCGATGTCCTTGCCCTGGAGGCTAACGCCGTCAACAGCGACAATCACATCACCAGCCTGGAGCTTGGTTTCAGCAGCAGGAGTACCCGGGATAACTTCAGCAACCTTGACACCGTCACCAATCTGATAAATAGTCACACCGATACCGCCGAAAGATTCATCGGCCATAACAGGAGCAGCAACCATCGCTGCCAAAAGGGAAAGCTTAACAAAATTCTTCATAAGGACTCCTTATAAATTAGATTCCGTTTTAAATATATAATAAAAATTGCCGAATGGGCCGTCGAAAGTCACAAATTTTCCAAAAAAACGGCAAATTGGCCCGACAATCAATCTGACTCACCATTGTCATCGTTAGCAAGAGCCTCCCTTTGGTAAACCCTTGTGAAAATTTCGTTGCCTATAACAAGCGTCTTCACGGAATCACCCAAGAATTTCTTATTGACGGTAAACGACATGTCCACCCAGAAGCAGAGGCAATCGGTCTCGCCATGCTCATCATATTTCAAGGTCGCGAAGAGCGTATCGCTTTCGAGCCGCACATCGATTTTCCGAATCAACCTGTTACAGGCATCGGCAAGCCCCGTAAGCGAAATGACGGCGGAATCCCCGGCAGTCTCGGCAAAAAAGAATCGTTCTGGCCCTCGCCTGCCCAAGGAATCGTCGTAAACCATCTTCTTCAAGGCTACACCCGCATTGGCGGCAACGTCCTCAAGGACAGAATCGTCAAACTTACAAGAACTCCTGATGTTCGACGCACCGCCCGAATTCTGCGTCGACACCGAAGATTCGTCAGAACACGCGGCAAGAAAGAAAGTCAACAAGGCAAAAGCAAGTATCTTATTCTTCATTTTTTCTCTTCTTTTTTTTGCGTTAGTTTTTTCGCTATCCATCCTTCTTTTCTGCCAATTTATAAAAAAAAGATGAATTCGTGAAAGAAATTCATCTTTTTCATTCCCAAAGACAAAATTACAAGAACATCGTCACATATTTTTGAGTTATTCCATCATTTCGCCTTCTTCTTCGGCAGAAGCGCTATTATCCTCGTAATCCTTGAGGGTTTTCTCGCCGGGGACAATCACAAGTCCAAGCGTCACAGGTTCGCCCTTCAGGTTGATATAGGCTTCCAAGTAAAGCGTCGTAGAGAGGCGAATCAAGCGTAAATCCAGCATGGTACCGCCCTTGTGGATGCTCTTGGGATTGCGGTTGAAGAACAGGAACTTCTTGTTGATGTACTCAAAACGGTCTTGCTCGTAGTTTATATGCCATTCCGTATTGCCGTCGTTCTCCTGGCGGTACAGGCAGCGGTCATTGTCGATGTCGCATTCAAAGCTTGCGCTTTCTTGGTAGCGTTTGTTCCACTCGCGGCTAAAGGCGCAGCTCTGCACACGCAGGCCGCCGTTACGTTGCTTGTTCAGCTGGTCGTTAATGACAACATAATCCATCTTCTTGTCTTTCACCTGGTTATAGACGTTCATCAAGATGATGTAGGCCTCGATGTTCTTGGGGCACTTCCCATCCAACTCGACTTCTTCGTGGGCCTTGAGGAGCGTCTGTTGCAGGTCAAGATCAATGGCGTCAGGAATCTCGCTCTTCTTGATCTTATCCAAGACCTTCTTGGGCGGGACCACAACAATCTTATCCCCTTTCTTCACGGCGTAGCCCAGTTCGTCGCGGATGTAGTCCAAGCACTGTTGCACGTGGATATGCACAATGTTAGAGCCGCCCGACACGAAGTCAACGCCAATCCGCACGTTCCAGGTACCAGCATCGCTCGATGTCCCCTTTTCCAGTTCACAATAAGGTTCTTCGCGGATACCGTCGATGAAAACAATCTTTGCATTCAGCTTCGTCACGAGGGACGCATCCTTGTCGATAGCGCCTCCCAGGCTCCAGAAATTCGGGTTCATTCGGAGCACCTCGGCAAAAGCCTTGTCGCCATCAAGTGCGGGGAGCAAGGAATCGTTCCTTGCGTTCTTTTCCTTGAGCAGGTCGGAATACTCCGTCGTCACGGCCATGTTCTGGAACCCGTTACGCGCAGCGACCGGAATAACCGGAGACGCAAACAGCGAAGACAGCATTAAGCACAAGAGGCAAAACAAAGAAAGGGAAATTCTATTCATAAGAGTCTTTCGAAAACGTTTCTAGCAAGGTAATTTGTCGACTATCTTATCTAAATCTAGCAAATGGGAGATGTGGAAATCCACCCAGTCTGGAGCCTCCGCAACCGGATTGACAAGAATCGTGGTCCAACCGCGCGCATGGGCGGGTTCCAGATTACGCAGGGAATCCTCCAGAAGGACGATATCGGATGCGTTAAAGTCGGCACCCAGGCGTTCCTTCAGGAAGTTTTCCATCTTCTCGTAGGCGATGTCGTGGGGTTTGCCGACCCAGCCGAGGGCCTTCAGGTCGAACACGAAATCCATGCAATCCAAAATCCCCATCGAACGCATCCCTGCCTCGCTCCAGTCGTGGCGACCATTCGTAAACACGCCGCGCGGGCCCTTCAGCGAAAGCAGCAAGTCGCGCTTCGCCGGCGCCGGGACCGGGTACACCAGATATTGAGCATCATGGATGAAGTCAAAAAAGTCGTCCGGGTCGGTGCCGTGCAGCGCCATGAGCCCCGCAAGGGTCGTGCCGTAGCGGTGCAAATACTCCGTCCGGATTTCCGAGGCATGCTCGAACGTCCCGCCAATCGTCTTCTGCACGTAAGCCGAAATGCGGTGGTCCAGGGAAACGAGCACATGGCGTTCCTCTTCGCCGTACAAAGTCAGGTCGTAGTCGAACAACCAGACCATCAAAGCCCCATGACCAACCCGCCAATCTGGCGCGCCAGGTAGGTCGCATAGTTGTCCGTCATACCGCTCACAAAGTCAAGCACCTGGTGGTACGCTTCCGCAGCCGTAACGCTCTGGCCGATTTTCGCCTGGCCAATCAGGCGCACGATGCGGTCGGCACGGTAAGAGTTCTTGCCGTTCTGTCGATAATCGTGAACGCCGTTGATGAAGGCATCGAGCACGGTGCTGAGCGTCGTGTAGCTGCCCACTTCCAGTTCCGTCTTGCGGCGGTCCGGGTAGATGCGCTCCACGCCCAAGCGCTTCGCGATGCGGATACCTTCCATCGTCTCGCTGCGAGAAAGATCAATCAAGTGCTTCTGGAGCGCCCCGTTCATGATTTCTTCGTAATGCTTCATGAAAAGGACGGCCACGTCATCAATCAAGTTCTGGATGGCGTGCCCACGAATGCTGCTGAGGAAGTCGCGGAAGTTCTGGCCGTTTTCTTCGTATTCGCGGTCGATATCCACATCGGGGCCGCAAAGGTAAGAGAACATGCCGCGCACGTCGCCAAAAGTCAGGATGCCTAGTTCGATCGCGTCCTCGACATCGAGGATGGAATAGCAGATGTCGTCGGCGGCTTCCATCAGGTACACCAGCGGATGGCGCACCCACTGGCCCTTGGCGATTTCCGGCAGGCCGAGCGTATCCGCCGTTTCGCGGTAAAGGTCCGCCTCGGTCGAGAACAGGCTCGTCGGCGTGCCGTACATGGCGAGGCGCGGGTACTTGATCATCGAACCGATGGTCGCATACGTGAGACGCATGCCGCCGTCCAAAAAATGGTACTCCAGTTTGCTCAGGATTCTATGCCCCTGGGCGTTGCCGTCAAAGTTCTCGAAGTCCGCCATCTCGCGGTCGTTCAAGTCCCTGAGCGGGGCGCTGTTGCGGTTCTTGCGGAACCACTCGCGGATTGCCGCCTCGCCCGCATGGCCAAACGGCGGATTGCCGATATCGTGAGCGAGACACGCCGACTGGACTATCGTGCCGAACTGGTATTCGTTCACGTACTTGGGCAAGTGTTCCTTGATCAGGTGATAGACGGTAATGGCAAGACTGCGGCCCACGCTGGAAACTTCCAGACTGTGCGTGAGGCGGCTGTGTACGTGGTCATTCACCGAGAAAGGGTGAACCTGAGTCTTGCGGCCAAGGCGACGGAATGCCGTCGAGAAGACGATGCGGTCATAGTCGCGATGAAAATCGGAGCGGTTCGGGTCCGGATCGGCCGGGTGCCCGTAACGAGTCGCAGAAAGAAGCGTGTCCCATTGTAGCATGCCGTAAAATATAGAATTTAGACAAGAGACGAATCAGAAGGTTCGGAGCTTGGAGTTCTCGTTAACCACGGCCGATTGCTTGTTCATTGTTTTTTAGATGTCTTACATACTCAATGCCCCAAAATTGCCAAATGATATGCAAATTCAATCGACGGCGGAAAAGATGTGGAGTATTTTTTTGTCCCCTTACATACTAAAACAAGCTTTCACATGCTTTAGTATGTAAATTTACCGACAGCAAAGGTTACTTTATACAAGTATTTCATTTTTTTACATACTGAAGGACTATTTATTCCGAGTTTAGTATGTAAGTGCGATTGTTTTTCTTGTTTGCTGATCAACGTTTTTCCGAAAAATACATACTAAAAGTTCAAAAAAAGAGACTTAGTATGTAAAACAACCCGTTCGAGCCTCGCGCCTAAAAAAGTTGTCATTCGCAGGCGCATGACTCGTCGGCTCAGCCATGCCGAAACGCAAGCGTTTTGGCATGGCATTCGCCTTGGTTGTCATTGCGAAGGGCGAATAGCCCTGAAGCAATCTCTAGGATAAGGATCTAGAGGTTAGAATCTAGAGGCTAGGGAGAAATATCACGGCTTCGCCGTCTGTTATTGACGCACGAAGTGCGTGATTCTTTTCACTAGCCACTAGTCTCTATTCTCTAGCCCCGCGCTTCGCAATCACCCCAATCGCCAGAGTATCGACGACGACGAAGCCGATGAGCCACATGGCCGTGCCGCCCTGGAACCCGTAGCTATGCAGCCCGACCCCGAGCAAGTTTATCCCGAACCAGCAGAGGAACGTGACGATGGAGCTGAACGCATTCAAAAGAGCAAACCCGCGCGGAGTGACGAGCCGGCCAGCACGCAAATGCAACAGCAGCATCGCCCAGAGAATGACGAACAATGCTCCGCATTCCTTCGGGTCAAAGCCCCAGAAGCGCCCCCACGCGAAGTCGGCCCACACGCCGCCGAGCAGCGTCCCGAGAATCGTAAATGCGCCGCCGAACGCGAGCGTCCCGTACATCAGCGCATACAGGGGCGAGCCCTTCGGCTGTTCCACCGACGGGAGCGCTTCACTCCCACGAAACAGCACAAGATGCGCCACAACGCCAGAAAGAATCATGCCCGCAAAGCCAAGCGCTATCGTGAACACGTGCAGCGTCAGGAATACCGAGGAATTCAGCACTTCGGGAATCGGACGGAAGGTGTCGCCGGGTTCCAACACGAACTTCGCAAAGAACAACAGCACCGCGGCCATCATGGTGACCGGAAAAATCAGGGCATAGGTCCGGTTCTTGCAGCGGAAAAACGCAACGGACTCAAACGCCATCAAAAGCAGCGCCACCAGCAGCACAATTTCGTACAAGCTAGACATCGGCGGACGGGCGGCCACGATGGCGCGCACCGCAAACAATACCGTAAGGATTACCGCCGTCGCGACACAGAGCCCATTCGCCGCGACATCCAGTTTCTTTGACCGGAAAATCATGTTCAATGCCGAAAGCAGGCAAGCCAAGAACGCCGCGACAAAGCCCCACAGCGCAAGATTCGCATGGTGGTACAGCACCTCCAGCGAAAGCCGGGATTTATAATCCGTGGCAGGAGCGACCTCGGCATCGGTAGGGTTTCCCCCGGCAACCGAGAACGCCGAGTGGTTCACCACCGACTCGTACAGGCGCACATTCGCATACAGGCGCTTCATTTCGGCAGTCGCCGGATGGTCATCGTTTCGGCTAGCGTAGAAATCCAACAAGTCTCGCGACAGCGCCAAATCCACATAGCTCACGTACCGCGAATCCGACGGCAAATGCAATGCCTCGGAGACATCGCCACGGAGCACCTTGAACAACGCATAAGCATGTGTCTTTTCAGGAGTCAGCACTGCCTGTCGCACAATTTCTGCGGCAGAAATTTTCCCCGTGCAGGAATCGCCTTCCCTGCACTTGTACGTCACTCGCCCGCTCAAGTCGTCCAAAAAGCCACGCGCAAAAGAGTCGAAAGGTCGCACAACACCATCCACCAAGACTGGCGTATCGGAATGCAAAGCCTCCCAAACCGGAACAGCCGAAGCGCGCGCATCCATCGGCAAGGCGGCAAACAGCAATGCCAGCAGCGGCAAGACCTTCGCGACCTTCCCGACCGAGCCTTTACCAGCATCTTGCCCACTGTCGCCAATGTCTTTATTGCCATGCTCTTTATTGCCGCGCACCTTCACAAAATAATGGAACGCAGCCCCCAGCAGGAACATCACCATGAACACATACGGAACAACATGGAACGGGTCGTAAAGCACCTTGTACATGGCCACATTCTTCCCCGGCGCCATTTCCGCATAACCGCGATACTGGACAAAGTAAGGCCAGCCTCCCTTCAGTTCCTGCTCGTCGATTTCGACAGGAGCAAGGCCGAGACTATCGTCCGCAAGGAAAAGCCGCAAGTCGCGTGCTCCGGAAAGCGGGGCCACCTCCGCCTGCAACGGCGAAACAGCGCCAGCAACCTCAGCAGGCACGACAGCATAGCCATTGTATTCCTGCTTGATTTCGCTCCCGACAAGGCTCCCGAGCAAAAGGACAATCAGCGCAACATGCATCAGCCAAAGCCCCGCAAAACGCCACCCGCGCGGCATGCGACAAATCAAGCACAAAACGAGATGCACCATGCCCAACGCCGCAATCGACTTGAATGCCGGCAAGGGAATATAGCCAACAGCCCACACGAAATAGCTCCCGAAAAAGCGGTCGGTCGCCACTTCCACCGAGGCACCGAGGCTTTCCGCATTCGCCTGCGCCAGCACGCCCCAGAACGTGAGCAGCAAGAACGCCACCAACAGCGTAGCAGTCATTTTCAAAGAAGCCAACTTTCTTATAAGCGCAATCAACCTTGATGTTCTTGACTGCGCTATCGTTTCGTCCAGGACAACTCCCTCTCTCATCTTTCGTCTCTCATCTCTCGTCTAAACAGCCTCCACCCACACGAACTTACTTTCGTCCAGTCGCTGCTCGCCGTCGAAACGGTAAGCGACAAGCCGCCCGTCCCCGCGATAACCGGCAACGCTGTAATCCAGGCAACAGACATTCTCGCGAATCAAGTGCGGAAGCCCCGTCAGCCAGTAATGCCCGAAGAACACGGGCCGTTCCGCCTCGCCATAAAATTCATGCTTGCAAACGTCGGCAGGGGCAGCGCAGGCAGGCAACTCCACACCCGGCTGGAAGGCCAGCTCGCGCAAGGATTTCCCCTTCGGATCCACCCACCACCTGATGCGGGCCCGTTTACGCAAAACGTTCTCGCCATCGCGGAAAGTGATTCCATCGGGCAAGTTCATCTCGGGGCCCTTCAAGAAAAAGTTTATCGGGTCGAACAGGGAATCGTCGTACTCGTTAAACTGGTCGTTCGCACGGGCAATGAGATCGTCGAAGTTCCCGTCAGCAAAACAGCGGATGCCCTCGGCATTGAGGATTGATGCAGCGCCCTTCTCAAAACAGGCATGCTGTGCGCGGAAAAATTCCGTCTCGACAAAGAACGGCAACGTCTTCAGGAAGTCGAGCATCTCCAGGAATTCCTGCTTGCGGCCCTTGTAACTTTCGACCGTCCGCGTATGGATAGCCACCTTGTTGAAGGAATGCTCGCGCAGGTAGCCCCCCGGAATGCAATGGATCACATGGGAACCGCCTGCGCCATTCAGCTGCCAAAAACAGAGCGCATTGAACTCGTGATTCCCCATCAGGGCCACGGCACTCCCCGCATCGCGCATCGCTCGTACCAGGTTGACCGTCTCACGCACCTCCGGCCCACGGTCGATATAGTCGCCGAGGAAGACGACGGAACGGGAGCCACCCGGGTAACGGAAGGCACCGGATGTTTCCACGTAGCCCAGCTTCGCAAGCAAAGCCCGGAGTTCCGTGCAATGCCCGTGAATATCGCCGATGAAGTCGATGGAGGAATTCATGCTCTAAAGATATATATTTCTATATTTTTGTTACACCTGAACGGAACGGCTTATCATGGAAATCGGAAAATTCAACCGCGCACGCGTCGAAAGCGTCACCCCCCAAGGCTACTACCTGGAACTGGAAACCGGAGGGCGCGTACTGCTCCCGGGCAACAAGCACCTATTCGAACTCGAGGAAGGTGAAATCCTGGACGTGTTCGTTTATATGGATTCCGAAGACAGGCCCATCGCGACACTCGACAAGCCCTACGCGCAGGCAGGCGAATTCGCCGTCCTCACCGTCAAGGAAGTGAACCGCATCGGAGCATTCCTGGACTGGGGACTGAACAAAGACCTTTTCTTGCCCTACAAGCAGCAGCTCGGCGACCTGCAGCGCGGCGACAAGTGCGTCGTCTACATCCTCGTGGACGAAAAGAGCGGCCGTCTCGTGGCAACTGAAAAAATCAAGAGCTTCCTCGATCTGGACACGAGCGAACTGCATATCGGGCAGCGCGTACAGCTCGCCGCCTACGAAGTGACCCAGGACTACGTCGACTTTCTGGTGGACTACCGCTACACCGGCAGACTCATGCTCACCCGCGGAATGCAGCGCATCTACATCGGCGACACAATGCCCGGCTTTATTCAGCGCTTCACCAGCGACGGAAAAATCACGCTCAACCTGACGCCCGTGGGCTACAAGGGACTCATGAAGAGCGACAGCCCCGACGCCATCATGCAGAAACTCGCCGAAGCAGGCGGATTCCTCCCCTACGGCGACCACACCGACCCGGACACCATCCGCGAAGAATTCGGCATGTCGAAAAAGACATTCAAGAAGATTCTCGGAACGCTCTTCCGCGAAGGGAAAATCGACCTCGGCGACGACGGATTCCGCGCAGTGTAAAGAGAAGAAGGGAAATTAAAGATTACTGATTTCTTCCACGGAGAAGCCGGTCAACTCAGCAATCTGTTCAACCGGCATATTCTTGGATTTCATATTCCGGGCAATTTCACGAGTTTTTTCAGAAACGCTCTCGGCAACCTTCGCGTTGATCTCATCCGCGAATTCCTCGAATACGCCCTTCACCATGACGTTATGGTCCCATTTTTCGTGATACACTTTCTGGTAAGCCTCGAATTCTTCTTTACTGAATTTAGACACTTTTGAACTTTCCGTCAACTGTTCGAATTTTTTCTCGTCCAGTTCGGCAGGCAGTTCCTTGAGCTTGTCTAGGAAGCGCAAAAAGAAAAGCCACTTGCGCAGGCTGGAAGAGCCGGGCTCAATAAAGAAGGGGACCTTCGAAAGTTCGATGGCCGTGAAATTGAATGTATCCAGAAACTGTTCACCCGTATCCAGGTCGGTAACCGTAGCGCGGTGGACAATCCGGTCGTCATTAAACATCGTGTGTTGGGTAAGTGCTATGACGTATGTCGGCTTTATGTCATAATCCCATTCGTCGCCGGGTTCTGCCTGATTCGCGATTATCTCGCTGGCGTAGAAAGCTAGCCTTTTCAGGAAGTGGTCTTGCCTGCGGATTTACACCTCTATCTCAATGAGGTTGCCCATATCGTCTTCGCAGTGCAGGTCAAAAATCGCCGTGCGGGATTCCCTGCTACCACTCAGGTTTTTCGCCACGTTGCGAGTCCACACGTTCTTGATGGGCCGTTTGAGCTGAGGTTCCAGCAGGTCGTTCAGCAGGTTCACAAGGTTTTCACGGCTTGAAGGTTTGTCCGGGTCGAAGGCCTTCTTGAAGGCCAAATCCACCAGCAAATTTGCAAACGGGCTCTTTTCGCCCGGTTTTACTATACAGTCCTTAAGCGGCTTGCGCTTGGCCATTGTACATTCCCCTGTCGATATTGTCAATCAATATTTCAAACACCGACAATATAAACCGGCGAGAAGCACTAGTCAAGCAAACTTAATTTTCCAAAAATAGGCCGACAAAAATTCTGTTTAAAACGTCTATAATTAAAGAGAAACCAGTTTGCATTTCGAAGACATTTTCCTAAAATTTTTCCACACATCTTTCACTTGACAATCGCATAATGCGAGTATAGATTAATCAAATGACTTACTTTTTTGTCAGCGACTTGCACGTCGATTTCTACGTGCCAATGCCCCGCACAGTAGCGGTGCTGCGCAAACATTTCGAAGCCTTCTTCGAGCGCAACTTCCTGCCGGCGAATGCTTGCTGCATCGCGGGCGATATCGCGAACAACTATTACACCTACGTAGAATTTTTGAAGTTCATCGCCGAAAAATACAGCACGGTCTATGTGTGCCTCGGGAACCACGACATCATCACAGAATACATAGGGCGTTTCGAGACAGACCGAGAATTCACCACCTCCGAAAGCAAGATAAAATACTTCCTTGCCGAAGCAAAAAAAATCCCGAATATCCAACTGCTTGAGAACCGCATCGCAGGCGATGTCGCCGGTTGCATGGGCATGTGCGATTTCAAGTACAAGCATACACCCGGCGCATCTGAAATATCAAACAAAATTTTGTGGGCGACACGATGGTTCGACGGAATCCATTGGAGATACATGCAGAACAACACCGACAAACTCTGGCGACATTACGACAGAGCCTTCCGCAAGCTCACCGCACAACACCCAAAAATCATGATGTCGCACTTTCTGCCGCTGGAATTCGACATGGCAGAACGCTACAAGCACGACCCCTGCTCGAACTTTTTTTATTTTCACGGAGCCAAATACCTCGAGAATCTGGACGACGGAAGCATCTGGCAAGCGGGACACACCCACACCGCCATCAAGCGCGAGTACACCGACCCGCTCGGCAAAAGACACCTACTGCTCTGCAATCCCGTAGGCTACCCCGACGAAGAGCCCTATGCGGAACATGGGCTAAAACGGGAAGATTTTCTGGTGGAAGTGGGATAAAAAGGCTGATTTTCGCCCAAATTCGGCATTTTTCCGCACCCTTTTAACAATTTTCTTGCTTTTAACATTTCGAAATGTTAAGTGGGAGAAAAATGTTAAAACACAATTTTTTTGTGTGTTACGAAGCCTGTACAAAACTACTACAAATATTCAAAATTGTAGTAGTTTTATTGGATTTTTTAAATGAAATTCGGATTTCTTGAACTTTTTCCGAATTTAGTTGAAATTTTAGAGTAAAAAAGAGTATATTTACAGTATGGCGCAAAAGAAAGTCCTATCCGACCAAAAACTTGTCTTTTCGAGCGACGAACTCCAAAAGCTGGGTTTTTCGTATTATCAAATATCGAAAATGGTTGAACAGGGCAAGCTATTCCGTCTCAATAAATCGTATTACGAAAATGCAGGCTTTGCCGGCGACATGAACGACTTCTACTACGTTCAGGCGTTTTCGCCCCAAGGCGTGGTATGCCTTCTGAGTGCAGCCGTTTACTACGGCCTTACAACCTTCCGCCCCGACTCCATTGATGTCGCTGTTCAGCCAAAGGCAAAGATATCTACGCAGCCGGAATCGCAAAGGCTTTCCCTGCACTACTTTTCCAGCAAAAGGCTTTCCATTGGAGTTGTCACGATTATAGAGAGCAAAAACACCTTCAAAATCTATGACATAGAAAAAACCGTCGTGGATATCGTCTCTAACCGGAACAAGGTCGGAATCGAAGAGACCAAGGAAATACTAACCAACTACCTCGCAAGACAAGACAGAAACATCAACAAACTCTATCGCTACGCAGAAAAACTTTCGTGTCTGAAAATCCTGAAGACGTACCTGGAGGTCCTCGTATGAATGTGGAGTCGATAAAAGGCAAGCTAAAAAACGTTGCCAAGACGAATTTCAGATTGTATCAGGAATTGCTTACGGTCTATGGGCTGGAACGAGCACTATTCAGGATTGGAAAATCAAAGTACAGAGAAAATTTCACACTCAAGGGCGGAATTTTTCTGTACGCCCTCTATGGAAAAAACTATCCGCGTTCTACTTCGGATATAGATCTTCGTGCCGACAAAATCAGCGGAACGCAGGAATCGCTTCTGTCGATTTTTAGTGAAATTTTCTCAATACCGGCAGACGATGGACTTGTATTTGATTTGACTTCGCTCAAGGCTCGTGAAATAACAAAGCAGGATGAATACCTGGGCACAAACATCAGCATCACAGCATTGCTCGGGAACACGCGACTTCCTGTGTCCATTGATATCGGATTCGGCGATGTGATTATTCCGTCTAAAAAGGAAATGTCATTCCCTGTATTGTTGGATATGGAAAGCCCGAAGATTTACGGATATTCCATCGAATCGGTGCTTGCTGAAAAATTCGAGGCGATAGTCTCGTTGGGTTATGCGAATAGCCGCTTCAAGGACTTCTACGACATCTACGTTATTTTGCAGAGCGAAAAGATTGACGCTGAGTTGTTGCAAGAGGCTATTGTTCAGACATTCCAGAATCGAAGGACAACATTTGACGACATCGTCGTTTTCGAAGACTCTTTCGCTATGGATGTAGATCGCGTAAAAAGATGGAATGCATTCGTGAAAAAGAAAAAAGCCCTGGTGCAGGTGACGTTTGATAAGGTTGTCGAGCAGATCAAGACGTATTTTCAGCCCATTGTGGAAAGAGTGGGATGAGGCGTTAAAAAAAATCATTTTTGCTCGAAGCGACGCCATAGATTTTCAAAAATAAGCCCAAAAACAACAACTAAATTCTTTTTGTAAAATTAATTTTGCAAAAAGAATTTAGTTGTGTCATTATTTGTCGCGAAGAAAGGTTATATTAAAAAAAAACTATTTTGAGGTCAAAAATGGCTAAAAATACCATATTCTCCAAGTTCACCGAACTTTACCCGGTTTCTAAAACCCTGCGCTTTGAATTGAAGCCCATTGGCAAAACCCTTGAAAAAATCAAGGAAAATGGAATTATCGACCATGATAAAAACAAAGCCGATAATTATGTTGATGCGAAGAAAATTATAGATGAGTACCATAAATATTTCATCAGCGAAGCATTAAAAGGAATCAACTTAGACTGGTCACCACTCCGTGACGCATTTATAGATTCATTGACCAACAGAACTCAAGATAGCAAGAAAAAACTCGAGGATTTGCAGAAGACTTTCAGAAAAAAAATTGCCGAAAAACTTGCTGCACATCCACACTTTAAGGAACTAACAGCCACAACGCCTAAAGATTTGTTTAAAAATATTCTTCCGGATCATTTTGGGAACGACGAATCTATTGAATCTTTTAAAGGATTTTCTACTTACTTTAAGGGTTTCCAAGAAAACAGGCAGAACATCTATTCTGCAGAAGCAATAAGCACTGGAGTGCCATACCGAATTGTTCATGACAATTTTCCTAAATTTTTATCCAACATTGAAACTTTCCAGAACATTCAAAAGCATTGTCTTTCTGTTCTTACCGACGCCGAAACAGAATTAAAAAAACTACTAAACGGCCAAAAACTTGTTGAAATATTCAATATTGATTTTTTCAACAATGTTGTCACACAAGAAGGTATCGATTTCTTCAATCAGATAATCGGCGGCTACACAATTGAAAACAATACTAAAATTCGCGGAATCAACGAATTTGCAAATCTCTACCGTCAACAAAATCCTGAGTTCGCAAAACTGCGCATCGCAACTAGAATGATTCCCTTGTACAAGCAAATCTTAAGCGATCGGGATTCAATGTCGTTCATTCTAGAACCTTTCAAAGACGCTTCTCAAGTGCAATCGGCTGTAAAGGACTTTTTTGAGGACCACATTTTGCATTATACTACCGATGGCTCTCAAATTAACGTTCTGGACAAAATTGCCAATTTGGTCGCCAGTTTAAACAATTTTGATTCAGAAAAAATTTTCATTGCTAGAGAATCTCTTTCACAAATATCTCAAAAAATCTTTGGAAATTGGAATTCGATAAATGACGCCTTCTTTGAATATTGCGAGAAACAATTTGGCTCAGCACAAAAAACTGCTAATAAGAAAAAAATTGATGCAAAATTAAAGGAAGATTGCTATTCAATCAAAGAAATAAACTGTGTCATCAAAAAAATAGACTCTTCCAAACAAATATTGGACTATTGGAAAGAGTTTGATAGTTTGAAAAATAATATTGAATCGGGTGACATTTATAAGAAATACGTGGATTTTATATCTCTCAAATTTGAACCGGATGAGAAACTGGAAAAAGATGACAATATACAGGGCTTGAAGGCATTTCTCGATGCCATTAACGAATTCCTTCATTATGTCAAACCTTTGATTGTTAATCACGAAAACGGAGATACGGCTTTTTACAACGAACTAATGCCGTTATATGATCAGTTATCTAATATTATTCCTCTATATAACAAAACCCGTGATTTCGCAACGCAGAAGCCATCAGATTCGGCAAAATTTAAACTCAATTTTGAAAACCCCACTCTTGCAGATGGCTGGGATCAAAACAACGAAGCCAAAAATACGTCCATAATTCTTAAGAAAGAGGGCAATTATTATTTGGGAATAATGAATGCCAAGGACAAACCTAAAATTGACACATATAAGGTTAACTCTAATGAGCCTCATTATGACAAAATGGTTTACAAACTCATTCCCTCTCCACACATGTCTCTTCCCAAGGCATTTTTCTCAAAAAAGGGGCTGGCGTTATACAAACCCTCTATGCAAATATTAGATGGTTATAACGCAAATAAGCATAAAAAAGGGTCGTCTTTTGATAAGAAATATTGCCATCAATTAATTGATTTCTTCAAGGAAGCTATTTCTGCACATCCCGATTGGAAAAATTTCAAATTCAACTTCTCAGAAACAGCTTCTTATGATGACACTAGTGCTTTTTATAACGAAATTTCTAATCAAGGATACATGCTTTCATTTACTTCTATTCCCGATTCACAAATCGATACATGGATTGATGAAGGAAAGTTATTCCTGTTCCAGATTTACAATAAGGATTTTGCTCCAGGAGCAAAAGGCAAGCCCAATTTGCATACATTATATTGGAAAGCAACATTCTCTCCCGAGAATTTGAAAGATGTTGTATTTAAATTGAATGGAGAAGCAGAACTTTTCTATCGTCCTTGCAGCATCAAGAAACCATACTCTCACAAAATCGGTGAAAAAATGGTGAACCGAATAACAAAGGACGGCAGGCCAATTCCTGACGCGATATTTGGAGAACTTTTCCATTATTTCAACAATTCGACAAAGCCTTCTTTGAGTGACGATGCTAAAAAATACCTTGATTTTGTAATCGTCAAAGATGTAAAGCACGAAATCACTAAAGACAAACGATACACCGAAGATAAATTTGAATTCCATGTGCCATTAACCATGAATTTTAAATCAAGTGATGGCAGTAGATACATAAATGATCGCGTAAAGGATTTCCTAAAGAATAATCCTGACGTCAATATCATTGGAATTGACCGTGGTGAACGCAACCTAATTTATATGACTCTTATCAACCAGAAAGGTGAAATTCTGATACAAAAGAGTTTTAATCTAGTCGGCAATACAAATTATCATGAAAAGCTGTCCATTCGCGAACAGGAACGTGATGCCGCAAGGAGGAGCTGGCGAAGCATCGGGAAAATTAAGGAACTCAAAGAGGGCTACCTCAGCCTTGTCATCCATGAAATTGCCAAAACAATGATTGAAAACAACGCAATTATTGTTCTTGAAGATTTAAATTTTGGATTTAAGCGTGGACGATTCTGCGTCGAAAAGCAAGTATATCAAAAGTTTGAGAAAATGCTAATTGACAAGCTCAATTATCTTGTTTTCAAAGATTGCTCGGATTCTGAATATGGTGGAATTCTTAAAGGATATCAGCTTACTCAAAAATTTACGAGTTTCAAAGACATTAGAAAGCAGAATGGATTCCTTTTCTATATTCCCGCTGCTTACACTTCTAAAATAGATCCAACAACCGGTTTCGTGAATCTTTTCAATTTTACAGATTTAACGAATGCGGAAAAGAAAAAGGATTTTTTGACAAATTTTGATGACATTACTTTTGATTCTAAAACAAATTCTTTTGCTTTTACTTTTGATTACAGCAAATTCAAAGTATTTCAAACTGATTTCCAAAAGACATGGACAGTCTTCACCAATGGGAAGAGAATCGTCTATGATCGAGAATCAAAGAAATATAACACAATTGAGCCGACAACGATAATACAGGAGGCTTTGGAAAAGCAAGGCGTTCAATGTGTTGATCAATTAAATGTATTGGCTGAAATTGAAAAAATCGAAACAAAAAACGCTAGTTTCTTCAATTCTATATGTTATGCTTTTGAAAAATCATTGCAAATGAGAAATAGTAATTCTGAAACTGATGACGACTATATACTTTCTCCAGTAAAAAACAAGAATGGAGTATTCTTCAATAGCAATGAAGCAGATGATAAACTTCCTAAAGATGCAGATGCAAATGGAGCTTTCCACATAGCTTTGAAAGGATTGTATCTGTTGCAGCATATATCAGAAACAGATGAAAAATTAAAGATACCTCATGAAAAGTGGTTTGAATTCGTACAGTCTCGGAATAAATAATTAAAGGTATCCCGGAGACAAAAACTCCGGGATTTTTGTATATGGATAACTACATACTTATATCTACATTAAATGATTTCATCTTCTGCCCTTATTCTATATATCTTCACAATGTTTATATGGAGACGGATGATTCTGTTTATAAAGCAACACCTCAGGTTCGAGGCAAAATTGTCCATACTAGCATAGACAAGAAAACCTACAGTCCGCGCAACGACTGTATTACGGCTTTGCCGGTTTTTAGTGATAAATATGGCCTTCTGGGTAAAATCGATTTATTCAAGGTCGCTGAAAAGAAGTTAATAGAACGAAAATATCAATTGAAACAAATCTTTCGAGGGCAAATCTATCAATTGTGGGCACAATATTTCTGCATGCAAGAAATGGGTTATGACATTGATACTCTTGCTTTCTATGAAATATCTACAAACAAAATGTATCCTATCGACATGCCTACTCAGGAAGATGAAAAAGAATTTTCAGATTTTATAGCAAAATTTCGAAACTACAATCCTTTTGATCCGATAAGTGTCATTGCAAGCAAATGCCAACACTGTATATACAACAACTTATGTGATAAAGCGGAGGTTGAAAATGTTTACCAGTAAAGACATTGAATGTCGAAGCATTTTCGTCATCAATTGTATAAAGGAACGGAACCTTCGGGTTTCTTCAGGAGAACTGCTTCTTGAAGAAGGTGACGAACACAAAACTCTCACAAAATTTCCTTTTCAAAAGATTTTAGCCCTGTTTATCATTGGACCAATTACAATAACAACTCCACTATTAGAAAAATGTAAAAAATTTGATGTGGCTCTAGTTGTGATGAAATCTAATTTACGCCCAGTCTTCTTTTGGGCAAATCACGCCGAAGCAAACTTTCTACTACATCAAAAACAATATTTCTTTGAAAAAACAGACATCTCATTCGCAAGAGAAATAGTTCGAAATAAAATAACAAATCAAAGAAAAACTCTAGAAAAGACTAGATTAAAAACCTCTAAGATATTAGAAGCAAGACAAATATGCGATAACGCCTTGGATAATCTAGGTGGCATTGAGGATTACAATGAACTCATGGGTACTGAGGGATATATTTCAAAAAAATTCTTTGAGAGTTACTTCGACGGTTTTAATTGGACGGTCAGGCTTCCTCGAGCAAAGAATGACGCTATAAACGCAACACTGGATATTGGTTATACGATTCTTTTCAATTACATTGAAGTATTTCTACGATTGTTCGGGTTTGACCCATATATCGGAGTTTATCACCGACTTTGGTTCAAGAGAAAATCCTTAGTATGCGACATAATGGAACCATTCCGTTGTATAATTGACGCAAAAATCAGAAAAGCTTTGAATTTAAAACAAATCAAGGAAGATGACTTTAACATTGTAAAAAAAGAGTATCTATTGAAATTTGAAAAATACTCTGATTATTCAGCCCTCTTTTTTCAGGATTTGGTTGATTATAAAAAAGAAATTTTCAAATTCGTACAATCGTACTACAGAGCTTTTATGAAAGGACGCGCAGATTTAATGGACTTGTTCATACTGGAGTAAGAATGCTTTTGGTAAGTTACGACATAAAAGATGACAAATTGAGAACCACCTTCTCAAAGATGCTTCAATCAAATGGAGCGATACGCCTTCAATATTCAGTATATGAAGTTAATCATACTCAACGTTTTCTTGACATCCTGAAAATGGAAATAGAGACCTATTTCAAGAAAGAGTTCTCTCCAGATGACAGTGTCATACTATTTGATGTTGATGTAAAAAAGACAATCAAATATGGAAATGCGGTTCATCGTGATCAGGACCTGTTACTCTTTTGATGCAAACCTCAATCTTAACATCACTAGCAGCGCCACACCATCCCGCACCTAAATCGATGGAACTCAACAAGTTAAGCATCCGTCCTCCTTCTTTGCTTTTTTGTGCAGCGTATGGAATATATTAGTTCCAATTTAGTTCTTTTTATTGTTTTTCACTCAATTTTAAACTATATTGCCAGGCATAGGCCTAGAAACTTCAAAAAATTTCTACTCTTGTAGATACATTTAGTACGTAAGTACGTATATTTGCCTAGAAACTTCAAAAAATTTCTACTCTTGTAGATTTTTCCCCCTTTCGGATAGATTCGTTGGCCTAGAAACTTCAAAAAATTTCTACTCTTGTAGATTCAAACAGTCTACACACCCCCCACACGGCCTAGAAACTTCAAAAAATTTCTACTCTTGTAGATTCCGTCGGTGCCGTAGGAGCACCGAGGGCCTAGAAACTTCAAAAAATTTCTACTCTTGTAGATATTGACAATTTGGAGGAAAGAACCGAAGCCTAGAAACTTCAAAAAATTTCTACTCTTGTAGATACGATGGATTCAATGAGGTCCCTATGAGCCTAGAAACTTCAAAAAATTTCTACTCTTGTAGATGCAGAAGCCTGTTCTATGACTCAACCCGCCTAGAAACTTCAAAAAATTTCTACTCTTGTAGATGTCAATGTTGCGGGTTGCCCCATCAACACGCCTAGAAACTTCAAAAAATTTCTACTCTTGTAGATCTTACTGTACTTTTCAATTCGCTTGTAAGCCTAGAAACTTCAAAAAATTTCTACTCTTGTAGATCCAACCCCTTGGAACGGATGACACCCAGCCTAGAAACTTCAAAAAATTTCTACTCTTGTAGATCTATCTATTGCGCTGAACACCCCGGTCGCCTAGAAACTTCAAAAAATTTCTACTCTTGTAGATCGGCCGAACGGATAGCCTGAAGTTCTTCGGGCCTAGAAACTTCAAAAAATTTCTACTCTTGTAGATAGCATCTTCCTTCGAATCGATTGTCGTTAGCCTAGAAACTTCAAAAAATTTCTACTCTTGTAGATATAAAAACCAAAATACCACACCGCGAAGCCTAGAAACTTCAAAAAATTTCTACTCTTGTAGATGTCAATCCTGAGTGCGTTTTATTTTTGGCCTAGAAACTTCAAAAAATTTCTACTCTTGTAGATTCCGGAAAAGTTGACCGAACCGCGACGGCCTAGAAACTTCAAAAAATTTCTACTCTTGTAGATTGTTCATACGCCGCCTGTACCATGCTCTGCCTAGAAACTTCAAAAAATTTCTACTCTTGTAGATCTTCCATCTGTCGAGAGCGCTTTTTGCGCCTAGAAACTTCAAAAAATTTCTACTCTTGTAGATTCATAGTTATTCTCCTTTATTAGTTTGGCCTAGAAACTTCAAAAAATTTCTACTCTTGTAGATATCATGCGTAGAGTCTTGTTGCCAAGTAGCCTAGAAACTTCAAAAAATTTCTACTCTTGTAGATCGCATTATCCACCAGGTTGTTTAGCAGGCCTAGAAACTTCAAAAAATTTCTACTCTTGTAGATCCACACCTGAGGAAGACTCTTCCCCTGCTAGAAACTTCAAAAAATTTCTACTCTTGTAGATTTCTGTCATGCTTCAGCCGAAATCTATTGCCTAGAAACTTCAAAAAATTTCTACTCTTGTAGATGAAAGATGTGTTTTCCATAGGGGCGTCGCCTAGAAACTTCAAAAAATTTCTACTCTTGTAGATGTAATCGCGCATCGGGCGTTCCTTCATGCCTAGAAACTTCAAAAAATTTCTACTCTTGTAGATAAATGCCGCCCGGTGTTACAACGCTGTCGCCTAGAAACTTCAAAAAATTTCTACTCTTGTAGATATGGCGTTCCAAAGACGCGGACCGAAAAGCCTAGAAACTTCAAAAAATTTCTACTCTTGTAGATATAGGGATACTCGCCGTGCTCCAAGAGCCTAGAAACTTCAAAAAATTTCTACTCTTGTAGATTCCTTTGGTTGTGTTGTTTTAAAAAGTGCCTAGAAACTTCAAAAAATTTCTACTCTTGTAGATCTGTTCTTTTTTCTCGTCGTTTTGTCTGCCTAGAAGCTTCAAAAAATTTCTACTCTTGTAGATTCCAACCGGTGAGCTCCTGGGGATTCCCGTGCCTAGAAGCTTCAAAAAATTTCTACTCTTGTAGATAATAGTAGATTCGTTCATTGTTTACCTCGCCTAGAAGCTTCAAAAAATAGTACCAAACATGGTCATTAGCTAGATAATGACCACATATCCAGCAAACTTCATTTTAGCTGCTCACGCATTCAAAAAATGTCCCTGTAAATGTCCCTGTAAAAACCAGGCGATTGCCCATGTTGTCGCCGGCAAAAATTCCCGAAAACGCAAAATCTTTTTGGCCACTTTTTCCCGAAAATGCAAAATCTTTTTACCCGTTTTTTCCCGAAAATGCAAAATCTTTTCATTGTCCAAAGCACAAAAAAGGCGATTTCATTAAAAAATCGCCATTTTCACTAAAATCGGAATTTTTTCCCCGCCTACTCTTCGTGGGCGTTGACTTCTTCGGGGTTGAGGACGCGGATTTCGATCCTGCGGTTAGCCATGCGGCCCGCCTCGGTGGAGTTGTCGGCCTTGGGGCGGGAATAGCCGTAACCGGTCGCTGTCACGAGGTCTTCGGGGATGCCCTTGCTGATCATGTACAGGCGCACGCTGTAGGCGCGTTCCGCCGAGAGCACCTGGTTGAAATCTTCGCCGCCTTCGCTGCTGGTGTGGCCCTCGACTTCTATTTTCGCCTTGGGGTTGCGCTTGAGCCCGGCGATGGCCGCGTCAAGCGTTTTGAGAGAGCTCGGGATGAGTTCTGCGCTGCCTGCCTTGAAGGTGACTCCGGTGAGTTCTGCGCGCGTGTCGTCGAACACGACGGTGATGCCGCCGGTGCTTGCCGTCAGCGACACGTACGGTGTTTCGCCGCACTCGAACGGTCCGGTCAGGCTTTCGCAAAAGATGGTGTACTTGTCTTCCCGGGGAATCATGAAGCTTGCTTCGCCCTCGGCATCCGTGGTCACGGATATTTTGTTCTTGGGCTGGGCCTGGCCGACAAAGATCAGTTTCTTGCGGGCGTGGGGGGAATCGTTGTCATCTACATAAGAAACATTCAGGACTGCATGCGTCTTGTTCGGCGCGAGGGCATAAGAAAGATTGAACGCAATCGACACGGCGATAACGAACTTTGGAAAAAACATTTGTACTCCATTCATAAAGACACCTCCCCAAATGGAGGAAATCTGGCACAAAGATACATTTAGAGGGGCAAAAATGGACAAAATGTATTTGCAATATAAGATGTTTTTTTTAAATTTACGGCACCTTCAAAAAGGAGACCTCCATGAAGTTCACCAGAATTGCAAGCATGCTCCTGATCGCGGGCATGGCCAGCGCCGTTTTCGCGGCCGACGACAGCTTCAGCCTCAAGGGAAACGTCCAGACGCAGCTTACCAAGTCCATCGCTGACAAAGAAAACAACATCAGCAGCGGCTGGATCCGCGCCAACGTGGGAGGCCAGTACAAGAGCGAAAGCCTCGAAGGGCTTATCATGCTCCGCATCTACGCCCCGGAATTCGGCAACAAGAACGTGACGGACGTATCTACGGACAAAGACGGCAACGTCATCAAGGTAAGCAAGTCCGCACAGGACAAGATCCTCGCCGACCTCTACTGGGCAAAATACAAGTGGGCTCTCGGAGAAAAGGACAAGGTGAGCTTGAAGGCCGGTCGCTGGAAAACCGACTGGTCGCAGTCCACCCACTTCGGTACCTACCTCGACAAGGACCTCACCAAGCGCGGTCTCTGGATGCGCGATTACAGCCACAACGCTATTGAAATCGGCTGGATTCACGGGCTCAGCGACCTCAACATCATGTTTGCCACGCAAGACGTCCACGCAAACAGGAGCTACGTCCGCATCGAAGAAGACATGAAATTCACCTTCCCTCTCGAGGTCAAGGTCGGTTACCGCGCCAACCACGGGGACCCGATTCAGCATACGACCTACACGACTCACAGGGTTGCCGCCTACGCAAGCTATAACATCGTTCCCATCTTCCGCATCTACGGTGAATACGCCTGCATCTACACGCAGGACGAAGACCTCAACAAGAAGGCCAGCAACTACCTCGCTCCCGAATCGCAGTATTTCATGCCGGGCATCTACTTCCAGCCGTTCTACCTGGGTCTGGATTTCGCCCCGAAGAGCGGCATCCTGAACACGCTCATGAGCAACCTCATGGTGGAATGGGAATTCATCGACAAGCGCGAAAACCTCTACCAGGACTCGGACACCTACGACGAATGGGCATGGACTGTCGCCTACGTGAAGAAGATCGGTTCTTCCAAGATCCAGTTCAGCGTCTACAGCGAAAACGAATTGAGCGATGTCGGCCTCGCCTTCCGCCTCACGACGACGCTCAAGTAATCCAGGCAATATTTAGACAAGGGACCATCGGCGCAAAGCCGGTGGCTTTTTATTTGACGTCGGCGACGCAGCGCACGTAGAGGCCTTTCTGCACGCTTTCGTCGGTGCGGTTGATGCTACGCGCCTGTCGACGGAATTCCCATGCGCGGCCGGTGTTTTTTTCCACCGAAGTGCTTGACCAATAGTGGCCCGTATTACTTTCGTCGCAATATTCATCCCAGTCGCGGCACCCGCCGCGGCCCAGGTTGTCCCAGTCGAGCTTGGACTGGTCCTTCTGATAATCCCTCCACTCGCCGTCGTTCGGGAGGTGCCAGCCCTTCGGGCAGGCTTTCAGCGCCTCGTCGTAGGTGTAGAAGCGCCCGTGCCGCTTGCAGAAGACGGAATCTTCCAAGAAGCACTGCTTTGCGCTTGTGAGATTGTACCTGAGATTCTGCTTCATCCACACCTTGGTGCTGTCGCGGAGTTCCACCTTGTACTTTTTCCCGTCGCGGGGGTCCGTGAACACCATCTTGTTGCGGGAGATGTTCATCTCTTCGAGGGGGTCGTAGTCGCCGACGCAGCGCACGGTCAATGCCATGTTGTCGGTGACAGGAATCTCGCTATACATTCCGCGGTTGAGGTCGAGCATGATGGCGCGATTTTGCGCGTCAGACACAGCAAAGTAACCGACCTCCGGGCCGACCTGCTTGTTTTCGCCCGCCCCGATTTCGTAAAATCCCGCCGGCGCCCCGACAAAGCTTCTCATATTCTGCTTCTTGCGCGCACCAATGAACTGATCCTTGATAAGTACTTCCCAATCCTGCCACGACGGGATACGCGTATTTTCGGGACATGCCTTGTCCCAAACCTTCGGAGCATAAAACGCCCTGTTCCTTACAACAAGCGAAGCCCCTTCTTTGTATGAAAGATTTCCTGTAAACCAGTTGAGCGGTCCGGTACGAATCACCCTATAAACACGATTGTCGCGCGAATCGCTGTAATCGTTCGCGGCAAACGATACTCCCGTCACCATAAGTAAGGCCACAACCAAACGGCCTAAATAACCTAACATTTTTCACCTCTACAAAACAGGTACAAACCTACTATGGAATATATACCGGATTTGCAGAGGAGAATACGTAAAAAAATTTTAAAGTAAAGAATCTCACACTCGGAAAAATGCGTTTAGAACGAGAAAACGGCACCAAAGTTCCCGGGACCGACCCAGAGAGACGCCTTCTTCGACGATACCCTATGCGATTCCAGCACCAGGATGCTCACCCCCGTCCCCACCAGGGCACCCGCAACCACGTCCGTCGGGTAATGCTTGCCGGCAGCTATCCGGAGCACACCGACAAAACCGGCAAGCGACAAGGATGTCGCCCAGACAATCCCGCTGTACGGGGAAGCTGGGTTCATCTCGTCGAAAAGTTTCGCCGTGAACACGGCCGTCGTGAATGCGGCGGAAGCGTGTCCGCTGAAAAAGCTGCCGTAGGCCTCGCCCTTGGCGTTTTCCGCAGCCTCTCGCCCCTCCCCTTCTTCGGCATATATGTACGGGCGCGGCCAAAGTTTAGCCGAGCGGGCAATCAGGTTCAACCCGTTCTGGATGGAGAGAGCCTGCGCATACATCAGCGTGTAGCCCAGGAACCCCGAAACCGAGCCGTCATTATACCAGGCGTACCCGGCCAGCGCGACAGGTGCAACGGCCACAGGCGCCACCCAGTCACTCATCTTGTCTGGCAACTCCGCATAGCGTCCGGCAACAGGTCTGTCCCAGGGCAGCAGTTCCGACCGCGGCTTCACGTCGCCATCGGCAGGCTTTTCCATGTCGGAGTAGCGCATGTTGCCGTAGACGGAGACCATGGCGGCACCGATGGTGAGCGGGACGTCCCAGAGTGACAGCGAATACTCCGCCCACACGGGAGAAAGGCTTCCCAAGCAAAGAAACCACAAAAAAAACACCGCTTTCGGCAAAAAGGCCCTCATTGACCTACAAACTAAAAAATTATATTCAACTTGAAGATAATCAGGAGCGTCTGTGTCCAAACAAGAAAACACCAAAGAGCCAATCCGCCCCGATATGGGCCTGTTCTCCGCCATTTCCGACGAAATGCGTCTAAAGATTCTGTTGCTCCTCGACCAGGCCGAATTCACGGTCAACGAAATCAAGGACATCCTTGACATCCACCAGAGCAACGCGAGCCGCCACCTGGCCAAGCTTTCGGCATGCAACCTGCTGAAGGACCGCCGCGACGGCATCAAGGCCTACTATGGTCTGAGCGACGACCTCTACCTGAGCCGCCGGATGCTCTCCGTCATTCGCGACGCCTACGAAGCCCTTCCGGACAAGGACATCGTCAAGTGCCGCGCCACCCAGATACTGCAAGACCGAAACGACAAGACCAAGGGACAGATCCACAAGCTCGACCAGGCGGGCGGAAGCCTCAAGGCGCAGATAAGCCTGTTCGCCAAGCTCATGTACCCCTTCGAGAACGCCGTGGATATCGGCTGCGGCGAAGGCGGCGACCTCACTCTCATGATGGCCGGACGCTGCAAGAACGTGACCGCCATCGACTGCGATCCCAAGGTCATCAGCGGGCTGCAGAAGACGCTCGCCCAGAAAGGCATCGAGAACGTAAATCCGAAAGTCGCCGAGATGACGCAGACCGGGCTCCCCGAGAACTTCGCCGACCTCGTACTGATGAGCCAGGTGCTCCACCACGCAAGCGACCCGCACCTCGCGCTCAGGGAAGCCGTCCGCATCCTGAAGCCGCACGGCACGCTCGCCCTTTTGGACCTGGCGCAGCACAAGGAGGAATCCTTCCGCACGACGCACGGTCACATCTGGCTCGGTTTCGACAAGAACCAGATAGAATTCCTGCTCAAGGAGCTGAACTGCCGCACCCTAGTTTCTGAAATCATCCCCAGCGAGAACGAGGTCGACAAGAAGCTCCCCGTCATCTGCATGATTCTGGAAAAACAGTAAACGGTCCGTTCCGAGCAATACGACCTATTTTTTTTTCGTCGCCCTATTGCTTTTTCGGAGAGAATCAAATAGATTAAAAAAAAAACAGCTAAGGAGTCCCGCATGGCAAAACTGATCAAGTTCATCGTCTTCGCCGCAGTTTGCATCATTACGGCATTCGGAATCTATAACCTCATCAAGACCACCAGGATTGACGAAAATACACTCGACTAGCCCGGTGCACCCCTAGCGCACATCTGGCACAAGCAAGCTTGTCACGAAGCCCGTCCCCGACGGGCTTTTTTCTTTTTTTTATTTTATACTCTATGAATCTCTTGCAAAAGAAACCCGTATTTTTCGCGGCGGCAGCCGCACTCTTCCTCGTAGTCCTCATGATTATCTTCAGGGACTTCGCATTTGACCCGAACAAGCTCATGCTCAACAGCGACCAGCTGAACAGCATCGGCAGCCGAATCCTCCGCGCCGAGAACGTCGTGCTCACGGAATGGGACGACAGCCGCCTAGGCGGTGTCCCCACTATCGACGCCTTGTTCGGCGATGCATACCACCCGCTGGTATGGGTGCAGTTCCTCACGGACCCGGCCCGCGCCGTCGGCATCAAGTTCATCCTGACGGTCTGGGTCGCCTTCATGAGCGCCATGCTCCTCGCCTGGAACCTCACCGGGAACCGCTGGTGGGGCGCCCTGCTCGGGTTTCTCTATGCACTCTCGCCCGAATTTTTCACATACATCTACGGCGGCCATGACGGCAAGATGATGGTGTTCGCCATCGCGCCGCTCGCGCTGCTCGCCATCCGCAAGGTCGTGCGCGACGGGAGCCTCCCCTACGTGGCCGTACTCGCGCTTACCATCACCTGGATGATTCTCGGCAGCCACCTGCAGCTCACCTACCTGTTCCTGTGGGGTGCGGGGCTCTACACGCTCTACGAAGTGGCGTTCCATTGCGACGGGCTCTCGACGCGCGGCAAGCGCATTGGGCTTGCGGCAATCGGCCTTGCATTCGGTCTTGCGCTCAGTTGCTTCCAGCTTGTGCCGCCCTACATGTACACCACCACGCAGTCCGTGCGTGGCGAGGGCGACCATACCAATTACGGCCACGCCGTCAGCTGGTCCTTGCACCAAGAAGAAATGGCCCAGATGCTCCTGCCCGGTTTCGTGGGCGTCGATGTCTACGAGCAGGACCCCAACACGAATGACCTGAACGGCAGCTCCTTCGTGAGCGTCACCATGCAGGAATACCGCCAGATGGCCGAAGCCGGCAGCCAAGGCTCGCCCTTCTACTGGGGCCACAACAGTTTCAAGCTCGACCATAACAACGCGGGCGCTCTCCTCACCTTCCTCGGTTTCCTCTGCCTGTTCTTGCCGGGCAAGCGCCGCTGGGCGGCCTTCTGGGGACTCGGCGCCGTTGTCGCCCTCAGCTACGGCATGGGTGACCACTCCCCGTTATTCAAGCTCTGGTACAACGTTCTCCCGGGTGTCAAGAATTTCCGCGCGCCGGGTATGGCTTTGTTCTGGCTTCCGCTTTTGCTCGTGATGATGGCAGGCCCGGTCGTCAAGGCGCTCGCCGGCGACGACGAAAAATCCGCCACCGACCGCAAGGCGCTCCTGCACGGGACGGTCATGTACATCGTCCTCCTCACGCTCGCCGTAATCGCCCGCTTCTACTGGACAACCTTCATCGGCCCGGTGGGCTTCGCCGTGCTCCTCGTCTACGCATTCGCATGCCTCGGCGTCATGAGTCTCGACGACCAGGGCAAGGCTTTCTCCTTTGCGAACTTCACCGCCGCGTTCAAGTCGGGGCTCCCGGGCACGCACCGCGCCGTCCAGGCCTGCATCCTCGTCGGATTCGCCATCATCGGCGTGTTCATGATGAGCGCCCAGAACCTGCTGAACGATCCTGTCACGGCGCCGTACTTCAAGCCGCTGAACGAGACCGTGATGAACATGACCGCAGGCAAGGTGATTCCTGGGTTCATCCTGATTCTCGTCATCATCGGTGTCACGTGGGCACTCACCAAATGGAAGGGCCCGACGCCAGCCAAGGCAGCCGTCCTCGCCATCGCCGCGGGCATCGAACTGTTCTTCATCGACGGTGCGTTCATACAGAATGTCCAGGCAAACGAATACCTGCAACCGGACAACGGAGTCGTCAAGGCACTCAAGGCGCCGTACCGAGCCGACTCGCTCAACACGCCACGCGTCCTTTCGCTTTCGCGTAGCAAGGCATTAAGCGGCAACGCCTTCCCGCAATACCACATGCGTAACGCCGACGGGTTCCACGACAACGAGCTCGCGAGCTACCGCGCCTTCCGTGGCGGGCAGGGCAACTCGAACTACCTGATGAACATCAACGACCCCACGGCGCCGCACCCGTTCCTCGACCTCATGAACATCGCGGCCATCGTCTTCGATACCCGTCAGGGAACTTCGTACATGCCGATTGCAACGGCGATGGGCGAAGCATACCTCTACGGCGAAGCCGTCACGATGAGCGACGAGGAAGCCATCAAGACATTGCAGACCCAGGCATCCATCCGCAAGCCCAAGGCCAAAACGGAGCAGCCGGCTGAAAACGCTGACGAAGCCGCCGCGTCCATGCCCGCGGACAGCGCGGCCACGGACAGTTCCGTCGCTACGACGGAACCGGACGCTCCCGCCTTTGCCGACGAAGCCGGCAAGTTCTTCTACCGCGAAAAGGTCATCCTCTCCGAGAAGCCCGAATTCGACGGCAAGGGGAGCGTCGCGGCGGAAGGCCCCATCCAGGGTTCGGCCAAGCTGGTCGAAAGTCCCAAGATGGATACGCAGGTGTTCAAGGTCAACGCCAGCCGCAAGGGTTTCATGGTCGTCGCGGGCAACTACCACCCCTACTGGAAGGCCTACGTGAACGGCAAGGAAGCCAAGGTCTACAAGGCGTTCGGCACGCTCCGCGCCGTAGAAATTCCTGAAGGCAATTCCGAAGTGCGCATGGAATACCGCAGCGTTCCGTTCCACGCCTGCCTCAAGGTGAGCCTCGTCTTCGCACTCCTCCTCGTGGCACTGGCCGCAGGACTCATCGTGAAGGCGAAGGTCCTCGCAAAAAAATAAGCGCCAGGAAAGTCATTTTCCTGGACACCTTTTAAAAACTTTTTCAAACATTCGGAACCGCTTCTCAATTCTGGGAGCGGTTCCTTTTTTGGACTTATTTATTCAGCCCTCATGCCGCTCAGCACAGCGCGGACCGCCGAACGAGCAAGTTCGTCTGCAACAGCATCGTCGTTTTCGCCAGCCTGCTTCCTGGGGAGGATTTTCTTTTCTTCCTGCATGTTGAGCACGAGTCTCTTGATACAGTAGATATCGTAATCTACCCACTCGGAATAGTTGTCGAAATTGAACGTGCGCTCAGCATTCTTGTCATCCTTGAAATCACCGAACGCGGCTTCGCAATCAGCCTTGTCGTAGGCGCTGCGGAGCTTGAACTTGATGTTGCAGGTCTGCTTGCCGAAACCCAGCGTAACGGTTCCCGAGTTCTTGGTAAAGTTGTTCATGCCGATGGAGACATCCCCACTGTACATGGTCAACTTGTTGCACTTGGGAGCGCGCAGGTCATCAAGCATTTCCTTCGCATCAAAATGTTTTTCGCCTTCGGGCTGGAACATTATGTAGAACTTGGCCAAGGCGGAGTCGGCCTGCACAATGGACTGGTTCTTTTTCATCAACTGGTGCAGCAGCGACGAGGCGAAGCACTTTCCTTCGTAGCGGAAAACTTCTTCGACGACACCACTCTTGAGGAAACGCTTGGCATTCATGATATTCTGGTCCACGGCCTTGGGCTCGTACCAGATTCCAGCGGGGAAAGACTTGCCGTTGTACTCGTACTTGCTCCATTCGTATTCGCGCAGGGGGCGAATCGATGCAATGTCGCCATTGCGGTAGGCTTTCATCGAGTCGGGTTCTTCACCTTCCTTGTTCCACACGACATAGCCGAGCGTGCTCGCCTTGCATTCCGGGGGCGTAATCACCAGCAAGGAATCCTTGGGATGATAATAGTAAGAAGCCTTGCTCAGCACCATTTCGAAATTCTCGTCGAATTCGATATGCGTCGGGGAATCATCCCCGCAGCCGGAAAGGGTCATCATCCCGGCAGCAACAACCGAAATGGACAATAGTTTTAAAGTAGTTTTCATCGGTAGCTCCTCGGCATAAATGGTTGTTAAATTTTCCCTTTAAAGAAGGCGTCGAAATCGATTTCGCTCACGTTATCCACGACAAACTCGGGCTTTTGCTCGAGGGCGTCGACATCGGCACGCTTGGTCTCGCCGCACAGCGGCAGCACGAAACGGCAGCCGGCGCGCTTGGCCAATTCAAAATCTGTATAGAGGCGGTCCCCGACAAAGAGGACCTCTTCCGGTTCATAGTGTTGCAGCACTCCAGCAAGCATGGCCGGATTCGGCTTGCCAAAGCAGCGTTCGGGTTCCTTGCCATAGGCCGCCTTGAGCAGCGCCATGAAGCTCCCAATATCCGGAACAGGTCCCTTCTCATCGGGACAGACAAAGTCCGAATGCGTCACCCAAAAAGGCACGCCACGCTGCACCCTGAAAGAAAGCTCGCAAAGTTCGCGGTAGTCAAAAGAATTGTGGTAGGCGACCAGGACCAGCTCGGTTTCCTCAACGGAGGGGTTCAGGTTTAACGACGGATCCTGGGCAGCGAACCACTCGAAGACTTCCGGGTTCGCAAAGAAGAACACATTCTTTATGCCCTTCGCATGGATGGCATCCAGCGAGAGGTACAGTGCCGAAATGATAGCCCCGTCGCGCAACGGGAGTCCCATGCAGTTCAGGCGATTCTCGTAAAATACGGGGGACTTGCTGGTGTTGTTGCTCAAGTAATAAACGGGCACCGACTGGGCCACGCGACAAACCGTCTCTACCGCTCCGGGATATGGACGCCCGCTCAAGTAGAGCGTTCCGTCCAAATCAAAAACGACAGTCTTAACGGGTTTGTGCAACATGTGAAAAAAATAGATAATTTCAAGATTTAGGACCATAAAGTTTTCTACCTTAGGGGCATGAAGTCCCCCGATAGCCATTTTTACCTTTCCCCCATCGCAGTCGGCCGCAACACGCTCGACGAGAACGAAAGCAGCCATGCCGTCCGCGTGTGCCGCGCCGCCGAAGGCGACACGTTGCAACTCTGCGACGGGCTCGGGCATTTCGCCGACGCAACCATCGTCCGCGCCGACCCCAAGGCATGCGAAGTGGAGGTAGCTGAAATCGTCACGGCATCGGATGCGCGTCCCAAGGTATCGCTAGGCATCGCCTGCCTCAAGGACGACGCGCTGGAAGAGGTGGTTTTCCATGCGGCACAGACAGAAACTGACAAAATCATTTTCCTCCGCACAGACTTTTCGCAGGAACCCAAGAATTCCGACCTCCACAAGACCGTCCACAGGGCGGAATTGAAGAGCCTGGTCAGCCTGAAGCAGTCCAAGAAGCCCTGGCTCACGCAAATCGTGGGTCCCATAACGCTCGACGAGTGGCTCGGCGGCTACAAAGGCGACATCATCCTCTGCGACGAGAACGGTTCCCCCCTCCCCGGGGAAATCAAGGACGAGACGACCCTGCTCATCGGCCCGGAAGGCGGTTTCTCCCCCCGCGAAATCGACATGATCAAGGCCCTGGGAAACAGGACTCGCCTGCTCGGCCTCGGCAAGACGAGGCTCCGCGCCCGCACGGCGGCAATGGTCGCTCTGGGCAAAGTCGTCTGCGCCTAAAAATGCCGTTTTTCTGCGAAAATTAGCATTTTATCCCTTTTTTCCTATTTTTTTCGTACTTTTGTAAAAAAGTCGTTACACTTTGGAATATTATATATAGATTCAAAATGTACCCCATAAAGGTGTAAAGGGATAGAAAATTGACAAATCCGCTGATCATCTATATTGAATTCGCTGTTGCCTTGTCTTTGCTAAACACGATTATCCTGATGCGTGTCCAGCCCAAGAGCGTTAACTCATTTTACCCGTCGACATTCTACGCCATCATGATAACCAACTTCGGTTTTCTTTTCCAGGCATTGTCGACAAATTTGCACGAAGCGCTGCTCGCCAACAAGATTGTATTTGTCGGGGGAGCCTACCTGCCGATATTCCTGTTCATGGCGCTGGTGAATCTATGCCATCTCAAGATTTCGAACGCCCTGCGCATGCTCCTGTTTTCCATTAGCGGCATCATCTACCTGCTCGCCATTACCAGCGGCTACTCGAACATTTTCTACAGCAACGCCGAACTGGTCACGGTCAACGGAATCAGCAAAATCCAAGCGGAGTTCGGCCCAGGATACATCCTGTTCTGCCTTCAACTCATCGGTTACGGAGCGACCTACCTGTGCATCATCCTGTTCTCGCTGTTCCACAAGAAAAATGTATCGTTCCACAGCCTTTGCAGCTTGGCCGTCATCGGAGCCATTACGCTCGCGTCTTTCGCCATATCCAAGAAAATGGGCGTTGAAAATATCGTGATGCCCGGCGTATTCCTGGTCGACGAATACATTCTGCTCATCCTGGTGCACCGCATGGGAAAATACGACATCGAGACAACCATCCTGAATTCCCTCGTGCAGACAAACACCAGCGCCTACGTCACCTTCACCAAGAGCAAGCGCTACATCGGCTGCAACGACATCGCGCTCAACTACTTCCCGCAAATGAAGGACTTCCAGGTAGACCACCCCCTCGACAACAAGAGCGAGACGGAAAAGACCTTCTCCAAGCTCATCGATCAGTTCCATCCCAGCGACATGAGCAAGATTACGTATTTCCAGCTCGGGAACAACCACTACAAGTGCCTCATCAAGCACCTTTTCCACGGCAACAGCGACTGCGGCTACATGATGCGCATCGAGGACGACACGAAGATGCAGCGTTACATCAAGTTCCTCGACAAATACAACAGCGAACTCGTAAACGACGTGCAGGACAAGGACTCGCATATCCACGCGATGCAGGAGCAGATGATCGTGGGCATGGCGAACATGGTCGAGAACCGCGACAGCAACACGGGTGGCCATATCAAGCGTACGAGCCAGGTCATCCGTATCCTCATTTCCGAGATGCGCAAGGACAAGAGTTTGGGCCTGAGCAACAAGTTCTGCCGCGCCGTCGTCAAGGCGGCCCCGATGCACGACCTCGGCAAGATTGCGGTCGACGATATGATCCTGCGCAAGCCGGGCAAGTTCACCAGCGAAGAATACTCCATCATGAAGACCCACGCCGAAAAGGGTGCGGCCATCGTGGAAAACCTTTTACAGGGAATCGAGGACCCGGAACTCGTGACCATTGCGAAGAACATTGCGAACTACCATCACGAACTCTGGAACGGCGACGGCTACCCGAAACATCTCAAAGGCACAGAAATCCCGCTGGAAGCGCGCATCATGGCCATCGCCGACGTGTACGACGCCCTGGTGAGCCAGCGCTGCTACAAAGAAAAGATTTCCTGCGAGGACGCCTACGAGATCATCATCAATTCCATGGGCACGCACTTCGACCCGGGACTCAAGCCGTACTTCATCAGCTGCCGCGAGGAACTGGAAGCCTACTACAGCACGGCACTTGCAAGCTAGCAAGCAGCAAAAGCATTCACGGAATATTGTCAACAAGCAAAAAGACCCGGATTATTAATCCGGGCCTTTTATCCTAACCGAAATCAGGACGAACGACGTTATGCCATCTTGCTATGGAACGTACGGTTGATGACGTCCATCTGCTGTTCGCGAGTGAGCTTCACGAAGTTCACTGCATAGCCGGACACGCGGATGGTGAGCGTCGGGTACTTCTCGGGATGTTCCATCGCGTCGACGAGCATTTCGCGGTGCAGCACGTTCACGTTCACGTGGTAACCCGTGGCGTGGACAAAGCCGTCGAGGCAGTTCGCGAGGTTCGTGATGCGGTCCTCGAGATTGTTGCCCAGAGCTTCCGGCGTTGCCGTTGCCGTCCAGGAAATACCGTCGAGGGAGGAATCGTAGTCAATCTTGGCCACGGAGGCGCCCGCAGCGACAAAGCCGCTCACGTCGCGGCCGTTCATCGGGTTCGCACCCGGGGCGAAAGGTTCGCCCGCACGGCGGCCGTCCGGCGTGTTGCCCGTGTTCTTGCCGTAGACAACGTTGCTCGTAATCGTGAGCACGGACTGCGTCGGGACGCTGTTGCGGTAGGTCTTCTGCTTCTTGAGTTTGCCCATGAAGCGGTCGACCAAGTCCTTCGCGATGCTGTCAGCGCGGTCGTCGTTGTTGCCGTACTTCGGGAAGTCGCCTTCCACCTTGAAGTCCACGGCGACGCCGTTCTCGTTACGGATCGGCGTCACTTTGGCATACTTGATAGCGCTCAGGGAGTCCGCCGCCACGGAGAGGCCGGCAATGCCACAAGCCATCGTGCGGTAGATGTCGCGGTCGTGCAGGGCCATCTCGATGCGTTCGTAGTAATACTTGTCGTGCATGTAATGGATGATGTTCAGCGCCTTCACGTAGGTCTTGGCGAGCCATTCCATCATGGCGTCGAATTTTTCCATCACGGTATCGTAATTCAGGACTTCGTCCTTGATGGGTTCGAAACCCGGGGCCACCTTGGCCTGGCTGATTTCGTCGACACCGCCGTTGATGGCGTAAAGGAGCGTCTTCGCGAGGTTTGCACGGGCGCCGAAGAACTGCATCTGCTTGCCGACGCGCATGGCCGACACGCAGCAGGCGATAGCGTAGTCGTCGCCCCACTTCGGGCGCATCAGGTCGTCGGATTCGTACTGGATGGCACTCGTCTCGATGGAAGTCTTCGCGCAGAAGCGCTTCCAGGCGACCGGCAGCTTTTCGGACCAGAGCACGGTCAGGTTCGGCTCCGGAGCGGTTCCCAGGTTATAAAGCGTATGCAAGAAGCGGAAGCTGTTCTTGGTCACCATTGGGCGGCCGTCGAGACCGATACCGCCGAGAGATTCCGTCACCCACGTCGGGTCGCCGCTGAACAGGGCATCGTATTCCGGCGTGCGGAGGAAGCGCACCAGGCGCAGCTTGATGACGAGATCGTCGATGAGTTCCTGGGCTTCGCTTTCGGTAATCTTGCCTTCGGCGAGGTCACGGGCGATATAGATGTCGAGGAACGTGGAGGTACGGCCGAACGACATGGCAGCACCGTTCTGTTCCTTCACGGTGGCGAGGTAGCCAAAGTAGGTCCACTGCACGGCTTCCTGTGCGGTCTCGGCCGGGCGGGAAACGTCGAAACCGTAATTCTTGGCCATCTGCACCAGTTCACCGAGGGCGTTCAGCTGTTCGGAAAGTTCTTCGCGGAGGCGGATGACCTCTTCGGTGAATTCCACGTCGTTGAGTTCGTCCTTTTCCTTCTGCTTCTGCTGGATGAGGAAGTTCACGCCGTAAAGCGCGATGCGGCGGTAGTCACCGATGATGCGGCCACGGCCGTAGGCATCCGGAAGGCCCGTAATCACGTGGGACTTGCGGCATGCGCGAATTTCGGGGGAATAGACGTCGAAAACACCCTGGTTGTGGGTCTTGCGGTAGCTGGAATAGATTTCCGCAATCTTCGGGTCCATCTTGTAGTTGTAGGCGTCCAGGCTGTTCTGCACCATGCGGAGGCCGCCGTTCGGGGCAATCGCGCGCTTGAGCGGAGCATCCGTCTGCAAACCGACAATCTTTTCGAGGGACTTGTCGATATAGCCCGGAGCGTGAGCGAGGATGGACGTACCCACCTCGGTAGAAATATCAAGAACAACCTTTTCGCGTTCCTGCTTCAGGAGGTCGCGGACCTTGTCCATGATTTTATTTGTGCGTTCCGTCGCCGGAGCGAGGAAAGAGCCATCCCCTTCGTAGGGAGTGTAGTTGTCCTGAATAAAGTCACGGACGTTTACGCTGTCGCGCCAGGATTCACCCTTGAATCCGCGCCAAGCAACGCTGTTACCTTCTGAATTACTCATTTTCACCTCTTAGAAAATCCTATTAAAGTTTAACCTGAACCTTTTCGCGCATGGCCATGACCGCAGCCTTTGCTTCTTCTACGGTATCGCGGCGCGCAAGGAGCACGCCCATACGGCGGTGCCCATTGAGTTGCGGTTTGCCGAACAAGCGGATGTTCGTGTCCGGCTCGGCGAGAACTTCGCCCAGGTTGCCAAACTGCACGTGGTCAGATTCACCCTCGACGACAATGGCCTTGGAAGCGCTCGGGCCGTGGAAGGCGATGTTCGGAATCGGCAGGCCGAGAACGGCACGCGCATGGAGCGCGAACTCCGAAAGGTCCTGACTGATCAACGTCACCATGCCGGTATCGTGCGGGCGCGGGGAAACCTCGCTGAACAGCACGTCGTCCTTGCAGACGAACAGTTCCACGCCAAAGATGCCGCGGCCGCCCAGGGCGTCCGTCACCTTTTTCGCAATGTCCTTCGCTTTTTCGAGAAGTTCGGGCTTCATCGGCTGTGGCTGCCAGGATTCCTGGTAGTCACCGCCCACCTGGTGGTGACCGACCGGTTCGAGGAAGCTAGTGCCACCCACATGGCGCACAGTGAGGAGCGTAATCTCGTAGTCGAACGGCACGAAGCCCTCGACAATCACGCGGCTCGCCTGGCCCGTGCGGCCACCCGTCTGGGAAATGTTCCACGAATTTTCGATATCGGCTTCCGTCTTGATGACGCTCTGGCCGTGACCGGAAGAACTCATCACCGGCTTCACGACGCACGGGATGCCGATTTCCTTCACGGCGCTCTTGAATTCTTCAAAGTTGTCTGCAAAACGGTACGGGCTCGTCTTGAGGCCCAGTTCCTCGGCAGCGAGGCGGCGGATGCCTTCGCGGTTCATGGTGAGCTTGGTCGCCTTGGCTGTCGGAATGACGTTGAAGCCTTCCTTCTCGAGTTCCACGAGCGTGTCGGTCGCAATCGCCTCGACCTCGGGAACAATATAGTCTGGCTTCTCGCGCTCAATCACCTCGCGAAGGGCCAGGCCGTCGAGCATGTTGATAACATAAGAACGGTGGGCAACCTGCATGCCCGGAGCGTTGGCGTAGCGATCGACAGCCACGACCTCCACCCCCAGTCGCATCATCTCGATGATGACTTCCTTGCCCAGTTCGCCGGCGCCACAGAAAAGCACCTTGGTAGCAGTTGTACTGAGCGGGGTTCCGATTTCAAACATACCTAGACTCCTTCTCGAAAAAAATACAGTACAATTTTACTAAAAAAACTATATCTTGTGTAGGGGACGTAGTTAAATATACAAGATATTGGGGTGTACCGTAATAAGAAAAGGAAAATTTACAGAAAAATCTGTGTATTCCCAACCCTATGAGGAACAATAAGTTACGCAATCACAGGCATAAAAGGGACTGTTTTTAGAACTTCGTATCTACAGGATTGAAGGTCATCTTGACGCCCAGGCGCAGCCAGCCGTCGACACCTTCCTTGCCTACTATATGTGCCAGGTTGTCGTAACGGCGCACCCCTCCCCCCAGGTAGAAGGAGAAATTGCTGTTGTATTGCATCTGGTACAGGGCATCCAATATATATTGGGCCTCTTCTCGCCGCGACGGAGAAGATTCGGTCGCCACGGCACGGTCGTAGCTCGTGTAAAGTTCGTTGTCGCCCTGACGCAGCCAGGCCAGTTCGAGCCTTGCGGAATGGCGTCCCCATTTCCAGCCAAGGTCAAGCCAGAGGTCCAGCGCGTCGGAACCGCGACGGTAGCCGATGGGATAGTCCACAAAATACATGTCGGCGTAGTCGGGGTCGTTCTGCTCGCGGTAGTTGCTGCGGTAAAGGCGGCGGCTGGAGTATTCAAGAAGCGGCAGGCGCCCGTTGTTATGCACGGGGTCGGTACGCACCACGTCGAATCGCCACGAGAACGTTCCGTAACGGTACGTCGAGACTTCGTGGTAATAACCGGCCATGTAGCTCAACATGCTGCGGTTCGTGCCCTTGTCGTCATCCTCGCCCACGGGGCTGTTAATGTCTTCCAGGTTCACTTGTCCATAGAACTTTGCGCCCTGCACAGGAGTAAGCCCCAATTCGAACGTCGTCACCGCCTTGGTATAACCGCCGCCGAAGTTGTTATGCAGGAACATGAACGGGTTGAGCGAACGGAATTCCAGATCCTTGCCGCCCACCATGCTCTCTTCGATGACGTAGGTCCAGAAATGCTTCGTCTCTACACCGATACGGTGGTAAACGAGGTTCTTCACGTTCTCGTTGTACTTGCGGTTGCGCTGGTTGCTCGCCTGCTTGTTCGGCGGGGTACACTTTTGTTCGTAGGCCTCGGTCCCTTCGGGTGGGCAGCCTGTCGCCGGGTCCAACACGTCGCCAAAGAGCCAGGCATTCAGCGAACTCACCATAAAATCGTAGCGGAAAATGCTCGGTTCGAACTTCCAGAGGAGCGCGTCATGATAAGGCGCGCCACCCAAGGCAAGATCGTTCGGGGAAACCTTCAAATCGTCAGGGCTGAATCGGCCCAACTGGACGTAACCGACATCGTTGTTCCATTTCGCATAGGCGTTGATGGGGACGGCAATGTCGAGTTCGCTCGGCTTGTAAGTAAAGTTTGTCTTGAGGTCGGAATCGTACCACGCCTCGATATCCTTGCGCAGCGGGGCCTCCATCAAAAAGTGGAAATTCCCGTAGCCCGCCCGGAAGCTGAGCAAAAAGAACGGTTCCACGTGGTCCTCGTAACTGCGGGCCGTCTCCAGCGGGATGCGGAGCCCGCGCCAATTGACCCCGTAGGTCTCGACGGTATCCACGGCGAACGTCGGGTCGGTAGGTCCGCCGTTCAGGCCGAAGTTGAAATCCGTCCCGATCTGGAAATAGCCCTTGTGCGGCGCGGAGTCCGCAGCCTGCGAAACAACCGAATCCGGCGCGGCGGCCAAGGCGGCTACCGCAAAAAAAGCAAGGAAGGGAAAGACGTGACGCAATTTCAGCATACCGCTAATCTAGCAATAACCGAGATGTTTGTAAAAAAAAGAGGGCAAGAGCCCGTTCTAATACACGAAAAAGGACCGCCCAGGCAGGGAGTACCCAGACGATCCCTTGTGTTGTGGAGGATGCGCACTCACGCATCCTTGTGTGTGTGATATCCTAGGGCGATACCGACGGATCAGTATCGTCTTGTCAATTCACAGGACGTGATGATTTTTTTGCCGATGTCTAGAAGGCATCGGAATTCATGTTCATGCGGCACCAGGCGGGCAGACTGTAGTCTACGCCGCTATCCTTGAACGGATCGGCTTCCTGGTTGTCGGAAGCCCTGGAAGAACCTTCCGAGGACATCGTGCGCGTGTAAGCAGGAGCCTGCAGGCCAGCCGTATTCAGGATACCGGACTGTCCGAGAGGATCCGTCTCGCTTGCGCTCGGGATTTCCTCTTCGGCAACGGCGGTAGCCGTCATCGGGTCGACGGGGCTCAGCACGAGTTCTTCTTCGGCGGAACGGGTCGCGTCGAAGCTGGGCTGCGAATAAGCCGATTCGGCAACGGCAGAAGTCAGCGTCGGCATTTCGACCGTGTTGGCATCCGGGAAGACTCTCGGAAGCGGCTGAGTCGCATGGGCGAGCGCAACGAAGTTCATGTCCGTCGGGCGCGGGGTCGCGGGGACCGGGCGGGCGCTAACGGCGGGCTGTTCCTGCACGACAGGCTGAGCGGCAACAGGCTGGACAGGAGCCGGCTGGGCGGCCATCGGCTGCTGGACAGGAGCCGCAGCAGGAGCGGTATAATTCTGCATGATCGGCGATGCCATGGTGGCGGCAGCGGCGGAAGCCCTCAGGGCGTTGACCGTAGCGGCCTGCTGCTGGGCGATTTCCTTGTTGGAGCCGCCGCAGCCCGTAGCGATGATGGTGATGCAAACCTTGTCGCCGAGTTCCGGGAGCAGGATGTCGCCGATGATGATGTTCGGGTCGTTCCTGTCGCTCACGGCTTCGTGGATGTGTTCCATGGCCTCTTCGTATTCGAGCATCGAGAAGTTTTCGCCGTGGGAGACGTTCACGAGCACGCCCGTGGCGCCATCGACGTTGATGTCTTCGAGGAGCGGAGAAGAAAGGGCGAGGTCGGTGGCCTTGACGCCGCGGCCTTCGCCTTCGGCGATGCCGGTGCCCATCAGGGCGCTGCCGCCGTTCTGCATGACGGTCTTGATGTCGGCGAAGTCGACGTGGATGAGGCCGTGACGGAACATGATGTCGCAGATGCTGCGCACGGCGTTGCCGAGAATTTCGTCAGTGAGCTTGAAGGCGCCATCGAGAGTCAGGTTCTTGTCGGTGCTCTGCACGACGCCGAGAATCTTCTTGTTGTCGACGACGATCATGGTGTCGACATTGGCGCGGAGTTCCTTGATACCGTCGGCAGCGAGCTGTCCGCGGCGCTTGCCTTCGAAGCCGAAGGGCTTCGTGACAACGGCCACGGTGAGGATGCCGAGTTCACGGGCAATCGCGCCCACGACCGGAGATGCACCCGTACCTGTACCACCGCCCATACCGGCGGTGATGAAGATCATGTCGGCGCCCTTCATGGCTTCCTTCAGGTCTTCCATGTTCTCTTCGGCGGCCTTGCGACCGATTTCGGGCTTCATGCCCGCGCCGAGGGTCTTGGTGGTTTTCTGCCCGATGGCGATCTTGTGGTCAGCGCTGCTCAGGTCGAGAGCCTTCGCATCCGTATTGACGGCATAGTATTCCACGCCCTCAATATTCATCTTGACCATGCGATTCACGGTATTGCCGCCGGCACCGCCGACGCCAAACACCTTCACCTTGGCATTGTTTGTATCTGTTTCGTCCACCGCTATGCGGGACCTTGTCTCGAAGTCGAGGTTGTTCATTTCACTCATTGATTATTTCTCCCTGATGTGAGTGGTTGGTTGTTGTTAGAAATACGTTTTCACGAAATCCTTGAAGCGCTGCAAGCCTTTCTTGACGGATACAGAAATCTGCGTACCCGTTTCGCGCTTCTTGTTTTCGCGATGTTGCTTGGCCGCGTAGTACAAGAGGCCAATGCCCGTTGCATACGACGGCTTCTGGAAAGCGTCCTGGATCCCGCTCATGCCGGTCGGGTGACCGATGCGCACGGGTTTACCGAAAGCCTGCTCGGCGACAGCGTCAATCCCTTCGAGGGCGCAGCAGCCACCCGTAAGGACGATTCCGCCATTGATAAGCACGTCCAGCTGGCGTTTCTGGAGGTCCTTAGCGAGCATCTTGAAAATTTCCTTGACACGTGCAGTGATGACGTTTGCAAGGAGCTTGCGGGAGCACTGCACGTCGCCGCGTCCGCCCACAGCCGGCACCGGGAACATCTCATCCTCGATGAGGTTGCTAATCTTGCACGTACCATACTTCTTCTTGATTTCTTCGGCCTTGGCCAACGATATAGGCACCTTGAGGCACTTGCTAATGTCGCTCGTGACGGTGTTGCCCGCGAGATCGAGCGAGGCCGTGTAGCGCACAGAATCTCCAACGAACACGGCAATGTCGGCAGAACCCGCACCGAAGTCAATCAGCGCGACACCGAGTTCCCTTTCGTCGTCGGTCAGCACGGCGCTTGCCGCCGCAAGGGGTTCCAGCACGAAGTCGGCAATGGAAAGGCCTGCGGATTCTACGCACTTGGTAATGTCCATGAGGGCGTTCTGGCGAGAGGTGACCACCTGTACGTCCACACCGAGGCGGCATCCCGTCTTGCCCTTCGGATTCTTGATGCCCCGTTCCTCGTCGAGCGTGAAATCGCCCGGGAACACGTGGATTATCTGCCCTGCGGAAGACGGTACGGTACTCGCCTGCTTGACCACCGCCTCGATGTCCACATCGCGGACTTCGCTTGTCGGGAGCGTCACCAGCCCCTTATAGTTTATCGAGGAGACATGCTTGCCTGCGATACCCACGTAGACGTCGTGAACGTCAATGCTTGTCGATGATTCAAGCATGTGGACTGCCTTCCCAAGCGTTTCGACCACCGAGTCAAACGCATCTGGATTGGCCAGCGGGAAGTCCCCGCATTCCAGGACACGGACGGAATTGCCTTCGATAGCCCCCACGAAGAGGTTTATCTTCGAAGTTCCGATATCAAGGCCGAATATGTAATCGTCCTTCTTGATCATGTTTTGTTTGTTGTCATCCATTGACACACCTCTTATCAAAATCCCTTATATAGGCAAAGCCTTCAAATCGCATGTCGACCTCGCCAGCGCAGCGCAAGTCCCCAGAAAATCCCTTCCGGAGCGAATCGTACAACATAAACAGACCGTCATTCCATCCCGTCGCCGGAAACAGAGTCCGGTAGGCTGCATCGCTAAAGAACACTTCCATCGCGGAGTCCGTCTCGTCCCAAGCCACTTGCGAAACCTTGCCGTAAAGCAGCGGCGCACTTTTCCGCATCGCAGCGAGGAATTCCGTGACCGAGGCAATCTTGTCCATCGACTCGGGCGCGACAATCGGCAGATGCAACGCCAGCGTGAGCGCCATCGGGAGCACGAGTCCGCGTTCGGTATAAACCGTCGCCTTCCCTTCTTCGATCACAGACGCCACGGGGGTCGCTTCCTGCACGTGAATCTTCAAGAACGAGGGGAAACGCTTTTCGACCTCGGCAGAATGAATCAGCGGAATCTGAAGCAAGGCAGCCTTCACGGAGTCCGCGTTCAACTCGGACATCGGCATGCCCGTTTCCACCTGGGCTCCCTGCATGATGTCTTCCCATGTCAGCATGCGGTTACCATCGATCTCAACATACTGCAGGTAACGGAATTCGAGCGGGTTGAAATGCTGCACATAAAAACGGAAATGCCAGAGCGTTGCACCCAGAGCCAAGAGCAACAGACAGAAAATCCAGCCACGACGCTTAAACCAGGAGCAGGCATGGCCCACGCCGGACTTCATCTTCTTCGCCCGGGCGCGCTTGCGCTGTTCCTCGTTCAAGCCGATTCGACGGCCTAGAAATGTCGTCTTGTTCTGGTTCAAATACATTCCTCCAGAATCTTCGTACCGAGTTTCCAGACGTTACCGGCACCCATGAGGACCACCACGTCGTTCGGGCGAAGTTCCTTCTTGAGAATCGGAAGCAGGTTCATCTGGTCACCCACGAAGCGGGCGTCGCGATGGCCGCGGACGGTCGCGCTGTCGGCAACGAGTGCACCGGTAATGCCCTCGATAGGCTTTTCGCGGGACGGATAAATGTCGGTAACCAAGAGCACATCACAGTTGGCAAAAGCGCTGCCGAAGGATTCGTGCTGGTCGCGGGTACGCGTGAACAGATGCGGCTGGAAAGCGACAATCACGCGCTTGTCCGGGAACGCCTCGCGGAATCCTAGAAGCGTCGCTGTGGCTTCTGTCGGATGGTGGGCATAGTCGTCGAACACCATGACGCCGTTCTTTTCGCCGATAAATTCAAAGCGACGCTTGACGCCTTCAAAGGCGGCGGCAGCGTGACGGGCAATCTCGATATCAATACCTTCTTCGACCGCAAGGGCGATAGCCGCCGTCGCATTCAAAACATTGTGGCGTCCCGGGATCTTCAGCTGGAACTGCCCCAGGCTCACGCCGTCGTTAAAAATCTCGAAATGCGGATAACCATGTTCAAAATGCAGGTTGTCGATACGGTACTTGGCCTGGCGCGTGAAACCGTAGGTAATCACGGGCTTCTTGAGCTTGGAGAGAATCTGCTGCACGTTCGGGTCGTCGAGGCAGACAATCACCTGGCCATAGAACGGCACCTTGTTCGCAAATTCCACGAAAGCGGCCTTGATTTCCTCGATGTTGCCATAGGTATCCAAATGGTCCGAATCGATGTTGGTGATGATGGCGGAACTCGGCATCATCGAAAGGAAGCTGCGGTCGAACTCGTCGCTTTCGGCAATCAGGTAATCACCGCGGCCCACCTTGGCGCCGCTGCCCTTGCCCTTCACCACGCCGCCCACGATAATCGTCGGGTCGCGCTTGGCCTCTTCCCAAATCTGGCCCACGATGGAAGTGGTCGTCGTCTTGCCATGCGTACCGGCGATGGCGAGCGTGTACTTGAGGCGCATCAGTTCACCGAGCATTTCGGCGCGGCGGATAATGGGGATGCGGCGGTTGCGCGCTTCGACCAGTTCCACGTTGTCGTAAGGAATCGCAGAAGAATACACCACCAAATCGGCGTTTTCCACGTTTTTCGCTTCGTGCTTAGGAGCAATGCTGATGCCCAGGCCCTTCAGGTAATCGATGACCTGGCCCTCGCCCATGTCGGAGCCAGTGACCTCGAAGCCGTTTTCCTTGACGACCTCGGCAATGCCCGACATACCGGCACCACCGATACCCACAAAATGCAGGCGACGGACACGCTTGCTGTACATAATCGGCATTATAAGCTCTCCTTGTCCAAAATAATTTTCGCAATCTGGTCGGCAGCATCGGGCATCCCGAGGCTCTTCGCAGCCGTAGCCATTTTCGCAAGCTTGGAATCATCGAACAAAAGCCCCTCGACCTTGTTCCACAAGTCATTCGGCTCGCTGTCCAGTTCCACGAGGCAGGCACCCGCCTTCTCGACCACACGGGCATTGAATTCCTGGTGGTTCGCCGTCGCATGCGGATAAGGCAACAAAATGGAAGGCTTGCCGAAGGCGAGAATCTCGGCCAACGCCGATGCACCCGCACGGCTGATAATCAAATCGGCATGCTTCATGTAGGCATAGATATTGTCGAGGAATCCGCGAACGGCCACGTTCGGCAAAATGCCCAGACGGCGGTTGATATCGTCGACGTTCTTCACGCCCACCTGCCAGACGACGGACACATCGCCATTTGCTGTAATCTTCTCGATGCTTTCTTCAATCTTGGTGTTGATGCCCACGGCACCTTGGGAACCGCCCACGATGAACACGGCCTTTTTCCCTTCGCGGAACTCGACCGGACGCGGCAAGTCGTTTGCGTTGGGCAGTTCACGGACCGGGTTGCCGAGGATGCGGGTCTTTTCGATGGGGAAACCCTTCGCAGCCTCTTCGGAGGTCACAAAGATCGTCTTCGCATAACGGGCACCCACCTTGTTCGCAATGCCCGCGACGGCGTTCTGTTCCTGCAGATAGACAGGCAAGCCGAGGCTACCGGCAGCCAGCACAATGGGGAGCGACACGTAGCCACCCGTCGCCACGACGACATCCGGCTTCACCTTCTTGATGACGCTCTTCGCGCGGACAAGGGACTTGCTCAGGTTGAAAGGCAGAGTCAGGTTCTTGAGGAACGGTCCGCGATGCAGCGGAACCGCCGTAATGAATTCATACGGCCAGTTCTTCGAAACCAAACGTTCCTCCATAGAGTCCTTGCGGCCCGCGAAAACGATGTCTTCTACGCCCATCTTCTTGAGGCTTTCCGCAATCGCCACGGCCGGGAAAATATGACCTCCGGTGCCACCACATACAAAAAGGAACTTTTTCATGCGCCTCTCCTTGCATAGTCAGGTTTTTTCATAAAGTTGATGTTCAGGGATACCGTATTGTTCATGAACGGTTCACGAATCGTACGCCCCGAAGTCGGCTTGGAAATGTTCAGCATGACGCCGATCATCGCCGAAGAGAAAATCAAGTTCGTTCCGCCAAAACTGAGGAACGGCAGCGGCTGTCCTGTCGTCGGGAAAAGTCCCGTGCATACACAGGTATGAATCATAAAGTTACAGAACAGCGAGAACGTAATCGCGACGGCCATGTACTTGCCAAAGCGCGAAGAAGAATCCCTCGCGACATTGAAGCCCTGCCAGAACAAGGTTGCAAACAGAATCATCACGATGCAAGTCCCCACAAATCCGAATTCCTCGCCAATCACGGAGAAAACCACGTCCTTATGCGCTTCGGGCAGGTAGCCGAGCTTTTGCATGCCCATGCCAACACCCGTGCCGAACAAGCCGCCATTGCCGAGAGCCTGCTGGGAATGCATCAGCTGGAACGCCGATTCCGCATGCTCCTCGGGATGCAGGAATGCTAGCAGGCGTTTGGAGCTGTGCGCCTTGTACATCAGGCCACCAATCCCAAGCGGAATAGCAGAACAAATGCAGATAATCAGATACTTGCCCCGAGCACCGGCAGCAAAAAGCACAGCCAGCAAAACCAATGCGAACAAGATGAGCATAGACATGTTCGGCTGCAGAGCCAAAAGCACCGCAGAAATTACGAACGGGACTGCGGGCTGGATGATACTGCAACGGAGCGTCTTTATTTCGTCCCCCGCATCCGAAAGCTTCGCGCAAACCATCGTGATAAAGCCGAGCTTCAAAATTTCGGAAGGCTGTATACCCCATATCCAGCGGGAGGCTCCCTTCACGGATGTTCCCGACACAAGGGCCGCAATCGTAAGCACGACACCCACGGCAAAGAACACGCGCGCAAACTTTTTCCACACGCTGTAATCCAGTTTGTAACAGAACACGAGGGCCACAATAGCAACGATTACCTTCTTCAGGTGCGAAAGGAGATAATACTCAGTCGAAAGGCCAAGACGCTCCGCCAGCGGGGCCGACGCAGTGTACACAATAACAATCCCGCCCACCATCAGCAAAATTGCCGACAGCAGCAGGAGTTTGTTAGAGCCTTTGTTCTGAGCAGTTACCATTCCCTAAACTACTCCTTGAAAATCGGGGTGGCCTGGAGCAAGGCCTCGACGACCTGTTCCATCTTCATGCCTCGGGAACCTTTCACCAGAAGCACGTCACCCTCGGACACGGTATTCATCAAAAATTCAATCACTTCCTGGACGTTCGAGAAGTGGAAAACAGCCTTCATGCCCTGAGCCTTGGCTCCCTTCACAAAGAATTTCGCCATTTCACCCACAGTCACGAGGATATCGAAATTCGATTCAGGAACAAGCGTACCAATCTGTTCGTGCAGATGAGCGCTTTCCTTGCCCAGTTCAAGCATATCGCCCAGGACGGCAATGCGGCGGTTCACCTTGCTCATGTTGCCAATCGTCATGAGAGCCATCTTTGTCGAAGACGGGTTGGCGTTATAGCAGTCCGAAACAATCTTGAAACCGTTCGCGCTCTTCACGTCCATGCGCATGTTCGTTCCACGGAAAGCGGCAAGCGCAGACGCAATGTTCGACTTGGAAATCTTGAATGTGAGGCCCACTGCAATGGCGGCGAGCGCATTGTACAAGTTGTGAATGCCGGGAACGTTCAGCTGGAACTTTGTACGGCCAATATAGAAGCAGGCGCAGGAGTTTTCGTCCCACGTGAGTTTTTCCGGCTTAATCACGCCGCGGCGCATACCGAAGGTCACGACCTTGTAATTCTTGTTGCTGCGCACCTTGCTGAGATGGGCATCATCGGCATTCACGACGAGAACACCGCCCTTCTTGAGTCCGTCAGCAATCGTAATCTTTTCCTTGAACACACCGTCCAAATCGCCAAGGCGCTCCAGATGGCTCGCTCCCACGTTGGTAATCACGGCCACGTCGGGTTCCGTTGCAAGCGAAAGCGGGCGAATTTCGTCCGGGCCGCTCGTGCCCATCTCGATGACCGCAGCCTCATGGCTGTGCTTGAGCTGGAACAGCGTCATCGGGACGCCGATATGGTTGTTGAAGTTGCCCTGCGTGGCGTGCGTATTGTAGCAGGTCGAAAGGACGGCCTTCACCATTTCCTTGGTCGTCGTCTTGCCATTGCTGCCAGTGATGCCGACCTTCTTAACCTTGAAGCGACGCTGATAACCCTTAGCCAGCTTAAGCAAGGCCTTGGTAGTATCGTCTACAGGGGCATACATTTCGAACGCACCCTGCTCCACGGCATCCTGATTAACAATGCTCATCAATGCACCGTCCTTTTGCATTTGGTTTACAAACTGGTGGGCGTCAAAACGGACACCCTTGATTGGCCAAAAAACAACACCCTTCGCAGGTTCACGCGAATCCATGCAAAGGTTCACCTTCCGCGACAGCGTACGGGCAGGAACGCCCACGGCATCCGTCTCGAGGATGTCGAGCATCTCGCGAATTGTCAAATCCAACTTCAGCATTTCTCCATCGCCTTCACCGCTTCTTCGCGGTCGTCAAAATGGTGTTTCGTCTTACCGACGATTTGATAATCTTCGTGACCCTTGCCCGCAATCACCAGCCAGTCGCCCGGTTCGAGGGAGGCACACGCCTTCGCAATCGCCTCGGCGCGGTCTTCCACTACGACAAACTTGTCGGTCACCATGCCGGCACGCACGTCGGCGATGATGGCGGAAGGATTTTCCGTACGCGGGTTGTCGGACGTGAGCCAGGCCCTGTCGGCAATGCGCTCGGCAATGGAGCCCATGATGGGGCGCTTTGTACGGTCGCGGTCGCCGCCGCAGCCGAACACGGCGCTAAGGCGTCCGCGACAAAGCCCGCGAGCGGTGTTAAGAACCCTTTCCAGCGCGTCCGGGGTGTGGGCATAGTCAACAATCACGTGCTTCCCGCCCTTGTTCCAGACCTTTTCGAAACGGCCCGGGACGCGCACCGTGGCAAGGGCTTCGCGCATGGCGCTCTCGGGCAAGCCAATGGCATGTGCCCACGAAAGCACGAGCAAAACGTTGTCCGCATTGAAATCGCCACAAAGCGGGGTGGAGAACTTCTCCGGGGAAATCTTCGGCACAGTGAACTCGAGGCCATCTTCCGTGCTTGCCACGGCACCAACGGGAGAGATGTCCGCGCCGGCTTTGCCGAGCCTCGAAACAGAAACTTTCTTGGAGACGTCAATGCCCTCGAAGAGCTTTGCACCGTACTCGTCGTCCACGTTGATCACGGCGACACCGTCGTCGGCCAAGTAACGCGTGAACAGCAATTTTTTCGCCTCGAAATAAGCATCCATCGTCTTGTGGTAATCGAGGTGGTCCTGCGTCAGGTTGCTGAATAGTCCGCTCCTGAAGCGGATTCCAGCGACACGGCCCTGGTGCAGGGAATGCGACGAGGCCTCCATCACGAGGTCGGTGCATCCCGCCTCCACCGCGCGCGCGGCAAAGGCAAACAGGTCGAGCTGGCCCGGGGTCGTAAGCGACGCCGGGACGGAATCGTTGCCAATCTTGTTCTTGATGGTGCCGAGAAGGGCGACCTTGTGGCCGGCGGCCGTGAGCATCGAATCCATCAGGAAGGCGCTCGTCGTCTTTCCGTTCGTACCCGTAACGGCATGCACAGCGATTTTCGCAAAAGGATCCTTGTAGAAAATCTGAGCGGCTTCCAGGCGGGCGGCACGGACGTCCTTCACCTGAATCCATTTCGAAGCCATTCCCTCCGGCGCAGTCGTCTCGCCAACCACGGCGACGGCCCCCTTCGCGACGGCGTCACAGGCAAAAGCCTCGTAACCCTCGACGGGGAACGAGAAAAACAGGTCCCCTTCCTTGACACGGCGGGAATCGTCACACAAGCCGCGGACAGAGAGATTCTGCAACAAAGCGTCCGAAAGCATCAGCCCTTCTCCTTTAAAGTCAACTTGCAAGTCAGTCCCTTGTGAATTTCCTCGTCGGCCTTGGGGCTCTGGGACACGACGCGGCCCTTTCCGGTATACTCAACATTCATGCGGATATTGCCCATGATTTCCAGGGCATCCTTCAGCGAAAGCCCGGCGAGATTCGGCATCTTCGTCGCGGAAACTTCGCCCAGCATCAACGAAATCTTGCCGTTATCGCTCATGTCGCTACGCTGCGACACCACGCGGTTCCCCTCGCCACGGAAAGACACCGGGCAACCCTTCTTGCGCGCGAGTTCCTTCGCGTCACGAGCAGACAGCCCGACAAAATCCGCATCACAACGATGATCCAGCCGGACATGCTGCAAGTTATGCGAGGCAGGCGAAAGTTCCGGATGGTAGTAGACGCCTTCCATAATGCGACGGAAAATCGGTCCCGCCGTAAGGCCGCCCACGTGCATACCCTGCGGATCGTCCACCAAAACTAGACACACATAGCGCGAATCCTCGACCGGGGCAAGCCCGATGAACGAAGCCACCTGCGAATTGCGATCGTACCGGCCCGTTTCCTGGTTGAACTTTTCAGCCGTACCGGTCTTGCCGCCAAACAGCACGTCGGGCAACTTCTTGCTCGCGACCCTCTTTGCGGTACCGCTGTTCACGACATTGTTCAGCATCTTGCGGATCTTGGCCGCTGTCTTCTCCGAAATCACGCGACGGACTTCGACAGGTTCCCTCTTTTCGACCAGATTACCGTCGGCATCGCGCCATTCCTTTACAATCATCGGTTCCATCAGCTTGCCGCCGTTGGCCACCGCGGCATAAGCCATCACCATCTGGATCGGGGTCACGGACACGGCATGGCCAAAGCCCATCGTCTTGAGCGTACGGTCGTCTCTCGTGAGTTCGTACGGCTGCAGCAGCTTGCCAGATTCCTCGCCCTCGAAGTCCTCGGACGTGCGCATTCCGAAACCGAAATTGCGAGCCATTCTATAAAGGCGTTCGGCCCCCACCTCGGAGGCAATCTTCGCGAACACGATGTTGGAGGACTGGACCATCGCCTCACCCATGTTCATATCGCCGTAGACGTGCGTATCGCAAATCTGTTCGGAACGAACATTCCAGCGCCAGCAACGGCCTTCGTCCTTGTAAATCTTGGTCGTGTCCACGACGCCGTTCTCAAGGGCCGCGGCAGCGGTAATCACCTTGAACGTGGAGCCCGGCTCGTAAGACATGCTCACGATATCGTTCTTGGACATGCGCCCGACCCCTTGAGTTTTGGAGTTCGGGTCGAAAGTCGGATAGCTCGCCATGGCAAGAATCTCGCCAGTGAACGGGTCCACCACCACGGCGCTCGCGCTCTTCGCATTAAATTCAGCCACACCATCCTTCAAGGCCTTCTCGACAATCTCCTGCATGTTGCGGTCGATAGTCAGCACCAGGTTCTTCCCCGGTTCGGCATCTGCCACCTTCTCGGAACGGCCATAAATTTCGCGCTGGTGGGCATCCTTCACGCTCAGGCGGAACCCGCCATTGCCGCGCAGGCGGGAATCGAAGCGACGTTCCATGCCCATGCTGCCCGTACCATTGTAGCCCACCTTTCCCACAATCTGTGCGGCCAGTTTGCCCTGCAAGAAAATGCGGCTGTAATCCAGGTTCTTGTTCGCCGTATCGCGGTAGTTGTCGGCAAAGACGATGCCGTTACGGTCCATGATGCGGCCGCGGTCGGCATACACATTCTTGGTGTCCATCACCATGCTCTTTGTCTTGGCCTTGTAATCGTCCTGGTGCAGCACCTGGATATTGAAAGTCTGCCAAAGAAGCACACCCACGCAGCCCAGCGTGATGAACTTGACGATTCCTAGCGGTTCCACATAGAAGTTGTTCAACGAGAACCTCCTATCGGCATCACCTTTTGCGGCAGGCCGTTCAGGCCCAGGCCAACGGAATCGGCAAACTTCGAAAGCTTCTCAAGTGACGACAGCTGGTTGATGCGCAATTCGAGCGCCAGCGCGTCGTGCTTGAGGAATGCAATTTCTACCTGGAGTCCATGAGACTCCTCGTACAGGCTGTTAATGCGGTTCTGCATATAGAGCGGGAGCATGCACAGGAGCGCAAGAGACATCACCGCAAGGGCCACGATCAGCACGACCGAGCGATTGGATGTCCCTATAGCCTTTATCTTGTCCGTATTGCTCATACCTTCTCGTATACCCTGAGTTTTGCAGAACGTGCCCGGCTATTCTTTTCCACTTCTTCGGCCGAGGGCAGAATCGGCTTGCGGTTTACCTTTTTCAAACGCTGGTGATTGCCTCCGCACATGCACACGGGCATGTGTTCGGGGCATATGCATGCCCTTTCGAACTCCGCGGTGGTCTCCTTGACGCACCGGTCTTCTACGGAGTGGTAGCTCATCACCACCAGGCGCCCACCCACCTTGAGGCAGTCCACCGCGGCGCGGAGGCTATCCTCGATTTCCTTGAGTTCCCCGTTGACTTCCATGCGGATTGCCTGGAACACGCGGGCCAGAAGCCCGTTCACTTCGCGGCGCTTGTCGGGGAATACGGACTCCACCACGGCCTTCATGTCGGAAGGCAGAATCTCGCGGCCTTCGCCAGAAACGGCGGCTACCATTTCAAGAATACGGGTCGCCAATTTGAAAGCACGGTCCATGTCCGCATTCTTGCGGAGGGCCGCGGCGATTGTATCTGCGTCGGATGTCCTGAGCCATTCCTGCGCCGAGACTCCCTCTCGGCGGTCCATACGCAAGTCGAGCGGATTGTCACCGACAAACGTGAATCCACGCGCGGAATCATCCACCTGATGGCTGCTTATGCCCAAATCGTAGAGGATTCCGTCCAAAGTATCGGGCGCGATTTCGTTCTTGAGTTCGCCGAAACGCACCGGATGCACGATAAACTTGGGTTTCACGCCGGCAAGGCGCTTGGTCGCAAAGGCCACCGCTTCTTCGTCGCGGTCAAAGGCGTGGAGCGTGCCCTGTTCGTTCAGGCGAGTCGCAATCGCGTAGGAATGTCCGCCCCCGCCTAGCGTGCAATCAGCATAAGTCCCGTCCGCCTTTATATTAAGGCCTTCCAGGCATTCCTTGAGCATTACCGGATCGTGATAGAAGACGCCATCCGTCACCCCGGCAACAGCCGCCGGAGAAAATTCTTTTGTACGCAATACCTGTTGGGATAAACTACTTTGCGGCACTTGGACCCTCCGTCAAACCTTCTCCATAGAACGCTGCATCGAACGCGGCGACAGATTCGTTTGTCTGCAATCCGTATTCTGCATTGAAACGTTCCGGGTTCCATAGTTCAAGAGTCTTACCGCTAGCCTGCACATAAAGGACTTCGCCCTTAAGGCCTGCGTACTCCAACAAGATCTTTGGGAGTAAAATGCGATTCTGGCCATCGAGCTCCACGAATGCGGGGCACAGGCCTCTCCGAACTAGGTCGGCTTGACGGCGGTCGGACCGGCTGTCCAGGTCCGCCATGAACTTTTCGTATTCGGGCAAGGTAAACAACCGGAGGGTACGGTCCGGGCCACGCGTGACCACGAATTCGCTCCCTTCGGCAGCCGTGAGCTGACGACGGAATTCCCTAGGGAAGGAGGACCTTCCCTTTCCATCGATAGCCGTCTGGGCTTGACCTATGAAAGACGTAAAGTTCATACTAGTTTGACACATTTTACCACAACACGTGATAAATATACCACTTTCTACCACCTCCGGCAACGGATCCACGCAAATTCTTATAAAAAACATACCTGCACCTGAAGTCCGACGAATACAAACTGCTCTTTTGAGCACGTTCAAAAAAAAAAGGAAAACAAGTAAAAAAGACGACCTCATTGCAAGGCCGCCTTTCTTGAAGCTTCAAAGATTTTAATGGATTGCCCAGCGCAAATCAAGCTTGACGCCAACAATGTTGGCATACTTCATTATGGCAGTCAAGCCGATGCCCCACCCGTTGATATAACCTGCAGGCCGTTCCAATGTATTTACGGGTTTATTCATCGACTTTTCAAAACGAACACCCGTAGAATAAACAAATCCAGGGACCTCAAAACCTGAATACATCCAGCCTATTGCAAATTCCGGTTGAACAGACCAACGATAGCCAAAAGGGAGATTGGGCCTGTACATAGCAAATGCTTCAGTCAAGCCGAAGAAATGCTCGTCTGATTCTAGGCCGCCTGAAATCCCAACAATTAGAACAAAATCTCCAATTACCGTAACTTTACCCATAAGGACCTCGTATCCCAATGTTTCAGCAGAATTCGAAGAATCTTGACCGAATAGATGCATATAAGGAATGCCGAAACCCAAATAAAGAAGAGCATTATGTTCTTTTCGCGAATGGCGTCTTTGATATTCCCTTGGCATATTGGTTTCATTTATCTCAAAACCAGGATTTTCACGGAAAATGGTATCTAGCAGCGCCTGAATTTCCATACCAACATGCATTTTTTCCACACTAGCATAATCTTTTTCCCTAAATTCGTGGACGAGTAAAGCATACTGAATAATTCTACGATCTTGATCAGGCAAACGATTCAACGAATCCATAATTTGTGAATGATTCGCTTCATAGACGGAATCAAAAACACTGTCTCCTGTTTTTAAGCTTATTGATTCCTTTAGCAAGAGGTCCCATTCCATCCGGGCTACTTTCAAAAGATCATCGCCTTTCTCAAAAAAATCTTCATAAAACTCCCGATGTTCGATCGGTTCATCCGGATGCGTCATGTAATAGCGGTGAAGAGAATCCTTTAGCACCTTGAATCTTTCATAACTCGGAATTTCATGATAAATCGCCAATAAGGAATCACCGTAATAACCGTTATTTGAGAGAAACAGCTCCCAACCATACGAACCAGTCCCCCTATCAATATCATAGGCAAATGTCGCCGAAAACATTAGCGACATAAATACGAAAAAACTTTTCACATTAATCCATCTTAAATGCGAATTCAAAATCGACAAGCTCTTATTCAAAGTGGCTTTTTGCATTTCCTAGGCCAAATCACAATTGATGTACATTTTTAAATATAAAGTTTTTTACAAAAAAATCCTCGGTCAGATAAACTGAACCGAGGATTTTTTAGATTCCGTCGCGACCAAAGGTCGCTCCAGGATGACGTTTCTGGATTACTTCTTCGGGAGCTTGACTTCCTTGCCGAAGTCCACGTTCGTCTTGTTGCCGAGCAACAGAGCGCGGGTCTTGAGCGGGAGGCCATAGCAACGGATGAAGCCCGTAGCATCCTTCTGGTCGTACATGTCGACGTCGGTGAATCCGCCGAGGCCCATGTCGTAGAGGCTGTAGGGGCTCTTGATGCCGGCCGGGATGATGTTACCCTTGTAGAGCTTGAGGGTCACGTCACCGGTAACAACCTTGTTGACTTCGGCGAAGAAGGCGTCCATAGCCTGGCGGAGCGGAGTGAACCACTGGCCATTGTACACGAGGTTCGCGTACGTCATGGACATCTTCTGGGCTTCGAACAAGGTTTCCTTGTCGAGCACCAGCTGCTGCAGGCATTCGTGAGCCTTGTACAGGAGCGTGCCACCCGGAGTTTCGTACACGCCGCGGCTCTTGAGGCCAACGAGGCGGTTTTCAACGATGTCCAGGAGACCGCAAGCATTCTTGCCGCCAATCTTGTTCAGGTATTCGAGGAGTTCGACAGCACCCATCTTCTTGCCGTCGATAGCCACCGGATTACCCTTATCGAAGGTAATCGTCACGTGGTCGGCCTTGTTCGGGGCCTTTTCATACGTGTTGGTGTGCTTGAGAAATTCGTACTTGTGTTCCTGTTCCGGGAATTCCAGGACGCCACCTTCGTGAGAGAGGTGCCACAGGTTACCGTCTTCGGAGTAAATCTTCTTCTTGCTGATGCCGTTCAGCGGAATCTTGTGAGCGGCGGCGTAGTCGATAGCGTCTTCGCGGCTATGGAACGTCCACTTCGGATCCTTCCACGGAGCGATGATTTCGAGCTTCGGGTTGAGAGCGGCGTAGGTCAGTTCGAAACGGACCTGGTCGTTACCCTTACCGGTAGCACCGTGAGCAACAGCGTAGGCGCCTTCCTTTTCAGCAATCTTCACCTGGTACTTGGCGATGAGCGGACGGGCGAAAGAAGTACCCAGGAGGTAGGTACCTTCGTACTTGGCACCGGCGCGAACGGTCGGCCAAACGTAGTCTTCAAGGAATTCCTTCTTGAGGTCGAGAACGTAGCACTTGGAAGCGCCAGTCTTGAGAGCCTTGTCTTCGAGGGCCTTAGCGTCCGGGAAGTCGTTCTGACCGAGGTCGGCGGCGAAAGCGATCACTTCGCAGTCGTAGTTTTCCTTGAGCCAGGGGATGATGATGGAAGTATCGAGTCCACCGCTATAAGCGAGGAC
>JAGCPF010000033.1 GCA_017642335.1 Fibrobacter sp.
CATTCATTTTAAATCCTTTGATTTTATTGTGATGCAGTTGGCAGACCGCATTTCAATATTAATCAAAGGATTTTTTTCTCATGACCGCCAGAAGGCTTTTACGGAACTACCGGCATAGCCGGTAGTTTTCTTTATACAAAAGATGCCCGACCGAAAAGTCGGGCATGACAGGTTATGTAGATTGTCGACTACTTCGCTTGGCGTCGCATTCGCGACGTTCGGCTTATTTAGCTTTTTTCATGATCTGCTTGAGCATAGAGTTCAGCTTGCCGACTTGGACAGGAGCGGCAGGCTTCTTCGAGGCAAAGCCCGGACGTTCCTTGCCCGCAATCTTGTTCTTGAGGTCGGCGAGCGTTGCGTGGCCCTGGATGCCGCCCTGCGGGCGTGCATTGCCGCGACCATTGTCGCGGCCGCGGCCACCGAAGTTGCCGCGGGGACCGCCAACTCGCTGGCCGCGAGGGCCACTGGCACCTGCACCGGCAACGCCGTCGGTCTGTTCCTGCTTCATCGAGAGGCTGATACGCTTTTGGTTCGCATCGACCGCAACCACACGCACCTTCACCACGTCGCCCACGGTCAAGACTTCCTTCGCGTCGGTCACGTACTTGTCGCTAATCTCGGAAATGTGAACAAGGCCGTCCTGGTGCACGCCGATATCCACGAACGCACCGAAGTTAGCGACGTTGGTCACGACGCCTTCCATCCAGCTGCCCGTCACGAGGTCGTTGATGGTCTTGATGCGGTCATCGAACTTCGCATAACGGAATTCCTTACGCGGGTCGCGGCTCGGCTTCTGGAGTTCCTTCAAGATATCTTCGAGCGTCGCCTTACCGACTTCGTCGGAGAGGAACTCGTCAATCTTGATGGCCTTCACGGCTTCGGCATTGCCGACCATGTCCTTCACGGGAACGCCGACCTTTTCGGCCATCTGTTCCACGAGGGCGTAGTTTTCAGGATGAACAGCGGAATCGTCGAGCGGGTTTTCGGCACCGGGGATGCGCATGAAGCCGGCAGCCTGTTCGAACGCCTTCGGGCCAAAGCCCTTCACGTTCTTGAGAGCTTCGCGGCTTGCGTAGGCGCCGTTCTCTTCGCGGTACTTCACGATGGCTTCGGAAAGCGTGTTGCTGAGGCCAGCCACATGAGAGAGAAGCGGAGCGGATGCGCTGTTCACGTCGACACCGACCATGTTCACGCAGCTTTCCACCACTTCGTCGAGGCGCTTCTTGAGTTCGCGCTGGTTCACGTCGTGCTGGTACTGGCCCACACCGATAGACTGCGGGTCGACCTTCACGAGTTCGGCAAGCGGGTCCTGCAAACGGCGACCGATGGAAATAGCGCCACGGGTCGTCACGTCTTCCTTCGGAAATTCCTGGATAGCAATCATGCTTGCGCTGTACACCGAAGCACCGGCTTCGGAAACGATGACGCGCGGCGGCACCTTGCCCTTGAACTTGAGAGCCATCTCGCCACAGAAGGCGTCGGTCTCGCGGCTAGCGGTACCGTTGCCGATAGCGATGAGGTCAATCTTGTACTTGTCGATAAGCTGCATCAGGTAGACAGCCGCGCCAGCCTTGTCGTTGTGCGGTTCATGCGGCTTGATGATGCCGTGGTCCAAGAACTTGCCGTTCTCGTCGAGCACGGCCACCTTGCAACCCGTACGGAAACCCGGGTCGAGCGCAAGCACGGCCTTGTGGCCGGCAGGAGCGGCGAGCAGAACATCCTGCAGGTTCTTGCTGAACACCTTGAAAGCTTCCTCTTCGGCGGCGTCCTTCAGAAGGAGACGCACTTCGCTTTCCATGCTCGGCTGCAACAGGCGTTCCCAGGCATCCTGGCACATTTCTTCCAGATACGGTTTCCAGACGGAGTCGCCCTTGATGACCTGAGCCTTGAGATAGTCCACCATCTCCTCGTTCGGGACTTCGATGGAAAGACGCAACACTTTTTCCTTTTCGCCGCGGCGGAGCGCAAGCATGCGGTGGCTCGGAATCTTCGAAACCGGTTCGCTGAAGTCGTAGTAATCCTTGAACTTCGTGTCCTGCTTCTCGAAATCCTTCTTGACCTTGGAAACCATGACGCCCGTCTTTTCCACCTTGTTGCGGAGGAACTGGCGGAATTCGGTATTGTCGGCCACTTCTTCGGCGAGGATGTCGCAGGCTCCCTTGAGGGCTGCCTTCGGGTCGGCGAGGCCCTTTTCTTCGGAGAGGTAGATGCGGGCGATTTCTTCGGCAGTGTTGCCGGTATTTTCCTGTTCCCACATCAGGCGGGCCAGCGGTTCAAGACCGAGTTCCTTCGCGATGGTCGCGCGGGTGCGCTTCTTGGGCTTGTACGGGGCGTAAATATCTTCGAGGAGGGTCTTGTCCTTACAGGCCTCGATCTGGGCCTTGAGTTCGGGGGTCAGCTTGCCCTGTTCTTCGATGCTCTTGAGGACCGTTTCCTTGCGGTCCGTCAGTTCCTGCAAATAGTCGCGACGGTGGCTGATGTCGCGCAGTTCAATTTCGTTCAGCGTACCCGTCTGGTCCTTGCGGTAGCGGGCGATGAAGGGGACCGTGCCCCCCTGGTCCATGAGTTCGAGCGCCTTGGCGACGCGCCATACTTCGAGATTCAGCTCTTCAGCAATAACTGCAGAAAAATCCATTTGATATTCCTACTTGTAGAATTTTAGGGTCATGAATGCCCTGGGTTGACACAGCGGCACGGTTTTCACCGCACGCACCCCCATTCGGGAGTAAGCGGAATATAGCAAAAGAAAAGTGTCAATTTTTGGACATAACAGGGTTGTTTTGAAAAAAAATTTAGGGAAAATACGCAAAATTTCACGCTAATTCATTGAGCATCAAGGAGATAGACGCAAGGCTCTTTACTCATGAACCGTCGGTGCGTAAAGCCGTACCAGAGCGTCGGGTTTTCGGCGATGCGCCCGCCAAGCCAGTCGTTGAAGGAATCCATCACGGACTCCCCCCGGATTTCAACCGCATGCAAGACCTTCGTCGCACACCCCCGCTCTTCCATCCAGCAAACGAAAACGGGCGTTTCGGGGCGATGCTTCAGCAAAAATTCCGGGAGCGGATTGTTGTTGACAGGCTTTCCTAGAAAAAAACCATCGGTGGCGCTCGGAATTCGGCTATCCTGGTCAGCGAGCAGACAGAACAAGCGGCCCTCATCCAACAGCCGCAAGAACTCGCGAGGAGTGCGGGCATCGATTGAATAACGGTAGCCATCCACCGCGCGGATGCGTCCTTCCAGAATGCGATTGAGCCACGCCGGTTTCACGGGGATATAGCTCGCCTTGAGCGGAATTCCCAAGCAACAGAGCCACGGTCCGATTGCTTCGTAGTTGCCGTAGTGGGCGGTCAGGAAAATTCCTCCCCCGCGCATCTTGTCGAGGACTTCTGCCGAACCTTCGGCAATATCTAAATTCCAGCCGTCAACACGGCAGGGGTACGCCGAAAGGGCCGCAGGCAAGCGTTTGAACGTTCCGAAACGGAACAGGAGTTCGGCCACATGGCGAGTCAAGTTTTTCAAGAGTTGGCCGTAATCAGGGAAGCCTTTCAAAGCAGGCGACACGTGCTTCGCATTAGCAAGAAACGTCTTCCGCTTCCAGCCGACAAGCTTAAGCACCGTGTAGGCCACTCGCGCAAAAACCGCAGCGGCAATTCTTCCCTTAAAAAACATAGCGGGTAAAAAAATACGAAAAATTTCTAAATTGCCTGCTAGAGGTTATTATGATTTGCAAAAAAAGTGGTAGTGAATCTGAATACGTGCCGGTCCAGGACGAGCCCGAAAATATCTGTCGAGGCAAAAGCGCCATTCTTTGGACAAAGATTCTTCTCGTTTTCACCATCATCACCGGATTATTTGCCGAATACATCATTCACGTATTCGAGCCCTTCACGAAAATTTCAAATGGTTCAGCCCCTATACAACCGCCCAACCTGACCGATCTTCTCGCCGGACTTTTATTCCTGTTCCTGCTTTTTTGCTTCGGCATCGTGTCGCTCGTGGTCATTTATAAATTCTGCAAATGGCTCTACCACTCCATCAAGTTCTTGCGCAAATATACATCGACCCAATTTTCCCCCGGAGCAGCTGTTTTCTGCACAATGATTCCATGGATCTGCGGCTTCCTCGACTACTTCATCTTCAAAGACATTCTCGCAAAGCAGGAAAAAGTTCTTACGGCAAAGGGCGAAAAATTCACACCGCTCGACAAGAAAATTCTAACGTCAATTCCCATATTGACAGCCCTGATTTTCATTCCAACCCTATTGAGCAATATCGCTTCCGCCCGGATAGCGAGTATCGTCCTATTCGCCTTTTGTGTCGGAGCCTATATCAGGGCCATCTCGGCAATCATCGAGAACGAGAAATCGCTACATGCCATGCGTGAACGCGAAATCGTGAACCGCAAAGTCGAAGAAATCCTCGCCCAGCGCGAAAAAAACTAGAACTTTTACTACTATTATATATACTATGAGTGAAAACTGTCTTTTCTGCAAAATCATCAAGGGTGAAATTCCCTCCAAGAAAATCTACGAAGACGACGACGTGTTCGCCTTCTACGATATCGCCCCCCAGGCTCCGGTGCACTTCCTCGTGGTGTCCAAGCGCCACATTTCCACCATCATGGACATGAAGCCCGAAGACTGCGAGCTCGTCGGCAAGATGCTCTACCGCGCCCAGATTATCGCGAAGGAGCTCGGCCTCGAAGAAAGCGGTGCGCGTTTCGTATTCAACTGCAAGGCCGACGCCGGACAGACCGTGTTCCACATCCACCTGCACGTCGTGGGCGGACAAGTCATGGGCTGGCCCCCGTTCCCGAAAGACTAGACGAGAGAACGGGCTTCGCCCTACAGACGAGAGACGAAAGATATGTCGTCTCTAGCCTAATAAAGCCTAATCTCTCTCGTCTCTCCTCTCTCGTCTCTCGTCTATGATCAAGTCCCGCGCCATAGTCCTGCACCGCTACGCCTACAGTGATTCCAGCTGGATCGTCAAGGCCCTCACGGAAGAATGCGGCATCGTGTCCTTCATCGTGAAAGGCGGCAAGCGCAAGGAATCCCCCTTCAAGGGAGCACTCGACCCACTCGCCCTGAGCGAGGTCGTTTTTCGGCAGAACCCGAATACCGAACTGCAGTTCATCAAGGAAGCGACGCTCATCGAATGGAGAAAAAGCCTGCGCGAAGACCTGCTCGCCCTCGCGAAAGCGCAAGTCATGGCAGAAATCATCCTGCGCTATGCTCCGCAAGGAGTCCCGTTGCAATCGGAGTTCATGCTACTAGAGCAAGCGACAAGCGCACTTGACCAAACAGGAACAAGCTCTCTCCACGAAAAACAAGGCAATTACGACGCATCCACGGATCTACAGCAGGCACAAATTCCGAAATCGAACATTTTCGCCCGATGGCTGCTCGACACCTGCGACGCATGGGGATACTCCCTCGACCTCGCCACATGCAGCCGCTGCGGAAAGATTCTTGACGCACCGCCGGCAGACTTCATTCCCGAAACAGGCGCCGTCATCTGCAAGGAATGCTTGGGAATCGGAAGCCCGCACATGCGCGAAGACACATCGCTTGGAATTTGGAACTTGTTGACCAACAACGAGATAACGCACTCACAATACGTTGAGAACGCACTCCTCTCCTACCTGCGCAAGCACATCGGATTCCTCAAAGAAATCAAGTCGCTCCAGTTCCTGAACGAAACCCGCAAACTCTTCAGCAACTAATTATACCACTATATTATATAGTGACATCATCATTCAAAGCATCATAGCATTCAGCATTTCCTAGACATTCAACATTTCAGCATCCCCTAAGCAATCGCGAGAACACTCTCAAGTCTCAAAGATATTTTCTAAACGTCTTGAGAATGGAGCGTCGGCCCCTCCCGCATCTTTTTTACTATTTTTGTAAAACAAAAAAGAAGGTTATCATGTTAACTCCAGAAGATCTCAAGGCAAAAAAGTCACAGGGCGAAAAAATTGCGATGGTCACCGCCTACGACTTCGCCTTCGCCCAGATGGCGGAAGCAGCCGGAATGGACCAGATTCTCGTAGGCGACAGTCTCGCCAACACCATGCTCGGCTACAAGAGCACGCGCGAGATCGGCATGAACGAAATGCTCATCTTCGTCGCGGCAGTCTGCCGTGGCGCACCCAACACTCACGTAGTCGCCGACATGCCCTACCTGAGCGACAAGGATCCGCAAACAGCATACGATAACGCTATGCGCTTCATGGACTTAGGCGCAGCAAGCATCAAACTCGAAGGCACTCCCGAAGGCGTCATCGAATTCCTGCGCAGCAAAGACATTCCCGTGTGTGCGCATCTCGGGCTTCTCCCGCAGACCGCAGAGAACTTCAAGCAGAAAGGCAAGACAGAAGAAGAAGCGCGCGCCATCGAAGAGGCCGCAAAGTTCGTCGACAGTCTCGGTTGCTTTGAAACTGTGCTCGAGCACATCCCCGAAGAACTCGGAAAGAAGATTACCAGCGAAGTCAAAAGCGTAACTATCGGTATCGGCGGAGGAAAATTTACGGACGGTCAAGTGCTCGTTATGCACGATGCACTCGGCATGCACCAGCGCAAGCTCCCTCCCTTCGCCACAAAATTTGTCGACATGTATGCACTCGGAACAGAAGGTTTCAAGAAATATGTCAACAGCGTCAAGGCCAAGCCGTAGGCGGATTCCAGGCGGTTACGCTTTGCATTCAATTCTTTGAGCATCATTGAGTTACAATCGACCATCGGCATTCGCGCCGATGGTTTTTTCTTCATCAAAATTTAGAACAAACTAGAAGAATGCGCAACTTGGAGAAAAATTTTTTCGAATGGCAAAAAATGTCTTGTCAATACCCTTATAAAAAAAAAATGAAAAAAATTTAAAAAAATGTTGATTATTTGTGAAAATAAAGTTATTTTATAGTCATCAAACAACAAACCCTCAAAAAAAGGAAGATAAAATGGCTACAACAACAAAGAAACCTGCCAAGAAACCCGCTAAGAAGCCGGCCAAGAAGCCGTCTGCTGCCAAGAAGCCCGCTGCTGCTAAGAAGCCGGCCGCTGCCAAGAAGCCGGCCGCTGCTAAGAAGCCGGCCGCTGCTAAGAAGCCGGCCGCTGCTAAGAAGCCGTCTGCTGCCAAGAAGCCGTCTGCTGCTAAGAAGCCGGCCGCTGCCAAGAAGCCGTCTGCTGCTAAGAAGCCGGCTGCCGCTAAGAAGCCAGCCGCTGCCAAGAAGCCGTCTGCTGCTAAGAAGCCGGCTGCCGCTAAGAAGCCCGCTGCTGCTAAGAAGCCGGCTGCTAAGAAGTAATTCTTCCAAGGCTATAATGGAAAGACTCCGCTTCGGCGGGGTCTTTTCTTTTTTGATGTGACTGCAAATACTATCTTTATAGTCATGATTTCAGAAGAAGACTTGACCAAGCAACAGAGCATTCCCTACGAGGAACGCATTTCCCGAATAGAAAAACTTCTCGAAGGCAAGGAGAAACCGAGAGCGTTCGAGCTCGGATTGTTACTCGCCCTCAAGATGGGCCAAGAAATCCGCGAGAAGAAACCGCTCGGAAGCACCACGGCAAAGATGGTCGCCGAATGGAACAGAACTTACCCATCCTCATTGGTCGAAGAAGCCATCGCCAGTGCGAAAGAGTTCCTCACGAACCCGGCCAAGCTCGCCGAAAAGATCAAGGCGGGGATGAAAAAGATTGACGAGAAACGTGACGACGCCGATAAATCCGATGAAACAGAGTCGAAGGATTTGAGCGAGGGTGAAAATGGATAACAAACTCCAAGCCACCATCGACATCGGAAGCCACAGTTGCATCCTGCTGATTGCCGCATTCGAAGATAAGGTCACGGAGCAGGCCGAAGCGACGGAAAGCAAGAAAATCCTCGTGCCGAAACTCCAGAAGGTGGAAGTCTGCCGCCTGGGCGAAGACATTTACGAGTGCGGACACATCACGGAAGCGCGAATCCAGGAACTCACGCAAATCATGACGAAGTTCCGTATGGACCTGCACGCCCTCGGTGCCGACCTCAAGGCGGTCGCCATGACCGAAGCAATGCGCCGCGCCAGCAATCCCGACGAAGTTATCGAAGCAGTGGAAAAAGCAATCTGGATGAAGCCCCGCATCATCTCTGGCGAAGAAGAAGGACGACTCACCTTCCGTTCCGTCAAGGAATGGCACGGCTCCGACATCGTCACTATCGACATCGGCGGCGGTTCCACGGAACTGTGCAACGGCGAGACATCGCTTTCGATTCCCGTCGGTGCACTCAAGATGTTCAAGGCGATGGGCCCCATCCCCGGCCCCGAATACAAGAAGTTCGTCAAGGAAACTTTCAAGGAAGTCAGCTTCAAGGGAATGACCAAGAAGCCCGTCTACCTTATCGGCGGAACGGGAACGGCACTTGCAATGGTGTTCCTCGACAAGCAAAAGTTTGACTACAAGGCCATCGAAGGCCTGGAAATGAGCATCACCGACCTGGAAAACGTCACCACGCGAATCACGAACCTCTCCAAAGAACTTCGCGCGATGCTCCCGGGACTTGAAAACGGAAGGCACGAAGTCATCATCTGCGGACTGTTCTGGTTGCGTTCCCTCCTGGAAAAACTCCGCGTCGAGACATTCAAGATCAGTACGGCAGGCCTCCGCTTCGGTCTGCTCTACCCCCCAGAGCCGGAACCGGAAGAAAAGCCGAAGCCCAAGCGCGTTCCGCCCTGGATGAAAAAGAAAGAAGATGCCGAAAACGGCGAGACAGCCGCCCCATAAACGAGGAAACCTCATGCGCATCAACAAGTACATATCTCTTTGTGGCATCGCGAGCCGCCGCGCCGCCGACACATTGATTGCCGACGGCCTTGTACAGGTGAACGGAGAGACAATCACCGATCTCGGACACCAAGTGGACGAGACCAAGGACAAAGTCGTTGTCGATGGGAAACCGGCAAAGCTCCCCACCAAAACAAAGACCATCCTGTTCCACAAACCGCCCGGATGCGTATGCACCAAGGTCGACCCGCAGGGCCGCCGCACCGTGTACGATTACCTGCCTCCCGGATTCCAGCATCTCAAATATGTAGGCCGACTCGACTTGCAAAGCCGTGGGCTGTTGCTGTTCACCGACGACGGCGAACTGTTGCACAGGCTCACCCACCCCAGCTACGAAATCCCGCGCAGTTACTACGTCTGGACGACACGACCGCTCAGCGATTCAGCCGCACAGAAACTGGTTGACGGCGTTGACATCCGCGACGAAAACGACCCCGACGCCCAAGAAGAAATCGCCTTCGCCACCGACGTCTACCTCGAAAACGGATTCGCCGAACTCGTGCTCACCGAAGGCAAGAACCGCGAAATCCGCCGCATGATGCGTGCCGTCGGCTACGAAATCCGCGACCTCAAGCGCGTGAGCTACTGCAAAATCCAGTTGGGAGAACTCCCCGCAGGCGAATACAGGGAACTGACTGCGGATGAAATGAACAAGTTGAGACAGGCGGTGAGGTTGTAGGGAAAAACGAGCCTCGAGCCTGGAACCAAATATGAATAGAACATTATACATAGGTGACGTTCATGGTTGCGCCGACGAACTGGAAGCAATCGTAGACAAGTTTGGCTTCGTCCGCGGTTCCGATACGCTTTACCAGACCGGCGACATTATAAATAAGGGGCCCGACATGATGCGGGCGCTGAAGTTCGTCGTCGACAACGGAATCTTGACCGTCCGCGGGAACCACGAAGAACACCTCATCCGCTCGATGGAAACGCTCCCCTCCCAGTGGAGCGAAAAACAGAAGAAACGTTTTGCCCGGCTCCCGCTCGAAGACTGGATATACATCCGCGACATCGTGAAAGATTGGCCGCTCTGGCGCGACACCCCGCACGCGTTGCTCGTGCATGCCGGCCTCGAACCCGGCAAGACAAGGCTAGAAGACATGAGCCCCGAAGTGCTGCTGTCTATTCGCAAGTGGAATGACGAACCTTGGTACAAGCAGGTCACCTGGCCCAAGACAGTCGTGTTCGGACACTGGGCCAAGAAAGGTTTTGTCCACCGTCCCGGATTCATCGGCCTTGACTCGGGTTGCGTCTACGGAAAATGCCTTACCGCATGGTGCCCCGAAGAAGACAAGTTCTATGAAATCCCGGCACGCCGCGAATACACGCCGGTAAAGGACAAGACCAAGGAATCGGAAGTTTCGCCATGCAAGGTTGCAGGCGATGCTAGCAAAAACATCATCACCTTCGACAACATCCGCGAAAAAATCATGAGCGGAGAAATCACCCCCGCAAACGAGACTCCCGAAGAGGCCAACATCCGCAAGGCAAGCCCCTCCATCTCGGCAGAATGGGCCGGGTATAGAATATAAGTTCACCACTTTACTTTATTTTTGTATCTTTGTAATAAAAGGATTATAGCATAATGAAGAAGCTTCTCGCAATTTTTTTACTTCTTTCTTTTTTTAGTGTCAACGCCTTTGCAGAAGAAGATGAAGGTTATTGGCCGCGTTCCTACTTTGCAGGCCTCGGTTTCAGTGTCGTAGCCACCCGCGGCGACATCGGAGAATACACAGTGACCGGCAAGACGGATAAGGGCGACAAGGAAACCGCCCACCTGCCGTCCATAAACATTTTTATATTGCCTGACGTTTTCCTGGGTGTCAACATAGGACAGTTCACGCTCTCTGCAAATTACAACTACTGGAAATTCAACGATGTGCTGGGCGGCATCCCGGACAATTCCATCGAAGAAAGGGTTCGCATCTGGAGATTCGGCGTCGAATTCGTCTACAACATCTTCTGGCCGGAATTCTTCCAGCCGGGAATCGGCATCGGCTACACCTACACGAGCCTCAAAACCGAAAACAGCGTCTTTCCCGAAGACGAATCGAAGAAAAAAACAGCGTCCGAGCTGATGGGTTCTTCGCTGTCTCTTATCCTGGACATTCGCTACTACCTGACAGAACACATCGTCTTGCAGCCCTCCATCAAGTTCTACGAAGCCTGGTTCAGCAACATCAATACGGAAAATGCCGGAACCAACGCACTGAAGCACAAGATGTGGCAAACCTTCTCACTTGTGGAACTAGCGATTATATACCAGTTCTAGAAGAAGGCGGGGATACAGCAGGGCTTAAAATTCTATCTTTGGCGCCATGAAACCGAAATCAAGCATCGCTCTAGCCCTCTCCCTCATCACCGCCTCCGCAACCTTCGCTATGGATGAAAACGGTTGGGCATCCACCTACGAATCCCTTTCCGCTTTCGATACCTCCATCCCCATCTATGGAAATCGACCCGAGTACGTGAAGCCAATCATCACGAACCTCGGAACCATTCTCAATAGCAACTGGGTTTCCAGCGCGGGTGTTCCCCAGAGTTTCACATTTGAGGCAGGCCTGCCTTTCGCATTGGTTCCCATCGGAGATGACGACCGTAGCTACACGGCATCGGCAGAAATTCTGGGCCAGCGAATCAACTACGACACTCCGACCATTTTCGGCGAGCACGGCAACCCGGGGCAACTCGACGCACGCATCTACGGCAACGAGACTTTGAACGGTCTCGGCGTGTTCACTTACCCGTACCTCCAACTGGCAGGCAGTTTCTACCACGCAAGGCTAGTCCTTCGCGGCATGTTCCTGCCCTCCATCAGCGAGCTCAAGAAATTCAACCTCTTTGGATTCGGTCTGCAATATAGCTTCGGGCACTTTTTCCAGTACCTGCTCCCCAAGGCAGCCCAAGGTCTCGACGCGAGCCTCATGTTCGGTTATAGCACAAGCGGTATCGGCTACCAGCCCGAAGATTACAGCGGACAGCTCGACTTGGATATCAGCGCCTACACATTCAATTTTGTTCTCGGCTACAGGCCAATCCAGCTCGTAGAAGTCATGATGTCCCTCGGCTACCAGAGTTCGACTATGAAATCTAGCGGCCATCTCGTCAACAAGACCAACATCCTGGAACAAATCAACCCGAACTTGACCGTGAAGGGAAACAGTGGATTCCGCTTCGGCATCGAGGTCGCGCTGCAGTTGGGCTCGTTCCACCCCATCGTCGGTTACGATTACGTCGGGAAGAATTCGTACACCACCAACATCCTCTACTTCAAGCAGAGCATGGGCAAGGACAAGACGCCTGACGAGATTGCGAAGGAAAAGAGAGCCAAAAGCGGAGAAAAATCCGAACCGCAAAAGCCGGCCGTGACACCAGAACCCGAACAAACAACTGAAGCGGAACCGGCAGAGTCAGAATCTCCGGAAGCAGAAGCCGAAGAGCACTCCGAAGAAGACGCTAGTGAGCCGTCCGAGGATTCCGCCCAGGAAGATGAAAGTTTCTAACAAAAACTTAAAAACAAAAAAAGAAGGCAAAAGATGATTACATTCCTTATCGGCATTGCCATTCTGATTGGCGGCTACTTCACATACGGCAAGTTCGTGGAACGGATTTTCGGACCCGACAACAGGAACACTCCCGCCGTACAAAACCCGGACGGAGTGGACCGCATGGTCCTGCCGCACTGGAAAAACGTACTCATCCAGCTCCTGAACATCGCAGGCATCGGCCCCGTCATCGGAGTCATCCTGGGTATCAAATTCGGTGCCATCGTGTTCATCCTGCTCCCCATCGGCAACGTGTTCGGCGGTGCAGTACACGACTACTTCTCGGGCATGATCAGCATGCGCAACAACGGCGTGAACGTCCCGGCGCTTTCGCGCAAGTTTCTGGGTAACGGCCCGTCCAAGGTGGTGATTGCGCTCATCTCCGTGGCGCTCCTCCTCGTGGGGGCCGTGTTCACCAACACGCCGGCAGCCCTCATCAACACGCCGATTCTCGCCGGTTCCGCAGTCTCCCCGACTTTGTTCTGGATTGCGGTCGCGGTCATTTTCGCCTACTACTTCGCGAGCACCTTCTTCCCCATCGACAAGATTATCGGTCGCATCTACCCCGTGTTCGGCGGCCTCCTGATTCTCGCCTCCCTCGGTATCCTGATTGGCATCGCTCCGCAGCTCGGCACTCTCGACGAAATCTGCTTCAGCGACATTGCCTCCAACTTCACGCAGCATCCGGCACACCAGCCCATCATTCCTATGTTGTTCGTGACGATTGCCTGCGGCATCATCAGCGGATTCCACAGCACACAGAGCCCGCTCGTCGCCCGCACCGAAAAGACCGAACACACCGGCCGCCAGACCTTCTACGGCATGATGATCGTCGAAGGCCTCATCGGCATGATCTGGGCCGCCGGCGGCATGTTCATCTACCATCACATGCCTGAACTCATCACGGGTGCAAGCGGTGTGAAAGTCCTGAGTGAACTTGTCTCTACCGTTATCCCGTTCGCACCGATTTCCATCCTCGTCGTCGTGGGCGTTATCATCCTTGCGATTACCAGTGGCGACACGAGCCTGCGCAGCCTTCGCCTCACGATTGCCGAACTCACCGGTATGGACCAGACCTCCGTCAAGAACCGCCTGATTCTGACGGTCCCGATGTTCACGCTCTGCGCGGTCATCATCTTCTGGAGCAACCTGAACCCCGAAGGATTCAACATCCTTTGGAACTACTTCAGCTGGAGCAACCAGCTCATGGCCGTGTGCAGCCTCTGCGTCGCCGTGGTCTACCTCCGCTGCAAAAAGAAGAACTTCTGGGTTGCACTCATCCCGTGCCTGTTCATGGCATTCATCACCAGCGACTATATTTTGTGGGTGAGCCCCGAAAACCTGAAGGGCGCTCCGGTGGGCTTTGGCCTCAACTACAACGTCGCCCTCGTGATTGCCGCCATCGCAGCCATCGTCCTCGTCACGCTGCTTTGCCGACGCGGCAAGAAGCTCTCCCAGAAATCGGATTTCAACCCGGACCACTGGGAATAAGCGAGTTTTCAGCAACGAAGTTTGATAAACAGAGCGTACACCGCTCTGTTTTTTTTGTTTTTTTACGTTATTTTCCGATTTTTTTAGTATATTTATGCTTTCTCTTGGAAATGCCAAAGGAAATGTACCGGCCGTTCGTCAAGCGGGCAGCCGTTTTTGTTTTTTTGACAGGGCTTGCCCGAGGAGCAGAAAAATGATCGATCGCAACAAGCACTTCCTTCGCCTGATGGACTGGAGCGAAGAAAAAATCCTCGAAACCGTCGAGATTGCCTCGCGCCTCAAGAAAGAGGTTCATGCTGGCAAGGTTTCTGACCGTCTGCACGGCCAGAACATCGCCATGTTCTTCGAGAAGCCCTCGCTGCGAACCATCACCACGTTCCAGGTGGGCATGAACCAGCTCGGCGGCCATGCCGTGTTGCTCGCCCCGGATTCCATCGGACTCGGCAAGCGCGAAAGCGTGAAGGACGTGGCCCGCTGCCTTTCCCGCTGGGTGAACGCCATCGTGGTCCGTTGCTTCAAGCAGCAGCTCGTGGAAGAACTCGCCGAATTCGGTAGCGTACCTATAGTGAACGCCCTCACCGACGATTGCCACCCCTGCCAGGCCATCGCCTTCGCGCAGATGATCAGCGAAAACCTCGGTGGTTTCAAGAACGCCGATGGCAAGCCGAAGACCGTTGCCTTCATCGGTGACGGCAACAACGTCGCCAATTCCTTCCTCGCACTCGCCTCCAAGGTGGGCATGAACTTCACGCTCGCCTGCCCCAAGGGCTTCGAGCAGCCGAAGAACGTGGTGGAAGAAGCCGCCAAAGGCCTCAAGAAGCACGGTTGTGAGTACCGCGTGTTCAACGACCCGAAGGAAGCCGTTAAGGACGCCGATATTCTCTATAGCGACGTGTGGGTTTCCATGGGCCAGGAAGGCGAAAAGGCCGAAAAGCAGAGCCACTTCTTGCCGTTCCAGATTAACGACGAACTCCTGAAGCTCGCGCCGGCACACTGCAAGGTTTCTCACTGTCTCCCGGCTCACCGCGGCGAAGAAATCACGGACTCCGTGATGGACAACCTCGACGTGAACATGAGCTTTGAAGAAGCGGAGAATCGCCTGCACGCGCATAAGGCAGTTTTGTGGCAGGTCATGGAGCCTTTTTCCCGATAAGCATCGCTATACTGCGTTGTTCGGCCTCTCACGTACCTTTTAGTACGCTACGAGGCCTCACGCCTTGTCTAGCTCGCTTCTCTGAAAAAACGGATCCTCCTAATTAGGATTTCTTAATTTATAGCCATCCTTATGGATGGCTATTTTAGTACGCTACGGGCGAGCGACGCCTCGTCTCACTCGTTTCTTAAGCGAAATGCGATACCGCAAGATTGCTTCTCAGAAAAAAAAATTGAAAAACAATATTTTGATATAGAAAAAGGGTATAAAAAAGTCCGTTCCAAGCGGGCTTTACTTTTTTATATTTGGATTCGAAAAAATGTTCAAGGAGTAGAGAAATGTCTTTCATCCAGGAACTTAAAGAAAAAGTGTTGGGCGGTTACGAAATCAACCGCGAAGAGGCAATCCGCTTGCTGGATGCCGACCTCAAGGAACTCAGCGATGCAGCAAACGAAATCCGCGAAAAGTTCCACGGCAACAATTTTGACTTCTGCTCCATCGTGAACGCCCGCAGCGGGCGCTGCTCCGAAAACTGCAAGTACTGTGCCCAGAGCAGCTACTACCACACCGGCGCGCCCGAATACAAGCTTCTCAGCGCCGACGAAATCGTGACTGACGCCAAGAAGAAGGAAGCCGCGGGCATTCCGCGCTACTCTATCGTCACATCTGGCCGTACGCTCTCGAACCGCGACGTAGAACAGATTAGTGAAGCCATTCGCCGCCTCAAAAAAGAGACGAAACTTTCCGTGTGCCTTTCGGCAGGGCTCTTGAACAGGGAACAGTTCGAGAAGCTGAAAGAAGCCGGCCTCACCCGCTTCCACAACAACCTGGAAACTTACCGCAGGCACTTCCCCGACGTGTGCACCACGCACACCTACGACGACAAGATTGGTGCATTGCAGAACGCGCTCGCTGCAGGTCTCGAGATTTGTAGCGGCGGCATCATGGGCCTCGGCGAGACCATGGAAGACCGCATCGACATGTGCCTGGACCTCCGCAAGCTCGGCGTCAAGTCCACCCCGGTCAACGTGCTGAACGCGATTCCCGGCACACCGTACGAAAACTTGCCCAAGCTCACGAACGACGAGTTCTGCCGCATCGTGGCAATTTATAGATTCATCAATCCGAAGGCGTTCATCCGCCTCGCAGGCGGGCGCGGCGTACTGGGCGACGACGGCAAGCGTGCTTTCAAGAGCGGCGCCAACGCGGCCATTACCGACGACATGCTCACCACCGCAGGCGTCAACAGCTGCAAGGATTTCGAACTCGTAAAGGGACTCGGATTCGAACCGCACGGATTCTTAAAATAAACAACGTTCCATAAGAAACGCAAACACGGTCTATATATAATCAAGCACTCTTTTTTTATAAAAAAAGGAGTCGATTCCCCCTTTTTTATCGCCAAAAATGTGAATATATTCATAACAGATAAAGTCTTCAAAATGGTTTCCTAAATATTTATCATCGGAGGAACTCAATATGAAAAAATTATACTGCTATCTGTTATTTCTCTCCCTATGTTTCACGGCATGTTCCCTCGACCTCTCCAGCACCGAGGCCGATGGAAAATGGGATGAAATGAAACTGAGCAAAAAGGAAGTTCACTTCGACCACAAGGGCGGCACCGACACCATTACTGTAAAGAATTACAGCTCATGGTGGTTCAATACTGCATGCAACGAAAGGTGTGCCGACACCAACTACATTCTCCCCACATCCATTGATACAGGAGTCATTGACAACAGACTCATCAGTGGAGACTGGTGGAGCGCCGAAGTCCTGAAGAGTTCGCCAAATAAAGTTGCCATTACAGTGAATGCCGCCGAGACATGCCTATCAGAAGACTGCGGCAAGGAAGTTTTCCCGAGAAAGGCAATTATCATCATGACCGCAGGCGATATATTTGGATCCATTGCAGTCTATCAGGAATAAAAATCAGCGAGCCGTCAATTTACCTATCATCGCATCGCAACCTTCGTTCACGTCGTCCCAGGTCGCCTGGAAATCTCCGGTATACCAAGGGTCGGCAACGTCGCGCGATTTTCCAGCCCAGTCCATGAGCAACGATACCTTATCGGGCTTGGTCGATTCCTTTTCGTAAATATCGCGAGGCAAAATCCAGCGCAGGTTCCGCAGGTTGTTCCTGTCCATGAGCACAATATAGTCGTAATATTCATAATCCCGCGCAGTCATCTGGCGGGCATGTTTTCCACTGCAATCGATACCGTGCGAATTCAGCATGCGCCTAGCCGGCGGGTACACGGGGTTTCCAATTTCCTCGGTGCTCGTTGCTGCACTAGCGACCTCAAAACCTTCAATTCCAGCACAAGAGAGCTTGTGTTTCATGACGAATTCCGCCATGGGGCTTCGACAGATGTTGCCGTGGCAAACGAAGAGAATTTTCACCTTTTCCATGGAGCCAAATATAGCCAAACGGACTTGACGTTTTATTAAATTTAAAGAAAAAGGAGTCCCCTATGAAAAATATGTTTTGGCTTCTGCCCCTTGCTGCCCTCCTGGTCCTGACGGCTTGTGGCAGCGATAGCTCCAACACACCGGAATACAAAGTTATCGAAACTGAAAAAGAAGAACCGCTTGGCTGCAATTTTTCTAAGACGGACAATGTTTGGAAATATACTTATCCCGAATACGACCTTACCGAAATCTATACCTGGATTGACGAAACGACCGTAAAGTTCGAAGAATACATGAATTCCTATCATCTGGATCAGAACGATGCGACTTACACCAACGTAAACCGCGACGAATTTTTCGAAGAGAAAATGGCCGATTGCCGGTATTTCGTCCTTGGAGAAAGGAATCCCTAGAGATTTAAAATGGTTTCGCTATCCAAACTCACCGCACTAATAACCATAGGTACAAGCCTGTGGCTTATCGGTTGCAGTGTTCCTGTACGCACGGGATATGACCGCAGGATTGGCGGATACAAACCCATACCCACCAGCGAACCAGCGGAAACATCCCAGGAGCAAACAGTCCAAGAACAAACTGTTCCTGCCGGAGACTCCGCCACAGTGGCACAAGAGCAAACCCAAGCGAATCCTGATTCATCGAAGCACGAAAATTCAGCCATTAAAGTCCGCCAGGCTGCAACACGCAAAGAAGCGGCAAGGTCGGCGCAAAAGCCAGAACCCCGAGGCAGCCTCGAAAACTACGCCCGCGGATGGATGGGAGCCAAGTACGTTTACGGATCAGCCACCAAGAAAAAAACGGACTGTTCTGGATTCGTGATGCAAGTCTACAAGGGTTACTACAACATCGCGCTGGACCACAGTTCTTCGGCGATGTACAAGGACAGCCGAGGTTCAAAGGTCAGCAGGGGCAACCTCCGCGAAGGCGACCTCGTTTTCTTCGGCAGCTTCTGGAAAATCGACCACGTGGGCATCTACCTGAAGGGAGACCGATTCATTCACGCCAGCACCAGCAAGGGTGTCATCATATCTCCTATGAACGACAAATACTGGAGCCACAAGTATCAAGGCGGACGCAGGTTTAAGTAGGCGCGAGGTTCGAAGCGCTAAGCAAAAATTCCCCCTTATTTTCGCCTCGAACGCTTGAAGCCGAAGGTCCTTGTCACTTTATCCGCCGTCTTGACGACATCGCCCAGTTTATATGCAGAGCCATTGTCCCGAGCCGTCTCGACTGCAGAAACATACTGGGCCTTTGATTCAAGATCAAACTTCGCAATATATGCGCCAGTGCCAAGTTTACGTCCGCTTTGGGTCGTGGGAGCCCCATTGCGAGCGGTCCATTCCATGTTTACCCGCAGCACACCATCTTCCGAAATCATGTCGTAACCGATATCCTTCATGTTTATGCGCACATCCTGTTTAACAATGAACTGCCCGAGATTGTCGAAGATGTTCATCCTAAACTTGATTTCGAAATCAAAAAGCGGATGGCCTTGATCGTCGGTCTGCAACGCCGAAGGCATCGTTATTTCTACGATAAACTGCGGCCCGGCATGCTTATAAATGTCCGGATTGAGAACTATTCCCGTTGCCGAGAGCTTACCGTCGTTAAGGTTCATGAGCGATTCCGTCCCGTCCATATTGATAATGGTCGCGCGGAACACTTCATTATCCGAAACGGGGGCTCCAACGTAGGGTTCCTCATTCGGGAATTTGGTCACTTTATTTGCAAGCGTCACACGGAAACTCGTCTTCTCGAGGGAACCGTTCACTATCACCCAGGGATTCTGTCCCGTGGGGAAATTACCGGCCTTGTCCTTGTATCGAGAAAGGAATGCAAGCGGAACAAGCCTTATGAAATCGCCCACACGCACCGCATCTTCAGCATCTTCCGAGTAGGTATAAGCCTCCGTCACTTCTTTATTCACTTGTACGAACTTTGGCTTCAGATAGACTCCTTCCTGCGAGCCGCGTTTCCTTTCGATATATTCAAGCGAGGAGCCATCAATGGTAGTGAGCGGTTCAGACATCGTCACTTCGAGATATCCGAATTCACCCAACGATTTCTTTGACGCCCTCATTATGATGGGCGGACATTTGTCGACCACTAAGTAAGACTTGTCGAAGAACCCACCTTCGGGACCGAGTCTCGGCGTCACACGTCCATAGCCATCATACGAACCGCTGGTCGTACCATACGGGAAGCCATTCGAAGCCGTGAGCGGAATCGTGATGACAGATATAGAGTCATGCGTCAAATCGGCAACAGACACCGTGTGATTCCAATCAGCCGGAAGGAAACTTTTAACGATGTTCTTCATACCCCATTCCACGACAAAGCTGTCAAGCATATCTTGGGGACGAAGTTTTCTCTCGAACTTCAGGTACACTTCGTCGGCATACCCATCGCCTTCGTTGTCGCGTATTTCAGCAAGCGTGATGGGAACGGGTTTCGGCGTCTCCGCAATTTTTACGCCTTGGGCGCATGGCGATGCGGGATTAAGCAAATTGAAGGATTCGTCCGTGATGTTCATGCCGTTCTTGATACTTGCGATGCCACCTACGGGGATATAAATCCCGTTGTCGTTTCCGGTCACCACGAACATCCAGTTCTTGCCACCATTGCGGGCAGTCGCCTTGCCCAGTACGGAAATTTGCTCGCCGGAAACGCCCTCAATAGTAAGCGGCCATGAACCCGGAGAAGCAAGCAGCACGGGTTCGGTAAAGGCAATCATCAGCGTATCTTCGGGAGTGCGAGGAGCAAGGTTCTCGAGAATGGTCACACTCAAAAGTTGCGGCGCAATACCGTCGACAATCTTGACATTTTCTCTTGCTGTTTCGCCCTTGGTCGTGATGAAGACGCCAGCCGTCCCGCTCGGCGCCGCCGTGGCAGGCACACTGACATTGGCAAGCGGAATAACGACCTCGTTGAGCCCCAAAACCGGTTGCGGAACAGAGAGCGTCACGGAATCATTCATGCCTTCCAAAAACACGCGGATACTGTCGAAAGAATAGTTTTCGTCCAGAATATTGCTGAACATAATCACCAGCTGGTCCGCCACGTTGTCACAGTCGCTATCTCGCGCAATGACCTGTTGCGGCATCGGATAGTTGGATTCGGCATAGAAAGCCGTTATCTTGCTGTAATCTTCCTCGTCCTCCGGATCCTGATACTCGACGTAGATGGTATCGCCAGGGAAGAACGATATTTCGTTCGCTCCACGTTTTTCCTTCGATGTGGAAACGGCCGTAATCAGTCCGGTGCTACGGAACAGGCCATCCCCTACAGATTCCATCTTGACTTTCAGGGTATCCTGTTTCTTGCCATTGATGACGTTGACTGTAATCGGGCTCGCCGTTTTCGCCTTGTCCTTGTCGGTCAGGTAGATGTAGAATTTCTGATTTGAACTCGGGTCCACCACGCCGTTATTGCCGACAACGTTTCCGTTTTCGTCTTTTACCGCAAGCACGCCGTCGGTCAAGTTCGGACGATTGAATTCGACATAATAGTTGCGGTTCTCAAAAGCGCAGCCCCCGTTCTCGGCACATTCGTCACATTCGGGATCGGGCCCGGCAAATACCGTGATGTCAACCTTGTTGCTTCCGACTTTCATCTTTACCGGGATATTCAAATCCCATAAATCGGTAGCGAGGTTGTAATGGGCGACGACGGTACCGTTGTAGCTCATGTAGGATTCGTTGTTGACGACACTGTGTTCCAGCGGAATGCGCTCACCGTTCGCCCAAATCTGCGTAATGAAACCACCCTCGGTAATATGGGCGTTGCCCTTCACGAACACGGTCTTACTGACTTGATTCACTTCCACATGACCACCATTGGACACGTTGAAAGGTGCGTCAAAAGCGACATCCAGCTTGTAATCGGCGCGCTTGGTCGCCATTTCCGCCTTGGACGGGCTATAACCCCACACGAATTCGTCCTTGCGGTAGATTGACACATAAGGGTTTATTGGCGCAAGGTCGTCATCGCCGAAGTCCTTTTTCTCACAAGGAAGCCCTTCGTAGTCCGCATAGTCCCCGTTCGCCTTGGAATGCGGTTGCCAGCTCCAGTCCCCCGGATTCTGCGCCAACTTGTCACCCGCCTGCGATTCCCAAGTATCTCCGTGATCCTTGCAATAGAATTTCTTTTTGGGCGTATCGTTCATCAGGTCGAGGTGAGGTTCCCACTCGCTCCTTCTGTCAAACAGGACATCAATCCTGAGCCTGCTAGTGGACTTGATAATGGTAGAGCCCAACGGAATGGGGAAATACCATTGCCATGTTCCATCGGTCGGGTCGTAAGTATCGTCTATTTTCTTGGGGAACGTCTGACGGAACAGGCCATCCAGTTCCCTCTGCGTTTCCTGGGAACATGTATCGTTGAAGGCCGATTCGTTGTACGCCTGGCAGATATCGCGCCTAATGCCGACGTCGTAATAAATTTCGTCCGTGGCGCGCATGTAGAGACGAATCGTCAAACTGTCGAACGGACGGACTTCGTTATTGTAGACATTTATTTCGAGGCCAGGCATGGGGTCCCAAACGTACTGGGACATTCTGACTTCAAAATTATACTGCATCACGGGAGTCTTGAATTTTAACGGCTGATCATTCTCATTGACATTTGTATAGGCGCCGTTACTTTCTACTGCGTAATAATAGGTAGTTCTTTCCTTGAGGCCGCCAATCTTTACATAGTGGAACATAGTCGGAGCTCCCGAAACGTCGGCATTCCCTGTTCCAGTATTAAATGCGTAATCCTTTAAATCCGAATGCGGGATGGTGTCCCAATAGACCTTCGACTCGTATTCCCCATTAGGGGTGTACCACATGATTTCTGCGGAGTCCGCGGTCACGTTGCAGACGGTCACGTTTTGGATATTCGCGTCTTCGACCATACCGAGTGTCGTAAACGAGAACGGAGTCATCGTGCTATCTACGGCCCATTTTTTCGTCGTGTTCCCACTCCTCGAATTAGCCGCAGTTACGTAGAAATAATACGTCGTACCGGGCAGAAGGTCCCGTAACACAATCTCGTGTTGCTTTTTCCCTGTTTCGGAAGCCACGACGGACGGGTTCTTGATTGATTCCGTCGTATCGAGCGATATGTATACATTGCCGCCAATATCAAGCTTCACGACATAGATGGCCGAATCCATGCTTACATGGCGCTTTTCCACAATAATAGAGGGTGCGCGGTTCAGGTCCTCGGACTTTGCGAGAATGACCGTTGCCGGCAGGAGATTGGATACGGCATCGATGCAAGTGTTTTCCGTAAGTTGCCAGTTGTTGAAATGAACGGAAAGGTCGTTTTCCGTCGATGGCGCTAAACCAGGGCCAAGTCCCCCAACAGGAGGGCGGTACTTGTACGAAGATACGAGACCGGCGACATTCTTGCCTTCAGGATTCGAACCGCGGTGATGCGGATGCGCATGGTTCTTGTCGCCGACGCCATAAACGAGGGATACATCCCAGGGGTTCATTCCGAGGAGATAGTTCATATGGGATACAGCTAAATTCAAAATCTCATCGGACTTCCAATTCTGTATGGTTCCTGTTTGTGGCATGGTGACATTTTCCAGGTCCTTGGTCACGTCGTAATAGGCCAAAAGTTCAAAAATGTTGGCCGCTTCGTATTTGGTCCACCATTGCTCGGGATTGACAGACCTTGTAATCCCCCAAACAGGATCGTACGACACCGAAGAACCGACCCAACTGGCCTGTCCTGCAGGAAGGTCGATAATTCTTTTTTCACCAGTCATGACTCCTGCGAGGTTTGCCGCCATGGTAAAAGCGACATCTTCGATATAAATCATTCTCTGTTCGTCTGAAAGACCATAAGCGCTAGCCTTTTCCTTTGTTTCCAAAATCAATTTGTAAAAGGCGTAAAGACCGCTCGTGAATACGCTCGCCCAATCGGAAGCCGCATTGTTCTTCAGGAAAGAAGGGTTTTTGTGCTCAAACCATCCGCCATTGAACATGCCCGCACCTTTCTTGTCGCCGCTTGCGAAATCTTTCTTGGTCTGGCCACCAGCCAGAGACTTTTCTTCGACGGCATCGTTCAGATACGTTTTGTCAGCGGTAGCGTAAAAAAGGCATATTGCCGCAAATCCCATTTCGTCGTTATATTCGGAGCCGCCACTATATGCAGCCGTGTTCGTAAGCGATTTCTTGGCCTTGCCGTAATCATAAAGGGCCTTTGCCACTGTCAAGCTTTTCTTGGCAAATGTGGAATCGTATCTATTCCAAATTTTGGAGATAATTGCGAGGCCTGCGGCAAAGTTTCCTGAGGCGGTGCTTCCAAGTTCTAGACCGCTATCCTCTGCAGGATGGTCATCGCTTCTCAAAATTCTGCTTGTAGGACCGCCTCTATCGTGAAGTGCATTGTCCTGGAATTCTGGAGAGCCCCACCATCCGTGATCTTTTCCGATATTTCCAACAGAAACTGGCATAGCCGAAACAACACCCTTGGCGGCATCGTATGCCTTTATAACGTATTCGGCACCGAACTTCGCTTCCCTGAGAATGTCCGGGACATCGTCGGTATTGTTGATTTCGCTTTGATTAAACGCATAATTGTCCTGATCGCGGTCTTCGAAGGCGGCCGCCGTAACTGCAAGTTGAGCAAGGCTGTAAGAAATTGTCTGGGCTTCTTTAAGATGGTCTCCGCAGTCGTACCAGCCACCGGTCATATCCACGTTTGCGAGGGATCCGTCCTTTATATGGCTAGGCGGATGGAACCAAGATTCGGAATTACCGCTGCGGTTGATTCCATAGAACTTGAGCACGGCATCGCGAAGCATGGAATAAACCCTGTCGCTAATGATAAAAGTGGACGAATATTCATCTCCGACCTTTATACGCAACCTTTCGTTTTCGGGCAGTCCATTGGGAAGCGAACCCCTTTTCAAGGTTCCTGACGGCCCCTTCCTTGTTGTCGTATAACGGGTATCACCACCGTCTGTTGTCTGGGCATTGTTAGACGCTCTTATTGTCAGGGAAGAAGACACGGAATTCGAAAGCGTTTCCGAAAAGCTCCCATTTCCAACAACATTACCTTTTTCGTCGACGACTTCAAAATCCGTTGCCGACCCGACATACAGCACATACTTTTGTGGGTCTTGCGGGCGGTACCCAGCCTGGTTAACACGTATAGGCGACATCTGAATCAGCATGGCATCAATGAAAGCCTGATTCAAAGAGTCCGGAATTATGCTGTTAGGAGAATACGCAGCAGGCGTATTGATGTCCGGCAAGGAATTCCGCTTGGGCCCCGCCGTGAAATTTGTATTGAATATTGTGGAATCCCACGTCAGTGGCCAAACAGGCCGAATCAAGTCGTACGGCGTCGGCAAATTCTGATCTGCCGCCATGGCCGCCACGGCGGCAAGTACAAAAGCAATAAGTCCCTTTCTTAAAGACACAAGGCAACTCTCCTACTAATCCCCAGCTAAAATTTATAGTCAAAACAAACGAGCTGTACAAAAAAACTTTTTTGTATTAAAAAAAATGTTCCCTAGATGTTCTCCGACACCCCACCCCCTCGTACATGATACAGGGGCGCGGGACTCCAGGCTCGAGGTTCGAGGCACGAGCAACGAGTTATGAGCAGTGAGTAATGAGCGATGAGGCTCCAGGCTCGAGGCGCGAGCAGTGAGGTATGAGGCTTCGAGAGACTAGAGAATACCTTTGACCACTTAGTGCTTTAGCACTTATGTGGGCATGGCC
>JAGCPF010000034.1 GCA_017642335.1 Fibrobacter sp.
CGTGGCCGTGTCCTCGCAGGCGAGGCAGTCGCTGTCGGGAATGTCGATCATGTTCACGAACGAGCAGGCGAACGGGAGGATCCTCCCGCGGAAACACGAGGGATACCTGTCCTCGATGCTCCCGAGCGGGTTCCAGTTCTCTCGCCCGTTGTAGAAGATGATGGCCATCGTTGGCAGCCCGCTGAATGCCCTGTGTTCGCTGTATATCTTCATCACGGAATTCACGTATCGCGCGATCTGGTCGAGCGTGCCGGAATCGCGCCCCGACTTGTGCTCCACGAGGATGCCGACGAGCAGTGGCGCCCCCGAGGCGACTTCCACGCGGAAGGCGAGGTCGGCTTCCCCCGTTTCCGCGACTTCGGAATACGAGTCGGGTATGCGCACGAGCGTGTTGAGGTTGACCTCCGAGATGAACTCGCCGATGTCCCTGTTCACCTTGCCGGAAAGCACCAGCAGGTGCCGCAGCCGCCCGACGTCGCCGAAAAGCCAGCGGAAGAAGGCGTCGTGCGGTTTTGGCTCGGATATCTCTGCGTTTGCGGTTGGCGTTTTTTGCCGGTTCTGCGTTTCGTCTGTCTTTGTCTTGGGATCTTTATTTTCCATTTGGAATCTCCGTATAGAGGGTGCATACCCTATAGACGTTTTAACAGACACTTTTGTCTCCCAAAAATGAAAAAAATTGCACCAAAACATGGTATATTTATGATATGAAGATTTGCAATTTATTACCCTTTTTCTCGTTGTTCTTCTTCGTCGCCTGCGGAGGCGATTCCTCCGGTGTGAATGGCGTTGATCCCGAAACTTCTTCCAGTTCGGAGGAACTTGCCGAGACGAGTTCCAGTTTCGAGAAAGGTAAAAGTTCTTCTAGCGTCACGAAGAAATCTTCTTCGAGTTCGGCTGAAGAAAATAAGAGCTCTTCTAGCAAAGCCAAGGTTTCGTCCTCAAGTGAAAAAGAAACCCCGTCATCCAGCTCGACAAAATCCAATAGTTCCTCCAGTTCAGTAAAGTCAAATAGTTCTTCCAGTTCTTCGAAGAAGGTTTCCAGTTCCTCGGTTGTGAAGAGTTCCTCCAGTTCTGCTGATGTCGTCTTGACCGACCCTATGGAAATTTTCAAGCCACGGATTCCGAAAATGGCGGTCCTACATTGCAGTCTCGAAGATGAACGCATGGGAGGACGCGTGGAAATAGATTTCGATCAACAGGATTGGATTTGCACTTTCAAGTATGCCGACAAGGAAGGCTTTGTCTATGTGCAGGGCTCGCCGACCAGCTGTAGGATGCTAGGCATGGGAATGAATCCCGAAATCAGTGTGGACACGGCTGCATTGTACGTGAACGGGAAATACGAGACTTTGAACGCTGTGTCTTACGAATGGGGCGGCAACCACCACAACGACAAGTTCCGCTTCACTTATGATGGCAAGGTCTACGAATACTTCCATTCTTCGTATGGCTTTGGAGGTCGTAGCTGCCAGGAGATGGATTGTATGAGGGTTTACGAGGCGGATGGAACGACTCTCATAGAAGATGGCTGCAAGACTTTTGACGATAACCTCAGCGAAGTGCGGTCGCTGCCAGTCGTGTGCCGCTTTGCCAACTTGAACGACGGCTCGTTCGGGGATTTTACCGACTCGTTTGAACTCTGCAATGGCGATTTCCGGCTGGATACGAACTAATAATAAACTGTTCCTATGCCTATGATGCGTTTGTCTGTACTTGCCTATTTCTTGTTGTCGATTTTGGCGGCGACGTTTTTGGCGTGCTCTGATGATGATTCTTCCAGGGACCCGAGCGGTCCTGACGATCCCGATATCATAGTGCCGGACACGACGCAAACGGATACGACCAAGAAAGACACGACGCAAACGGATTCCATAAAAACGGATACGCTGCCGGATCCGCATCCCGCTTTTGTTCAGAACGAGAACGAGTACACGGGATTCTACAAAGAAGACGGTTACGAGGCTTTCCGCAAGTTGGCCTATACGTCAAAGACGGAAATGGGGTCGAGCTACTTGGTGAAATTTGTTATTGCCAATTTCGACACGGATTCCCCTGAAGTCCATTTCATGAACACGAAGGCGTACCCGATACATTACGATTTTGCGGAAATAATTCTCCACGATACCCGTACTGTGTTTGAGTTCGAAAGCGAGACGTATTTCACGACGGAAAAAAATACTGTTGCCGGGACGCTTGCGTACTATGCTTCTGTCGATTCCATGATTGCGCTGACCTTTTTCCCGACGGATTACATTACGCCCGAGCAGGTGGCTACGGTCTATAAATTAATTGAAGAACGTATGCTGTTCCTTTCTCCGGGGGCGTCCAAGAACTGCCTGTTCTACATGCCTGCGGGTGCGAATGCCGAGGAGGCTGCTGCCGGTTATGCTGCGGAATTCAATGCGGCGAACATTCCGGTCTATACGCATGCCCAGCTGTTTGGCGATATTCCCTTCTTGATTATGAACACTGGGACCGCATACGGGACGCTCCGCAAATTGACTGCCGCGGAACTTGACACGGCGATTGTCTCTTCGCACGACATTTTGATTCTCGAAACGCTTCCCGCCGAAATCCCACTTGTCGCGGCGACAATCAGCAAGGATGCGCAGACTCCGCTTTCTCACGTGAACCTAGCCGCAAAGGCCCGCAAGACGCCGAACATCGCATTTAACGGCAATGACCTTCCCGATAGCCTGCTCGCTCTCTGCGGAAAGCTGGTGAAGTTGGATGTCAAGTCGAATTCCTATACGGTGGGCGAGACGACTCTTGAAGAGGCGCAGGAGTTTTGGAACAAGAACGCACGTGAGCAGATAAGCCTCACTTACGATCTGTCTGATTCGGGATTCATCGACTTCGCGGACCTCGATTTCAATTCCGCGAAATCGGTGGGTGTGAAGGCCGCGAACCTTGCGGAACTTCACAAACTACTTCCTGACAATTCGCCCGACGGATTTGCCGTGCCATTTTACCACTACAGCCACTTTATGGATTATGCCCTGGTGACCGGGGAACTCTGCGAACGTTCCTTCGATGACTGCGGGGCCGAAGGCCGCTCTTCGGAAATCTGCACCCAGGTGAAATCTGCCTGTGCTGGCGCCCTTCAGCAGGCTTTGGACGCTGAATCAAAGGCCGCTGAGCCGGTTGGTGAGCCTGCCGAACCAGCCGAAGCGTCCTCAACAAGTTCCCTGAGCTTGTCGAAAGGAACTTCTCTCCGCAACTACATTACGTCTTTGGTTTCCCGCGAGGACTTTGCCGCCGACACGCGCCTGCGCGAGGCGATGCTCGACAATATCCGCTACATGTTCAAGCATATCCCTGTCGAAAAATCCTTCGGCGACGCTCTCGATGCCAAGGTGCGTGAACTTTACGGCGAAGCGGGCGTGCGCTTGCGTTCCAGCACCAATTCCGAGGACTTGAGCGACTTTAACGGGGCGGGCCTCTACAAGTCCGTCAAGGCCACCACGCGTGAAAAGGACCTCCCGTCCGATGAAATTCGCAAGGTGTGGGCCTCTGTATGGAGTTTCAAGGTTTTCGAGGAACGTTCCCTTTGGAACATCGACCATTTCTCGGTGCAGATGGCCGTAGCCGTGCATGAATCCTACCCGGACGAAGTCGCGAACGGCGTCATCATCACGCAGAATATCGCGGACTACTCGGTTGCGGGATTCTATGCGAACATCCAGGTCGGTGAGACATCCATTACCAATCCCGAAGGCGGTGAACTCCCGGAAATCATTTCCATCATCCCGTCGCCTCCGCCGCAGCGCGGCGTGCAGAGTGTGCTCTTGCAGCATTCTACGCTTTGCCCCGACTCGCTAATTCTCAATAGCGGTGAAATCTACGCGCTCTACCGGACAGTCAAGCTGATCCAGGACCACTTTGCCTCGCTTTACAAGAAAAATGCCGACGCCCTTGCCCTCGATATCGAGTTCAAGGTCATGGGGGAGGAACGCAAACTGGTCTTTAAGCAGGTGCGCCCCTATATCATGTAGTTTTAGTGCTCGTTGGACAGGTAAGCCTTCCACGTTGTAGAAAGCAGTGTTTCGAGGTCGCTGTACTGCGCCTTCCAGCCAAGGATTTCGTGTGCCTTTGCGGGATTTGCCACGAGTGATGCCGGGTCGCCGGGGCGGCGTTCCACGATGCGGTACGGGCACTTGCGTCCGCTGACCTTCTCGGCCATGTGGATGACATCGAGCACGGAGCTTCCCTGCTGCACGCCGAGGTTCACAATCAGGCTCTTGTTGTTCTTTTGCAGGTAGTCAAAAGCCATGCCGTGCCCGATGGCAAGGTCGTTCACGTGGATGTAGTCGCGCACACCCGTTCCGTCGGGCGTATCGTAGTCGTTGCCGAATACGAGCAGTTCCTTGCGCTTGCCGAGCAGGGCTTCCATCACCACCGGGATGAGGTTCGCGGGATTCTTTTCGAGACCGTTGATACGGCCCTTCACGTCGTAACCGGCAGCGTTAAAATAACGGAGTGCTGCGAACTTGATTCCGCGCAGCTGGTCGTACCACTTGAGGAATCCCTCGATGGCGAGCTTGGTGTAGCCGTAGTAGTTTTCGGGATTTGTCGGGTGGTTCTCGTCGACGGGCTGGTATTGCGGGGCGCCATACGTGGCAGCCGAGCTGGAAAATACGAAGTACTTGACTCCGGCGGCGGATGCCGCGTTCAAGATGTTGATGGAGCCAGTAATGTTGTTGACGCTGTACTTTTCGGGATTGATCATCGACTCGCCGGCAGCTTTGAATGCAGCTAGGTGGACAAGCCCTTCCGGCTTGTAGTCGCTTAAGAATTTGCCAATCTCGTCGGGGTTCAGGATGTCGCCTTTGACGAAACCTGCTTCGGGGAAAAGGTTCTGTTCGAGTCCGCTGGAAAGGTTGTCAAATACGCAGACTTCGTGGCCGCGGTCCAAAAGTTCGCGGGTCGTATGTGAACCGATGTATCCTGCGCCGCCAATAACAGCTATCTTCATAAAAAACCTCTTTTTTCTTAAGGCAAATATAAGAAAACCAGCCCTTGGGGGCTGGTTTTGGGTTCTTGGAGAATATGATTTCCCTGCAAACACCCTACATCCTGTGTAACTTATATCACCAAATCTAATATTGTCTCGGTAGAAAGCTCTTTTTTTGTTCATTTATCCTTTTTTTTCGTTGTTCTTGGACAACGCATTTACGTTGGTGCCATGTCGTGAGGCTCGCAGTTTACCTAAATTTTACCATATGGGAGCACAGGAAACGCAACGCAAGATTTTCGAGTTTCTGGACTACAGGGAATACTTGAAAGACTACTACCAGAAAAAGAAGGCCGATTCACCTTCTTTCTCGTTGCGTGTATTCTCAGATAAAATCGGATTCAAGGCGAAGGACTTTATCAGTCGCGTCATGAACGGCGAGAAAAATCTTTCCCCACAGAGTACAGCCAAGATTGTCGCCGGATTGAAACTCGGCAAGCACGAGGCCGCATTCTTTACCGCGCTTGTCCGGTTCAACCAGGCCACGACAACAGAAGAACGCAATGCCGCTTTTGAGGATATGCAGGCGGCGATCAAGGTGGCGCGCTTCACCGAATCGCAGCATCTGCTCGGACATTGCCAGTATATGGTTTATTCGCAATGGCATCACCTCATTGTCCGCTCGCTCATCGGCATGTTCGGATTCGACGGGGACTACGAGGCGCTTGCGAAACAGGTGCATCCGCCCATAACTGTGGAAGAGGCTAGGAAGTCGGTGAAACTCCTGGAAGCCTGCGAGCTTATCAAGAAGGATGCGAAGGGTGGCTATGTGCTGACCGATAACGCCATTACCACGGGGGACCGCACTTCCAGACTGGCGCTTCGCGGATTCCACCAGCATTGCCTGAAGATGGGGGCAGATTCCATCGACAACGATCCGGCTTCTGAACGCAACATTTCTGGCCTGACTCTTGGCGTCAGCAGGCGGAGCTACGAGAAAATCGTGGAACGCATCAACGCATTCCGCAAGGAAATTGCCCTCATTGCCGAAGAAGACCAGGACGCCGAATCCGTGTACCAGATGCAGTTTGTTCTTTTCCCGGTCGGCGGAAAAAATAAGAAATCATGACAAATTAGTACATAAAAAAAGCACCTCGGGTGAATGGCCCGAGATGCTTGTTTTGCTATTTGTTATGGTTACTTGAGGTCTGGCAGCTTGCCATTCTTGTCGGCTGTCAGTTCCTTAACCATTAAGCCGGTACCGGTTTTTATTATGATGTTGCCCAGGAGCAAGTATGCAGGGACGCCCAGGCGAGGCGTTGCCTTCACCGAAATTATAAACTCCGTGAAAGTCCCCGACTTTGCCGCAGCGAGGTAGGTGATTGCGCGGGTGGAGATGCTGGGGTCGTTTGCTGTTTTCAGGGAGAGCGGTTCGCTTTCAACCTTGACCTTTACGGCTTGGTTCCGGTTGTTAAGCACGGCGGCAGCGATTTCTAGAGGTATTTTTCCGCTCGTTTTTTTATTTTCGACATGGAATATCACAGAAAATCCTCTGCACGGCTTTGAGAGTTTCACGCGTATTGTGGATACCTTGCCGTTGTTGAACGTGTTCAGCGCGACGAATGGTTCGGCGTACTCGACGTTGGTGCCGGTAAGCTTGACTTTCATGTTGTCAATGAGAACCGTCTGGGAAGTCCTGCTGCCCAGGAAGTCGAATTTTGAGGTGTCCAGCAGGTACATATCGTTGACGTGCGCCGGCTTCCTGATGCTCTGCCATGATGTGTAGTAGGGCCCTGTTACCGGCGTGTTCGTCTGCCATGTGGTCAAGCGAGCCGTTACCAGTGCGCCCGGGTCTCGGTACATTTTCGCAATCATTGCGGGGGGAATGTCGAGGCTCACGTTGTTTGCTGTACCTGTCGGGCTGAAGCTTGTCGAGTCGATGGTGCCGAGGGATGTGCCGAAGTAGCCGCTGCAAATGGCCAGAGAGAGCTTGTTTTGGCGACTCAGGGAAGTTCTAGAGTTGCCCCCAACGCTCAAATTGAACTTGCTGCCGACCATATTGTGCATTTTGCCGGCGACATTGTTGGCCGACATGATGGTGCCGAAGTCGTTGTAGTAGAGGTCGCTACCATAGACCTTGGCTGCAAATTCGCTGAGGGTGGTTGCCCCAGAGCCAGTGACGATGTCCCATATTTGCTTATGGGTCATTTGCATGTAGTCCTTGCCATCTTCGATGGCGCTGTCGAACATGTCGTAGAGTATTTGCATGATGGTGCGTTCGTGGCCTTCGCCAAGTGGCTCTATCTCCTTGGTCTCCAGCGAGTATCCCCAGAATTCTGTTGGCGTTGTAGAACCATTGTTGGCGTCGTAATTGGCGTCGTTGACGTACGGGTAGTTCGAGAGGTTGTAATACTGGCTTACCATGATTGCAAAAACGGTGGGCCAGGATTCGCCCCAGGCGAGGCGGATGCCGGTGCTTTTATTGTTTTTGACTTCAATCAGGTCGGTGCGACTGGAGTGGCTACCGCCCGGGGAATTAGCGATGCCGTAGTGATTCTGGATGAGGTGGCCGAACTCATGCAGCATGATGTCCCAGGCGAGGTATGCTGTTTTGTAGATGTTCAGAGAATTGTTGGTAGAGGAATAGTAGCTGGTTTGGTCTCTGTCGCTTCTGTCGTTGGGATATACCACGGGGATGTTGCTTTGATTGAATGTGCTACCACCCATTTCTCTCGCGTACTTGTTGCCAAAGTACAAAGCCTGGGTTATCTCGAATGCGTGCCTGATAGTGTCGAATTCTGCATTCTGCAGGCCATCGTTGATGCTAATGTTGCGGATGCCTGTTGTGCTCGTGATGGTTTCCGCAAAATTGTATGGGTTAGTGTTTAGCGCGGGCATGACCTTGATGTACTGGGTCTCTGTGTAGTATACCAGTAGTAAATTCTCGGAGGTGCTGGGAAGCGATGTAATGAAGTTGCCGCTCTCGTTGGTATAGCCCGAAGCGAGTATGCTTCCGGTTCTGTAAGAGATCACTTCGCACTTACAGCCGATTAACGGGTGAGATGTGCCTTGGAAGTCTTTCCACGTAAAGTGCATTCTGTTGATTCGTCTGGCGAGGGGCTCGCGTGTAGCTTTACGCGTTGAGATGTTTGCCGTTACTGGAATTTTGACACCCTGCTTGATGGCGATTTCCTTGATGAAGTCGGCCTGGCTGAGGTCGCCGCTCATGCGCACCAGTTCGGCACTTTCGTAGGAGGCGGCACTAAGATAGACGCCCTTCTGGCCTTTGACTGCAAAAATGTGGGCGTCGAAGACGGATTTGTCATCGAACATGAACTGGATGGAAATGTCGCCCCGTTCGCCGGTAAGGGCGAGGGAAAGTTCCACCGAGTCCTTGGCGCCTTTTTTGATAGTCTTGTTCAGCTTTAGGTCGTTCTCCTTGATAGTGCAGCTTTGCACTACCGATCCCTCGGCCAGTAGTATTTTGATGTCCATGCTGCTGGCGTTGGTGTACGCTGTGGAGTTGACCAGGACTTCGTAATGGTCCAATAAAATGTTTTCGGATTTAGCCATTGTTATTCCTTATGTGATAGTTGTGAATGTGGGTTTGTAAAAATCTTTTTTTGGTTTAGGTTTGGAAACTAATTGGATGTTTTGTTTGTTTTGCCATTTTTTTAATAAGTATAATGAGTTTGTAGTATAATTATAAATAAAACGTTGTATCTTAAATTTGTTGGTAATGTAAATTTTTTTACAATAACAACGTTGTCTATTTAGATAAATTTGTGTGTAACTGATTGCAAATTGTGTGACAATGTTTTGATTTTGTAATACAAATAGAATACGCTGTTGTGATAATGCTTTTTTATCAATATGTTTTGGGGGAATGCGTACAATTTACAATTAAGGTGGTCCAGTCGGACCATTCCAGCCATTTCCGATTTTGCGGCGTTTTGACCGTTTTCAGGAAATTGTTCGGGTTGACCTGGCTGAGCGCCCTTGTTGATATGCTCAAATGTTTACTATATTTGAGGCATGACCAAGTCTATCGAGATACGCGACGCGCACGAGCACAACCTACGCCATGTGAACCTTTCTATTCCCCGCGATTCCATCGTGGTGGTGACCGGCGTTTCCGGTTCGGGCAAGTCGAGTCTCGCATTCGATACGGTGTTCCAGGAAGGCCAGAGGCGTTTCGTGGAGTCGCTCTCGGCGTATGCGCGCCAGTTTATCGGCCGCATGAAGCACCCCGAGGTGGAGAGCGTGCGCGGCATCTCGCCGACGATTTCGATTGACCAGAAGACGGTGAACCGCAACCCGCGTTCTACGGTGGGTACGGTGGTCGAGATTTTGGACCATTACCGCTTGCTCTTTGCGCGCTTGGGTGTGCCGCATTGCCCTGATTGCGGGCGCGTGATCCAGGCGCAGACGGTGGACCAGATTGTCGATAATTTGTATGTGAGCGACGAGGGAAAGCAGATTACGGTGATGGCGCCGATTGTGCAGGAGCGCAAGGGCGAATACCGCAAGGAACTGGCCGAACTCAAGGAAAACGGGTTTGTGCGTGCCCGCGTGGACGGCACGATTTATCGCCTGGAAGATGTTCCGGCTCTCGTGCGTTACGAGAAGCACACGATTGAAGCGGTGATTGACCGCTTGACGCTCGAACGCAAGAACATGAGCCGTTTGCGCGAGGCTCTGGAAGGCGCACTGAAGCTGACCGACGGGAAGTTGGTGAGCTTTTTGCTGTCGGCGGGCAGTTCGGGTAAAGACGGTGCTGGGAATGCTGGTGCCGGAAATGCGCCGGCGAAGGAAGAGTATCGTTTGCAGGGTACATTACTCGCCTGCCCCAAGTGCGGCATCTCCATCCCGGAACTGGAACCGCGATTCTTCAGCTTTAACGACCCGAAGGGCCGCTGCCCCGCGTGCAAGGGCATGGGTGAAAGTTACAAGTTCGATTTGGACTTGATTATCCCGGACAAGACGAAGTCTATCAAGGAAGGCTGCATCGCGACCATCAAGAAGGACGACGGCACGCTGATTTTCAGCGACTTCGGGCGCCGCAACTTGCGCAACATTGCGAACGAAATGCATTTTTCGCTCGATACGCCGTGGAATAAACTCAAGAAGGCGCAGCAGGATGCCGTACTGTACGGCACACCGAGCGAATCGGAACGCGGGATTATCCCCATCATGCAGGAACTGTGGGACATGTGGCACATTTACCACTTCCGCAAGTACATGCAGATTGGCGTTTGCCCCGAATGCCACGGCACGCGCATTAACCGCACGGCGAATGCGGTCACGTTCCATGGGCATAACCTGACCGAGATGACGGAATGGTCCGTCGAGAAATCGGTGGAGTTTTTCAACAAGCTCGACTTGTCCGAAAAGGAAAAGCGAATCGGCAAGGAAATTCTGAAAGAGATTCGCGGACGACTTTCTTTCTTGAATGCGGTGGGGCTTGGCTACCTGAATATCAACCGCAAGGCGTCCACATTGAGCGGCGGCGAAGCGCAGCGTATAAGGCTTGCGAGTGCCGTGGGCGCTGGCTTGCAGGGCGTGCTTTACGTGCTCGACGAACCGAGCATCGGGCTTCACCCCCGCGATAACGATAAGCTGCTCGGAATGCTGGAACATTTGCGCGCGCAGGGCAACTCCCTGATTATCGTGGAACACGACGAAGATACCATGCGCCATGCGGACTGCGTGATTGACGTGGGGCCGGGTGCTGGCGTGGAAGGCGGCCGCGTGATTGCGGCAGGGACCGTCGAGGAACTCGAGAAGAACAAGGCTTCACTGACGGGTGCGTACTTGAGTGGCCGAAAGGCAATCGAGATTCCCGAGAAGCGCAAGAAGATTGACAAGAATACGCCGAAACTCAAGATTTGCGGTGCGGCGGAAAACAACCTGAAGAATATCGATGTTGAAATTCCGCTCGATGGTGCTTTGACGGTGGTGACGGGTGTTTCGGGCTCCGGCAAGAGCACGCTGATTAACCAGATTCTGCGTCGCGAATTGGCCCGCGTATTCTATAACGCCGAAGAACCGGTCGGAAAGTTTGACCACTTGGAAGGTCTCGAGAATATCGACAAGGTGATTGAAATCGACCAGACGCCGATTGGCCGCACGCCGCGAAGCAATCCGGCGACTTACACCAAGATTTGGGACGATGTGCGCGACCTTTTCGCGAGCATGGAAGAAAGCAAGATTCGCGGTTACAGCAAGAGCCGTTTCAGCTTCAACGTGAAGGGCGGCCGCTGCGATGCGTGCGAAGGCGCGGGCGTGAAAATCGTCGATATGCATATTTTGCCGAGCGTGCAGGTGACTTGCGAAGTCTGCGGCGGCAAGCGCTTTAACGATGCGACACGCGAAGTTTATTTCAAGGGCAAGAACGTCTCCGAAATTCTCGACATGAGCATTGCCGATGCGGCGGAATTCTTCAAGGACATTCCGAAGATTGCACAGCCGCTGAACCTGCTCGTGGAAGTGGGCCTCGGCTACCTTACTTTGGGCCAGCCTTCGACAACGTTGAGCGGGGGAGAGGCGCAGCGCATCAAGATTGCTTCTGAGTTGCGTCGCCCGGGTACCGGCAAGACGCTTTACCTGCTCGACGAACCGACGACGGGCTTGCACTTTGAAGATATACGCAAGCTCATGGATTGCCTGAATCGCCTGCGCAGTCTCGGCAACAGCGTCGTGATTATCGAGCACAATCTGGACGTAATCAAGTGTGCCGACTGGATTATCGACTTGGGCCCGGATGCGGGTATTCACGGCGGTCGCGTGATTGCGACGGGTACGCCCGAACAGATTGCGAAGAGCAAGAAGTCCGAAACGGGCCGCTATCTCGCGCCGGTACTCGCGAAAAAGCATGGCGAGAACAAACATTTTGACCGCACGCTCAAGGGCGGCGAAGACCTCTCGCTCGATATCGAGGTGCATGGCGCCCGCAAGCATAACCTGAAGAACATTGACGTGACGATCCCGCGCCACAAGCTCACAGTGGTCACGGGTGTTTCGGGTTCCGGCAAGTCGAGCCTCGCGTTCCATACGCTATTTAGCGAAGGCCAGCGCCGCTTTGTCGAGACGTTGAGCACGTATGCACGCCGCTTCCTCGGACGCCCTGACCACGGGAGCATCGATTCCATTTCGGGCCTCGCACCGGCGATTGCGATTGACCAGAAGAGTGCGAGCAAGAGCCCGCGCAGTACGGTCGCGACCCTCACAGAAATTTACGATTACTTCCGCATTTTATGGGCGAGGGTCGGGACCCCGCATTGCTTGAAATGCGGGAAGCCCGTGGCTTCGTACAGCGCGGGCGATCTGATGCAGCATGCCTTTGACCGCGACTTGAACAAGATGGTCACTGTACTAGCTCCGTTTGAAATCAAGGACGTACTGAAGCTTTCCAAGATTCTTACCGAGAAGGGCTACCGCAAGGTTTATATGGGCGACAAACTCGTGGATCTTCCGCTGCCGAAAATCCCGACTCGCGAAAAGCAGTTGCTTGCCGTCGTTGATTCCGTGGTCGTGAAGGAAGAAAATCGTGCCCGCCTGGTGGAAGCGTTTGAACGTGCCTACCGTGACGGCAACGGAATCCTCTATGTGGAAAGTGAAACCGGCTCAGGTGCGAAAGACGGTGCCAGTAAGAAAAATCGCATCGCCTGTTCCGAGAAGCCGGGCTGCCCGGATTGTGGCTGGTACATGGATGCGGCGCTGAATCCCAAATATTTCAGTTTCAACACGCATTGGGGCGCCTGTGAATCTTGCCTTGGCCTCGGTCACGATTACGATGGCAATGTTTGCCCGGACTGCCATGGAGAACGTTTGAAGCCTGAGTACCTTGCGGTGCGCATCGGCGACAAGAACATCATGGACGTGAACCACATGAGCATTTCGGAAGCGCTTGAATGGTTCAGTCGCGTGAATTTCAAGGGCGAGAAAAATGCTGAAGGAAAGATGACCATCGCAGAGCCCCTGCTCCGTGAAATTGTCGGCCGTTTGAACTTCCTCAAGAGTGTGGGCCTCGGCTATATCGGCCTTGACCGCGCCGGCGACACGCTTAGCGGTGGCGAATCCCAGAGAATCCGCCTTGCAAGTCAGATCGGTAGCGGCCTCGAAGGCGTGCTCTACGTGCTTGACGAGCCCACGGTGGGCCTGCACGAAAGCGATACGGCCATGTTGCTCGATACGCTTTACCGCCTGCGCGACCTCGGCAATACGCTTGTGGTCGTCGAACACGACATGAAGATGATGCAGGCTGCCGACCACATTATCGATATGGGCCCGGCGGCGGGCGAGTTCGGTGGCGAGGTCGTCGCCGAGGGTACGCCTGCACAGCTTTCCAAGCCTTACGCATTGCAACAGTTCCCGCGTAGCGAGACGGTCAAGTATCTTACGCGCACCATCCCGATGACGAACGAGATTGCCGCTATCCCGATTACGGATTCTACCGAGTTCTACGAGTTCGAAAAACTCAAGCACAACAACTTGAAGAATTTGTCTGTAAAGTTCCCGAAAGGTGCGATTAGCGTGGTCTGCGGTGTTTCAGGCTCGGGCAAAAGTTCCATGATCATGGATGAAGTATTTCCGCGCTTGCAGAAAAAGTTCCAGGCCCGTGGTCGCAAGAAAAAGTCCGGCGAAGTGTTGCTGGTGGACCAGAGCCCGATTTCGGGGACGCCTCGCAGCACGCCCGCCAGTTTCACTGGCGTGCTCGACGATATTCGTCGCCTCTTCGCCAAGTTGCCGCAATCCAAAATCAAGGGATTCGACTACGGCCGCTTCAGCTACAACTTGGCTCGAGGCCGCTGCGAGGCCTGCGAAGGGCGCGGCGCCATCTCGGTGGAAATGCATTTCCTTTCGGACATCTGGGAACCTTGTGAAGTCTGTGGTGGCAAACGTTATAACCAGGAAACGCTTACCGTCACTTTCAAGGGCAAGAACATTGCCGACGTGCTAGACATGCGCGTGGTGGATGCTTGCGAGTTCTTCAAGGACCAGCCCAAGATTCTCCCGAAGCTCGAGTGCCTGCGTGACGTGGGCCTTCCGTACGTGAAGCTCGGTCAACCTGTGACTACGCTCTCCGGTGGCGAATCGCAACGCCTCAAACTGGCTGCGGAACTTGCCAAGCGTCCTGCGACTGAAATGGTCTACCTGCTCGACGAACCGACGACTGGACTCCACCTCAAGGATATCCAGACGCTTTGGAACCAGCTCCGCAGGCTTTCGGCTCGCGGCGACACGGTTATTATCATCGAACACCACCCCGATATCATCCGTCTGGCCGATTGGAAGGTGGAACTTGGCCCTGTTGGGGGCGCCGAAGGGGGATATTTGCTCAAAATGGGAGCAAATGGAACCCTTTTGTAAATTTGTTGTAAGCAAAAATATATCTTTATGCCGAAAGACCACAAAGGAGTTTTTATGCGCTTCCTTCATTTGTTTGCGTTGCTTTTAGTTGTACCCGCATTTCTTTTTGCTGCGGGCGATAACAACTATAAGATCACATTGGACAAGTTCAAGGTCGGCGCCAAGATGGAACAGTCTGCCGACAAGATTATTGAAGTCGAGCAGGGTACTCTTTCTATTCAGCCGGGATTCCCCTTGAGGGAAAATTCGATATACCTCCGCCAAAAGAAGGGGTCGAAGGAATACAAGTGGTTCGTGGGAACAATCAATCCCGAAAGCTATGTGAAGGCCCATGCTTTCAGTCTTTCCGAGAACAAGTTGAAGGTCGGTGAAGTCGTGTTGATGCGCTTTTACGCAGCTTCGAATGCCAAGGCGTTCCAAGACGAAACCGATATCTATTTTGACAAGGAGTACATCTATTCTACGCGCCTGCCCAAACTGTTCTTCTACAAGAATGGCCGCTGGCAAATTTTGAAAGAAAGCACTGCGCCTTCGATTATAGAGCTGAATTGGGCCGATAACAAGGTAGATATTGTCTCGGAAGAGCTTACCTTCAAGAAGGGTGTGCGTTATGTGCATCCGGTCGACCCGGGTCTTTACACCTTTATCTTCATGAAGAACGATTGTATGCCTTATGCGGAAATGGTTTCGGTCAAATCCGCTTCGGTCCAAAGCATTTCTCCGAGACTTGTGCCCGTAGCTGTTTCTAACGGGGCCGCTCCGAAGCTGTCCGTGAACATGCAGATGTTGGCTGCTACACCGAATCTTCAGGAGACCGAGGAACTTTACGACCGCTTCACAGCAGAAACGCAAGGAAGTGCGGTCTCTGCGGACTCGTCCGATTTTTACAAGATTTATCCGAGGCAGATGAGTGCATCCGCGTTCATGACATCGCCGTCTTCCTTGGAATACCGCAACTACGTTGCCCGCTACACGTCGAAGCGCAACGAGGCCTATGGCATGTGGAAGAAGGGACAGAATGCAGAACTTGTTGCGCTGGAAACAGCGTTCAGGCACAAGTTCGATAGCTTGCAGGCATTGCCCAGCCGCATGTATGTCTGGCCGAATACCGTTAACCCGGTTTACCCGATTGTCATACCTGAATACTCTGCGGACTTGAGCCCTGCTGCAGTGCAGATGCCGACTCAGCCGGAGGAACCGACTCCGCTTCAAGAACCGACTGCACCGCAAGAACCTGTAACTCAAGAAGGTGCTGCGGCGACCGCACCGGAAGTGGCTCCTCAGCCGGAGGCCCCCCAGATCCCGGCTGAAAAAATCGAGCTTATTATTGGCCATCCTGGCGACCGCTACGATTTCAGGTGGACCGGCAAGGCCCTGGGGCTCGATGCCGAAAACTTGATAGCCTTGATCCGTGCGGGCAAGGTGAACATGATTGTCTCGCTGCAGAACGACAAGCCGGTCTGGGTATACCAGAACGGGGCCGTCACCAGCCGCCACCACTATCGCTACGTGAAGATGGAATTCGTGTTCGACGGGCAGACCTTCCCTGGCGAGGGTGATTTTATCTTGCCTAACTACATTCTGAGGCAACCCGAAGTTCAGGACTGGCTGCATCCGAAGCCTGTCGAGTCTTCCTCGTCTGCTCCGCAGCCGGCGTCCTCTTCTTCTTTGTCTTCTTCCTCTGTTCCTGAACTGGTTGTCATCCCTCCGTCCTCGTCTTCTTTGGTGGGTGATCCCCGCATTATCAAGGATGCCTTCCATGGCGATGTGGTGATGATCGATTCCGGTTCGTTCCGCTATAAGGGCCATGTGGTGGCCATGTCTCCGTTTGCCATCCATGCAACGGAAGTGACGCAGAAATTCTTTGCCGAGGTGATGCTCCGCAAGAAGGATACCTTGGAACGTGTCGAGGATCGCTCCAAATACAAGGGCGACATGAAGCCGGTCCACAATATCACGTGGACGGATGCGAAGGCTTTCTGTGAATATTTGGGCGGCGACCTGCCTAGCGAGGCCCAGTGGGAATTCGCCGGTCGCGCCGACAACAACGAAGGTGCCCTCTGGGTGCTCGACGATGTCCCGAATCCAGGGAACTATGCGGTTTACAAGAACAACTCGTACAAGCTGGGCAAGAAAGATCCTGGTTATGGGCCGCAGCCTGTGGCTAGCAAGAAGCCCAATGCCTGGGGACTTTACGACATGTCGGGTAACGTGGCTGAATGGACCCGTGACAGGCATTTCCCGATAGCGTTCTGGATGGAAAAGTCCAATCCGTCGGGTTCGATGTTTGGGTTCCTGAAAGTGTTCAAGGGTGGTTGCTGGAAGGATTCCGAAAAGGATATAAACCTGGTTGAAACCGATGACGAGGATCCACGCTACTGGTCCGATGGAATCGGCTTCCGTTGTATGTTCCCGCAAAAGGCAATCCAGAAAAAAGATGGAAAGTAAAGTGGATAAAAAACAAGATGCAAAGCCCCTCAATGAATCGAGGGAGTTCAAGTTTTTCAAGAAAATAATAGCGGCTCCTTACCTGCTCGTATTGCTTGCGTTGTTGATGCCGCTGGCCAATGTGTCTTGCACGTTCGACGAGGCGCAATCGAAACCGATTTTGGAAGCGAGCGTCTACGACTTGGCGATGGGAGTCAACCTGGATGAAGCCCTTGTTCCGGATGCGTCCAAGCAACTCCACAATATGATTGACAAGAACGAGGCAACGCAGAAAAAGCTCACTGCGATTATGCCGAATTTCCCGAAAATGGAACCGATGAATTATCTGTGGGGTATCGCGATTGCCTTGCTGCTTGCCGCGGTGTTCGCCTTTATTTCTCCACTAGGCTCGCTCACGATGGGCATGCTGGCAATGTTTTCCCTGTGGGCTATGCTGATGCAGCTGGGAGAGCTGTGCTCTGCTATGGGCATCCCGATGCTGAAGGTGGGTCCCGGTGTCGGAATTTATGCTGCGAGTGCATTAATCCTGATAGGTACCGCAATGAACCTTGCCGTGATTGTACGCCCGATTGTCGAGGAAGTCAAAGCAAGACGGAAGAAGTGATAAGGCCCGAGGTTCGAGGCTCGAGGTACGAGTCCCTGAAGTTAAATTGACAATGCCGGAATTACAAAATTATAAGGATTCAATCCGTTGTGTGATGGATTGAATCCTGTCTTTTTTACAAATTAACAATACAGAAGTTACAAGCCCGAGCTCCGAACCTCGCGCCTCACCTACACATTGAACAAGAAGTACATGATGTCGCCATCCTGTACCAGGTATTCCTTGCCTTCGGTGCGGACAAGGCCTGCTTCCTTGGCGGCGTTCCAGCTGCCGTGCTTGAGGAAGTCGGCGTAGCTGAGCGTTTCGGCGCGGATGAAGCCGCGTTCGAAGTCGGTGTGGATGACGCCTGCGCACTGCGGGGCCTTGTAGCCTGCATGGAACGTCCAGGCGCGGCATTCCTTTTCCCCGGCGGTGAAGAACGTGCGGAGGCCTAAGATTTCGTAGCCCTTGCGCACGACGGCGTCGAGGCCCGATTCCTTCATGCCGAGTTCCTTGAGGAATTCAGCCTTGTCGGCGGGTTCCATGGCGGAGAGTTCTTCTTCGATCTTTCCGCTGATGACGATGACTTCGTGGCCGTTCTTGGCGGCGTATTCCTTGAGCTGGTCCACATAGGCGTTGCCCGTGAGGATATCGTCTTCCTTCACGTTGGCGCAGTAGAACAGCGGCTTGGCGGTGAGGAGTGCGAGGTCCTTGACGACGCCGATCATTTCGTCGCTGTCGTTCATGACGGTGCGTGCGGAGCGGCCTTCTTCGAGTGTCTTTTTCAAGAGTTCGCAGGCGGCAAGGCGGGCCTTCGCTTCGGCATTACCGGTGCGGGCACCCTTGGCTTCGGTGGCGAGGCGTTTTTCGACGGAATCGAGGTCCTTGAGGATGAGTTCCGTTTCGATGACTTCCACGTCGCGGACCGGGTCCACGGAACCGCTCACGTGCACGATGTTTTCGTCGTCGAAGCAGCGGATGACTTCCATGATGGCTTCGCATTCGCGGATGTGGGTGAGGAACTGGTTGCCGAGGCCTTCGCCTTGGGCGGCTCCCTTCACGAGGCCTGCAATGTCCACGAATTCGGTGACGGCGGGGACGATGGATTTGGGATTGTAGACCTTCACGAGTTCGTCGAGGCGGCTGTCGGGGACGCTGACCATGCCCACGTTCGGCTCGATGGTGCAGAAGGGGTAGTTCGCGGCTTCGGCGCCGGCGTTGGTGATAGCGTTAAAGATGGTGGACTTGCCCACGTTGGGGAGGCCTACGATGCCGCATTTGAAACCCATGATAATCTCCAATTTTGTGCAGGCAAACGCCCGCTTTTTCCGACCCAAAGGTAGTAATTTTGGCGTTGTTTGCCGCTCCAAGTGATTGAGGTGCCCCAATTTCCGTCAGGAATGAATGTAAACATTTTTTATCTGGACGGGGTTGAAATTATCCATATTTCGTTTTTTGACATTTTGTCAATAAACCAAAAATCCGGTTTTGTGTGTTTCGTCACATAAATAGATAATTTATATACATCCCTAGGCTTCTAGGGGGTTGGTTTAGAGCGTTGGTTTGGAGTTCCTTTGGTTTTTGGAGGACCGTTTATGCGTAGTGCCGTTATAAGTGCAGTTGTTCTGGGTTTATGCGGTTACGCATTCTCTCAGGTTCCCCTCAATTTCGATACAGAAAACCGTGGCAAGGACTTGGGCGCCAAGGCTGGCGAACTCAAAGAAAATAAAAAATTGCCCAATCCGTTCGAATTCAATGACGGATCCAAGGTCGCTACTTTCGACGACTGGAGCAAACGCCGCAATGAAATCAAGGCGGATATCGAAAAGTACGAGATTGGCGAGAAGCCGATTCCTTCTGATGTTACGGCAACGTATAGCGGTGGCACCCTCACGGTGACAGTCAAGGAAGGTGGCAAGACCGCGACGATTACTTCTAAGTTCAGTATTCCTTCTGGAGAGGGCCCGCATCCGATTATCATAGGTATGAATAGCGGTACGGGCTCGCTTTCCTCTAGCATTTTTAGTGGCTTTGTGCAGGTGCCCTTCAGCCATGACCAGGTGGCCAAATATTCCATGAACGGCCAGAAGGACACGGGCGTAGGTTTCTACAAGTTCTACGGTGACAAAAATTCCAATGGTGACTATTCTGCATGGTCTTGGGGCGTGAGCCGCTTGATTGACGGCCTTGCGCTGATTGCCGAAGAACATCACCTTGACATGAGCAAAATCGCGGTGACGGGTTGTTCCTACGCGGGCAAGATGGCCCTCTTTGCAGGAGCCTTTGATGAACGCGTGACGCTTACCATTGCCCAGGAATCGGGTGGCGGCGGCATCAACTCTTGGCGTACCTCGGATGATTTTGCCAAGCGCGGCACGAACATCGAGAAGATTGACAACACGAACTACAGCTGGTTCATGCAGAGCCTGCAACGTCAGGATCCGTACAAGCTCCCGCACGACCACCACGAACTTATCGCGATGATTGCTCCGCGTGCGGTGATTGCTCTCGGCAACCCCGGTTACGAATGGCTTGGCGACGAATCGGGTTACAAGTCCATGATGGCGGCGACCGAAGTGTGGAAGGCCATGGGCATCGAGGACCGTATCGGTTTCGACTTTACCGGTGGTCACGAACATTGCCAGGCGGCTTCGAGCCAGACCAAATCGGTGACCGCGTTTGTTGACAAGTTCCTCCGCAATAAGGAAGCCAACACGGATATCCACGTGAAGCCCACTAATGGTAAGGGTTTCAAGATAGACAACTATGCTGACTGGATCGACTGGGAAACTCCGACCATCAAGTACGAAGCGTCCACCACGACAACGCCTCCTGGGGATTCCACGACAACGTCTCCTGGGGACTCCACAACGACGCCTTCTGTGAATGACTCGACTAAGACTACGCCGGGTGATACTTCTGCAACCGATTCCACCAAGAAGCCTTTGTTCTCGGCTGTGAGAGGTGTTGCTCCTGTCGCCGAAATTGACATTGTCGGTAATTTCCTCGCTCTGTCCGGAGCTCCTGTAGGTGCGGTCGTCAAGCTGTTCGACCTCCAGGGTCACTTGGTTAGTGTCTTGGGCGAAAAGGGCGGTTTGATTCCCCGTTCCGGAAAGTTCGTTGCCATGGTGTTCAGTTCCAATGGTTCTGTGCTCATGACGAAGAGCTTTACCCATAGGGTACACTAATTTGTACGAGAAAGAAAATGTATAGGTCTCTTCTTCCTGCGTTTGTTGTTGCTGCTACAGTTTCCTTGAGTTTTGCTCAGGACCCGAACCTCCACATTTATCTTGCCTATGGGCAATCGAATATGTCCGGCCAGGCGGATGTGACCGCTGCCGACCGTGCGGAAGATCCGCGCTTCCTGGTGTTGCGGGCGGCAAACCATTCGAATCAAAAAGTTGGAGAGTTTTATCCTGCTGCACCGCCAATGGGGCATAGTGCTTCCAAGGTGGGCATCGTGGATATTTTCGGCCGCAAGATGGTGAAGGAATTGCCCGACAGCATCAAGATTGCTGTCGCGAACATCGCCATTGGCGGCCAGAGCATTGACTTGTTCGACAAGGACCGCAACAAAACGTATGTCCAGAATGCAAAGAACAAGGGCGACACGTGGTGGATCCAGTATCTGGACGAATACGGTGGCGACCTCTACAAGCGCATTGTGGAAATGGGAAAGATTGCAAAGGAAAAGGGCGTCATCAAGGGATTCCTTTTCCATCAGGGCGAGGCGGACTACCAGATGAACGACTGGCCCAAGCGTGTCAAGAAAGTTTACGACGATCTTATTAAGGATTTGGGATTAGACTCGACAAAGGTGCCGATTCTTGTTGGGGAACTGGCAACAACCGCTGCGGGTGGAGATCTGGGCTGGAGAAACAGTGCAGTTGCCGAAGCGGCGAGTCTAATCCCTAATGGTCATCTCATTTCGGCAGAAGGTTGCCCCGCGTTGAAGGAACCGAACTACACGCTCCATTTCACGCGAAAGGGTTATGAAACGTTCGGTGAACGTTATGCCGAAAAGATGCTCGAACTGCTGAAGAAGGCTGAACCGGAAGTTCCGCCGGTTGATACCTCGGCAAAAGACACTGCAGTTGCTGTCGCTGATTCGTCTGTGAAGGATTCTTCTGTTTCTGTTGCAGATACTTCGAAGGTTGCTGCAGATACCTCGAAGGTTGTTGCAGATACTTCAACGACTGCTATTCACAATTCAAAATCCACGGAATTAGCCATAAGATACTCCTCCAAAAACAACGGCCATCTTATCTACGATGAAAAACGCCATAAGGTGTTTATCAGCGTAGAAAAAAATGGTCAAAAATGGCTAATTGATGTCACGGGGGGTCGGAACAGGTAACTACTTCAGGTCGTCCCGGTTGATGCCGTACATCCTTACGTTGTCGACTAGGATACTGCTCCCGTCATAGGCGAAGATTGTAAACCTAGTTATCCGATTTCTCGTGACATCCCAGCCGTGGTATTTCACCGTATCTTTCGTATCGAAATCCTGCGGACGCACTGCGTAGCGTTTCCAACTTCCGTTACCTTCCGTCTTGTACGTGGCCTTGAAGTTGGTGTCGGATTCGATAATTGTTTCAAGGATAATCTCGATCTTTCCATCCGTCTTGATCCATACTTCGACAGAATCGAGGCGGCTTAGGTCGTGCGGAATGTCCGAGATACGCGTGCCGATGACAACGTATTCCGGTTTTTCTGCCTTGTAGTTTACCTGAAGAACCTTGGATTCGAAAGCTCCGCCACCGGAATCGATGACTCCTTTGCGGATGTCTTCAGCGACAGAATCGTAGACGGTCGCCCCGTCATGAGCCTGGACGTACCAGTCTTTTGGTGTCAGCGGCGAGGGAAGGTCGTTCTTGTAGGTGCCGCTCTCGAAATCAAGTATCCGGACGGTATTTAATGCCCAGATGAGGGAGTCGTTAAGGTCTTCCCATACATCGGATCTTTTTTGCGGGGCCTCGGTCGAATCGCCCCATTCAAGGGTCCATAGTCTGGCCGTGTCTTCGGCAGATTCGATGCGGATGTTTATTGCACCGCTCTGGATGTCCTTGTCCCATGTGTCAATTTCGATGGGGAGCGGGTTGCCCTCGCTGTCGAGCAGGTGGACATCACTTCCGTCTTCTGTCGTCTCAAAGAAATTGAACGTGGAATCGAGGCGCAGGATGAGGACGGTCGGTATCGGTAATGGGCGCATCCAGCTGGAAATCAATTCACGCGGGTTGATTTTCATCGTCCTCTTGAACACGATTTCGTCGGTGGAGTCGGAAACGTTGCCTACGTCGAGTGTGTCGTTTGCGGGCACGGACACTTCCGCCTGTGCGACGAACTTCTGGATGTTGGGGACCCAGGCCTTGAGCTTGAGGTCGCCGGCGGGCAGGTTGCTGATGGCGAAGGCGCCCTTGCGGTCAGTCTTTTCGACCCTTTCGATACCCTGCATATAAATCCAGGCGTACTTTGCGGAGTCGGGCAGATCGACGCGGCCCTTGATGGTGCCAGGCTTGGCGAGCGCCACGCTGTCGATGGTGACATTGGGGGTGAGCTTGTCTAGCGTGTAGTTCGTGACAATGGAATATTTGTCCTTGCTGAACTGGACGGTGAAGGAGCCTTCTTCATGGCCGTCGATACGCATCCAGCCATCTTCGTCGGTTGTTCCGGAATAGGCGAAATCAACGCCGGAATCGGTCTCGTTGGTGTCGGCAACGTACCAAGAAGGCAATACCCGGTAGGCGACACCGTCGGCCGGTTCGTCCCCGTTAAATACCCTGATGGCGATGGCGTTTTCAATTTCTGTCGTATTGCCTGCGCTTTCGGTATGGTCGCAGGACATCAGAAGGCCAAAGGGGAGCAAAAAGAGCAGTCTCGATGCGTATCTCATTTTGACTTCCTCTTGTTGTTCTGTGCCACTGGGAAAAGGGCAAGATTAAGCTGCATCACGCGGTCCGGGACGCTGCACTTGTCAACGCGAATCTGCAATTCTTTTCGGAATTCTCGAATCATGTTTCTAATATCGTTAAACCCTTTGGCATCTACCGCCATGGTAATTGTAGAAACATCTCGGTCGCTTGGGGGGATTTCGCTGAGCGAACGAATGGCAAATTGCATGACTTTTGCCTGAAAACTGCGGATTGCCTCCGCTTTTTCGGCCCCTTGGATGGTAATATGGGAGTCCGAAATCTTGACTAGGTTATCGTTTAATGGCTTGATGAAACCCAACGACTTAAGAATATCTAGGCTTGCCTGGGCCTGTTCCTCAGTAATGGGCGGGATAAGGCTGCTGGCAATTTCGGCAACGTCGATGTTGCCGTGTTTGACTTCGACCAGGGCGCGGACGACGACCGTCCACCATTCGCTCAGGTACTTGATTTCTGTGTCTTCCAGCATGTGGCGCTTGACATCGCGGAGCTGGAAGGCCTTCTGCATAATTTCGGCTTTCTTTTTTTCGGACTTTGTACGGGAGGCGACCAACAACAGGTCAAAATACATGGCGGCTCGACCTTCGAGACCGAGCATCTTTTTTGCGGCGGGTACTGCATGGACGGGCAGGTTGCGTTTTTTCTGTACAATGTAGTACGCGTGGCTGGCGTCCAGCCCCAGCATTTTTCCGAGAGTGTTGAAGGAATACAGGGAGTTCTTTTTCTTATGCTCCTGGTAGTAATCCTTGATCATATCCCGGTAGTCATCATAGTCAAAGATTTCTGCCATGACATACTCCATGATTTGTTTAAAATATACTTAAATTTGAAAGAAAGAGAATAATACCATAAGGCTATTTTTTTGACGATTTGTTAAGACGGAATGTGAAAAAATGCACAATAAACGCGTGATTTTTCTTTTAATCCTGTGTCTTGCGACATTGTTTTTTGCGATTCGCGAGATTAAGGATATTTCCGAGCAGAATGCCGAAATAGAACAGCACAATTCCCTAGTGACGGAGGCGAGCGATTGCCTTGCTTCGGGGGACTGGAAATGCGCCGAGAAGAACATACGCGCCCTGCTTGCAGAGACACCGAACGATACGAATTTGCAACTGCATTTGGCTGGAATCTTGTTCGAGCAGGAACGGTATGAGGAATGTATCCGCTATGTGGATTCGCTGCAACGTGACAGAGATGATTTCAAAGTGCTCAAGGAAAAATCCCAGACAATCATGCGCGAGATGCGCGAACTCAAGCTGGAATCCTCGGACCATTTCCGCCTGGAATTCGAGGGGACCCCGGCCTTGAACGATATTCTCGAGGCGCTGAGCGTTCTTGAGGTGGCGTACGATTCCCTGTGTAGGCTTTTCGACTTCAGGCCGGCGAACAAGATGGGACTGGTGCTCTATCAATCCTCGGAATACCAGGGCACGGGTCCGCGACCCGACTGGGTCGGGGCCGTCTTCGACGGCAAATTGCGCGTCCCGGTCAACGTGATGCAGTACCGCGAAGTGTACCGCCCGATGCTTTTCCATGAACTCACCCACGCCTTTGTCCGCGCAATGACCCGCGCCAAGGTCCCGCTTTGGCTGAACGAGGGAATCGCGCAGGTTGTCGACGCCTCGCGCAACGACAAGCCGCGGCCCGAAGGGCCCGTCCCGGATTTGGAAATGCTGACGCAACCGTTCGTGAACCAGGAAAATTCCGAAGTCGCTGTAAGGCTCTATTGGTATTCGCAAAAAATGGTGGAGGCGTTGCTGTACCGCGACGGTGTTACCCGTGGTGATGACCGTGTGGTCGAGTCGGTCCGCAAGTTGCGCGCCTGCGTCCAGGATTTGTACACGCTCGGGACTGACGGTGCGCTGAAAAAACATTACGGCCTGACGGCGGCACAGGTGCTGGACCAGGTGAGGTAGGGGTGCGTATGAAAAAGATTGTTGTGCTCGCTACAGGTGGGACGATTGCTGGCGTTGGGAAGCCCGGCGAAGATTTGGGCTATCGTCCCGGCAGCATCTCCGGTGAGGAACTGGTGCAATCGGTTCCGGGGTTGACCGGCATCGCCGACCTTGAGGTGGAGCAGGTGTGCAACATCAACTCCGACGATGTGAACTCGGAAATATGGATAGCCCTTGCCAACCGTATCCGGACGGTTTGTGGACGCGGGGATGTCGACGGCATTGTCGTGCTGCACGGGACCGATACGATGGAAGAGACTGCATTTTTCCTGGACCTCGTGCTGGATGTAGAAAAGCCTGTGGTGCTGACGGGGGCCATGCGACCGGCGACCTCCTTTGCTCCCGATGGTCCGGCGAACCTGTGTTATGCCGTTGGCCTCGCCGCGGGCTGTAACGGCGCCGCTTGCCGAGGCGTGCGCGTTGCCTTTGCGGGGAAGATGTTCGATGCGCTTCGTGTCCAGAAGGTCCATGCGAACGACCTGGATGCGTTCGACGCCATCGGCTCGGCATGCGGGAGTGTGCTGCCCAAATTCTCCATTGAAGGCCTTTCTGATTTGCCCAAAGTCGCCGTGCTGTATTTCCATGCCGATGCGGATTCGGCCTTGCTTGAATTCGCGGCGCAGCGTTTCGCCGGGATTGTCATCGCGGGTGCGGGAGCGGGGGAATTCAGCAAGGAATGGGCGGATGTTCTTGCCCGTGTGAACGTGCCGGTTGTCGTTGCTTCACGGATTGGGCGTGGAACGGTAATGCCCGAAGGGCTGCTTGTGCCCGGTACGGTTCCGGCATATTCGCTTCCGCCGCAGAAAGCCGCAGTCCTCTTGCGTCTCGCATTGACGGAAACGCAGGATACCCAAAAAATCAAGAAGTATTTTGAGGAGTTTGTATGAAATTTTTGATCCAGCGAGTTACGCAGGCTGATGTGAAAATTGATGGCGAGGTCGTCGGGAAAATCGATGGTCGTGGCTTTTTGGTCCTTGTCGGCGTGGCCGAGACGGATACCCGCGAAATTGCTGACCGGTTTATTCGCAAGATGCTTTCTCTACGCATTTTTGCCGACGAAAACGGCAAGACGAACCTCTCCATCAAGGATGTCGGCGGCTCGCTGCTGATTGTCTCGCAATTCACGCTGTACGCTGATTGCCACAAGGGTAACCGCCCCACGTTCAACGGCGCAGGAAACCCGGAACTGGCAAACGAACTGTACGAATACGTCGTGGAACAGTGCCGGAAGGAGGTCGGTGTCGTGGAAACGGGACGCTTTGGTGCCGACATGCAAGTGAGCCTCGTCAACGACGGCCCGTTCACCATCATGCTGGACTAGGCCACCGCATTGCCTTTCGTGCCGAAATAGTATATCTTTAGAGGAAAAAGAGGAGCATGTCTATGAAAAAACGATTTGTTGCGCTGGCTTGCTTGGCCATGCTTGCCGTTGCCTGTTCTTCCGATTCTTCTTCGAATACTGCTGGGCCGGAAGAGTCCACGGAATCCGTGAGTTCCTCTTCGGATGCAACTCCGGCAAGTTCTTCCGACTCGGTTGAAGTCAAGGCTGATACGGCTGGGACAAATGTTGACCCCGATGAAGCCGAAGTTGATTCTGCCGATACCGATGAAGAAGACCCCGTTGAAGTCGATGAGCCGGAATCCAGTTCCTCTTCTTCCAAGAAGCGCACCTCGCGCAGTTCCTCTTCAAAAGCGCGTTCGAGTAGCTCGGCTGTTGTGGCCCCTGCAAGTTCCTCTTCGGCCAAGTCGTCAAGTTCCGCTGCCGCAGAATCAGGTGATTGGAGGCAGACCTGCCTTGACGTGATCAACGAATATCGTGCGACAGAAAATCTAGGCCCGCTTTCGCTCGCTCCGGAAGAAAAGCAAACTTGTACCGACAAACAGGCCGCCGATGACCTTGCTGCAGGCAAGGGACATGCCAATTTTGGGGATTGTGGCGAAGGTGCGCAGAATTCGGGACCGAATGTAGGCATGCGCTACTACCAGACGTACGATGACATTGTCAAGAAATATCTGCAGATGATGTGGGAAGACGAAAAGGCCTTGGTTACGTCGGGCGAAAGGGATCCCGACAAGGATGAAGACTTTCCGTATATCGGGCACTACTTAAATATGAAGGGCTCGTACAAGACGGTCTCTTGCGGAATTGCCGTCTCGGATGACGGAAAGACCGGTTGGCTGAATATAGACTTCTACACCCGCTAGGCTTGCTATGAATCTCCGTGCTTTTTTTGCTTTGACTATGTTGTCCTTTCTTGTGGGCTGTGCCGGTTCAGTCGGCCCCGGTCCCGGCGCGGGTGACAATTCCGGAATGATGGATGGTCCGTGCAACGAGTGCGGCACGCAGGGAGATATCAAGCTCAAGATTTCGAATGAGGTTGCCTATCGCGAATGGAATCCCGCCGCCTATGGGCGCCTTGATTCCAATGCCGTGGTGGGTGTTTTCCAGACGCTCAAGGTGACTGCCAAGCGCCCCGAGAAATGCAAGATGTGCCATAGCTTCAGTGCCGATGCGCTTGATTTTGACTTGGCGCATATTGAAGATTCCCTGTTCGCGAAGGCTTTCCCCAAGATGAAACGTGAATTGATGCTGCCCGGAATGCGCCTCCCCGAAGAGGATTCGCTGTACATCGATACGTTGTCCAGGCATATTCTCGCATCGAAAATTGCCGATGGAAAAACGCTGGCGAGCTTTGAACCGTGGGAAGGCCGCGACGGCATTGAACAGACGTTTGTCCGCGAGATTCCTCCCCAGTTCAAAAATTTTATGAACAACATAGCTTCGCGTTATGGAATTCGCTATGCATCGATTCCGATTGTGCTGGAAGTCGAGATGGACCCCAAGTTGGGCAAGAGTGGTGGATACACATGGAAAATTGTCTGGTCGTTGTGGGATATGCGTTATGGCGAACTAGTTTTCTTGACGTATTCCTCTTTTGTGGCAGAGACGACGAGCCGTGTGGCTCCCGAGAAGGAATGGTCGGTGCCTTTTGCCCCGCGCCTGTGGAAGATGTTCAGCACGGACCTGAGCAAACTGGAAAATCACTAATTGAGCGATGAGGCTCCAGGTGCGAGGTTCCAGGCTCGAGGAGTTAGCAATGAGCGGTGAACTATGAGGTATGAGTTACTAGTTCTGAGTTACACCTTCGGCTAGGATGTTTTTATTTTTCGTCTCTCGTCTGTAGGCCCGTAGGGCCGTTCTCTCGTCTAACATCTCACACTTTACATTTCTATATTCTCCTTCATGAATACCCCCTTCTACGTTTTTATGAAACTCCTGCCGAAGAATGCGGCTAGCCGCGCTTTCGGTGCGTTCACCCGGCTCAATATTCCTCCGTTTACTCGCTGGGCACGTTCGGCGTTTGCTCGTTACTACAAGTTGAACATGGCCGAATCGGAATACCCGTTGAGCCATTACAAGAATATCGGGGAACTGTTTATCCGCAGGCTCAAACCCGGTGCGCGCATTATCGATAATGCCGAAGTCGTGAGTCCGGTCGATGGTGTGCTTTCGCAGACGGGTACGTTTGACGGTGGAATGCAAACGCTTATCCAGACGAAGGGCAAGCTTTACGAACTCAAGGATTTGCTTCGCGACGACGAAATGGCGACCCGTTTCGATGGTGGCGCCTTTGCAACAATTTATCTTGCACCGTTCAACTACCACCGCATCCATAGCCCGGTCAAGGGCGACTTGGTCGATGCCAGCTATTGCCCCGGAACGCTTTGGCCGGTAAATGCCGGAAGCGTCGAACGCGTGGAAGGTCTGTTCTGCATCAACGAACGCCTGACGAGCCATATCCGCTTGCAGGACGGTTCTGAAATTTTGGTCGTGAAGGTCGGCGCGACGAACGTGGGCCGCATCGGTGTCGTGTATTCCGACGACCTGCTTGTGAATGCTGGAAAATTGGACCGTAGCAAGAAGCGCCTGGACTGGCAGCCGGCCAGCAACTTCCATTTTGAAAAAGGCGATGAACTGGGCCGGTTCGAAATGGGCAGTACGGTTATCCTTATCGTCGACAAAAAAATTCGCGAACGCCATCCGAACCTGTTCAAGAGCCGTCTAGGCAAGGCTGTCAAGGTCGGCGAAGCGCTTTAATGTTTGGCGGTAGGGGATGAAGCTTGTAGAAAACTTTGTGCGCGATGAGCCGGCGGTTTTCGAAGCGACACGGAAGTTTGTTTCTATGTTCGCTTCTGTGCCCGATCCGGTGGTGCATGTGGCACAGCGGGCAAAAACCCCTACAGCGAAAATTGCCTGGACCATCCTTGGGACCACCTTGTTCCAAAGCCGGAGCTATACCGAAATTTCGCTGTTGCTGAATGCTTTGTTCGACGCATTCCCCGACGAAAAACTTTGGACGTTGCCTGTTCCCGTGGCTGCGAAAATCGAGGGCGTTGCCGAAGGTGTATTCGGCTGCCGACACTGGACTTTATTTAAACACCTTTCCGGCATTTTCTGGAGTGTGGGCATGTTCGTTCGCCATCATGGTTGCGACCTTGTTGCTTGGCTTGCAAGCCGCACACCCGAAGAAGTCTGGCGCGATCTGGGCGAGGTCTACTTTATGGGCAAGGGCAATCCGCGCCCGAAGGCCTGCGCCGCATTCTACCGCATGGTCGCCTCCGAGCCGCTGGGGCTTGGCATGCAGTGCGTTCCTTCGAAAAAAATGCCGCCGCTGCCGCTCACCATGGGGGCTCGCCGCTATCTGGCTTTCCTCGGCCCCGCCAAGGATGCTGACTTTTCGGAAATGGAGCCGAAACGGAAACAGGAACTCGCGAACGCGCTGTTCTGTACGCTCAATCCAAGCCGTCCTTACGATGCGGCCCATGCGCTACAGTTCTACCTAGAACAAGGAAGTGAAGATTTTATCTGCCGCGAATGGACGCATTCATGTGTGAATTGCCCTCTGTTTGAATTTTGTGGCTATGCCGACAACGGGAGCCGAAAATGAAGTTCGTCTGTAAATGCTTGCTGATGGTTGTTGTCGCGATGGGGCTTGTTGCTTGTAATCGCACGAAGCCCGAGAAACCGGTGAACTACTCAAAAATAATGTACAAGAATGTCACCCCGTTTGCGCATTCTGTCAATCCTTCTGTCGCGTCTTATAACATCCCGGCGCTCAAGCGGGTTATCGACCTGAGCTACCTGGTTTCTCCTGGCGACACGTTGAATGTCCATATCCTCGAGTTCAAGAGCGACGTGTACGCCATGGACCACTACATGAATAGCGGCAAGTTCCAGGGGATTACGCCGATTCTGAGGGGTGAACATCTGGAGCAGAGCATCCGTGCCGATTGCCACATATTCATCTTTAGCCACGACAGTTTCCGCCAGTACGAACGCAGCGACCTCGAAACCTTTGTTCGGCATTTCCCGGGATACCGCGGTGGTTTCCCGCAAGAATTCTTGAGCCTTCCGTTCGATTTCCGTGAGGCCGGTCGCACATCGATACAGACAAAATATTTTATGGGAGTCAAGGCCTTTTTCCCGGTGCTTGTACAAAGTTACAGGAATGCAGACCTCCGTTGGAATGTCGCCCGTAGCTGGGAACAGGTGGAGGAACCTGATTTTGATTCCTGGGCGATGCTGCTGACGAAGGTTGAACCGGACGGGATTGAACCGGAAAGCGATGTCGTATACTTCGATGCGGGCAATAATGCCAACGGGATGGCCCAGCAGCTGGCTGGCGGCCGTGTGGCCGTAGTCTGGGGCTATCTCTCGTGGGCTGATTTGGCCAAAAAGTTCAAAACGGCCAGCGACCGCATCTACGAAGCGAGATTTTAGTTATATTAAAGTCATGGCTATTGAAAAACTTGCAGAAACTCTTTTGGAAAAGCTCCGTTTCATTACCCAGGCGGAGACGGTCATCGGAAAACCCATCCAGGCGGGAGAATCGACGATTGTTCCCGTGAGCCGAGTCTCGGTGGGTTTCGGTTTCGGTGGTCACCAGTCCAAGGGCGACACGTCCGCCTCCGGTGGTGGTGCTTCCGTGGAACCGGTGGCGTTCCTCGTCATCAAGGGTGACGACGTGCGCATTATGCCCATCAGCAAGGATAGCTCGCTTGTCGGGAAGGTCATGGACATCGTGCCCGACGTAGTGAACAAGTTCAGTTCTAAGAAATCCGACACCTAGTTGCGGTGTTCGTGCAGGTACAGGTTAGCCTGTTCTTCGGCTAGTTCCGAACCTTTGATATTCCATTCGTCGTCTTCGCCGGTGCGGTATTTTACGGTAACGCGGTAGCGTTTGTCTGTTTGTAGGATTTCCGGGGGGACGGTCCAGAAGTTCTCTGTGCCGACGACCATCTCGAGTTCATGGGAATAGTCGGTATCGACACCGGTAATCGTGATGGACTTTACCATGTCCTTGGGGTTGCGTACCTGGACGATGCTCCAGAATTTGCTCGCGCCTTCCTTGACCCAGAGCGATGTGGAATCGCCCCATACGCCGTCGACTCCCTCGCAGCTTACGAATTCCCATTCGCCGTAGTAGCGTCCGACGGTAATGCCCATGATATCCGATGCGGGGGCTCCGCCCAGGTCGACACCGCAATTTGCGTCGGGGCAGCGGTCGGTGATGCGGACTGTTACTTCTTTCCAACCGTCAGGCGTTTTTGCCTTCACGTGCACGCAGCCGCCGCAGGCTGCGCCGCCTTGCCAAGGGCCCTTGTTGTCGCCCGGCGATACGTTCACATGGATTGCCGCGTAATATTGGATGTTGGTTTGCCCGTAATTGCAGGCCCCGCCGAGGCTCGTTTCTTTTTCCGTGATGCTCCCGTAGGTGGTGACGGAACCTTTGCCGCCGTTGTCGGTGAGTTCGGGGTCTGCCGCGGTATAACTGTCGCAGTTGGTACACTTGCCATCGTCGGTTGATGTCGACAAGGAAGATGAGGACTTCGGTGCCGGCGGTTGTTCTGACGACGAGGATCCCGTCGAGGATTGCGAGACGGGTTCCGAGCTGCTGGATGCCGGTGAGTCATGGCTGGAATCGCTGGACTCGGTGGCTGCAGAATGTTCCGGTTCGCTGGAGCTCGATTTGGCGGAACTGGAAGATTTCTCCTTGCTGGAGGAAGTGCTTTCTTCTTGTTTTGTTGTGCTGTCCGGCTTTGCTGCGTTGCTCGAACTGGATTCCACCGCGGGCGCTTCTGCCGTAGAAGATGCCGGCGATTCCGTTCCCGAAGGCGAATCGCCGCTGCAGGCTGCGAATATGGAGCATAGACAAAGGAAAAGGGCTGCTTTTTTCATATCGGTGAATCGTCCGTTTGCTTACTTGCTGATCCTTATGTAGTCCACGAGCATCTCGTTCGGGAACTGCGAGTCGTCAATCTCGAATCCGGGCCAGTTGCCGCCCACCGCGACATTCAGCAGCAGGAAGAACGGCTTGTGGAAAGCTTCGGTTCCGCCGGCGTTGTCTTCAATGGACATTTCGTGGTACTTGAAATCATCGACATACATGGCGATGAGTTTTTTGTCCCAAGTGAGTTTGTAAGTGTGGAACTGCGTGATGTCCACTTCCTTTTTCGCTCCATGGAAATCGCTTGTGTTGTTGCCGTAGCTGGCGTGTTGCCCTTCGTATTGCCAGTGGTGGGTGCCGTAGACAATGCTCTCGTCGTTGATGGATTCGATGATGTCGATTTCGCCGCAGGCGGGCCAACTCACTTTATCGATGTTCTCGCCGAGCATCCAGAAGGCGGGCCAGATTCCTTTGCCTACGGGGAGTGCGATGCGGGCCTCGACGGTACCGTAGGTGAATGTGAACTTGCGCTTGGTAATCATGCGCGCCGAAGTGTAGCCGGAGCCTTCGAAGCTTTCTTTGTTGGCGCGGATGTGGAGGATGCCGTCTTGTACGTAGGCGTTTTCTTTGCGCCCAGTGTAATATTCCTTCTCGTTGTTGCCACAGCCGCTGCTGCCCGTGCCGATTTCGAATGTCCACTTGGAAGTGTCGATGGCGCTGCCGTCGAATTCGTCGCTCCAGAGGTAAGGCGATTCGCCGGAACTGCTCGGAATGGCGGAAGAACTGCTCGAAACGGCTAAGGAACTGGAAGAGGAAACCTCCGTTGAATCGTCATGGTTGCCTTGGTCAGCCTTTGCGCTGCTAGAAGATTCCTGCGCGACGATGCTGCTGGAAAGCGTGTCATTGCGAGGAGTCGAAGACAGAGCTTGCTGTGAGCTTGACGAAGTGGAATCCGTCTCTTTAAAACTAGAGGATTCGATGACGTCTGAAGAGGAACTGCTTGAGTCAATGACTTCGATGGGCTCTTCGCAAATAGTTTCTCCTCCGTCACATGCAACAAGGGCTCCTGCGACGGCAAATGCCGTGGCCAGTTTCGCCATGAGAAATGCGGATGTGTGCAGGGACTTCTTGTTGCGCATGGAAACCTCTTAATCGACGGGGGCTTCGGGCGGGACTCTCGCGATGACGCCGACAGTCGCACGGGTCGCCTTCACCAGGTCGGCGGGAGCCACCTTCAGTTGCAAGCCGCGTTCTCCGGCACTCACGTAGATGAACGGGAACTGCATCGCCGTCTCGTGAATGAAAATGGGGAAGTTCTTCTTGAGACCGAGTGGGCTGCAACCACCGCGGATATAGCCGGTAAGCGGCGTCAAGTCCTTGAGCGGGACGGTATCGATTTTCTTGTTGCCGCTGACCTTCGCGGCGCCTTTCAGGTCGACTTCAAGGTTGCCGGGCACGACGCACACGAGGTAACCGATTTTGTCGCCGTGAACAAGGATGGTCTTGAAAACTTGATTGATGTCTTCGCCCAGGCTGTCGGCCACATGCTGTGCACCGAGGTCGTTCTCGTCGACCTTGTAGGGGATGAGTTCGTAAGAAATTTTCTGGCGGTCGAGAATTCGAGCCGCGTTTGTCTTCTTGATGTCCATAAATAGTCCTTTGGGGTAAATATACTTAAATACCGCATGCAGAATAGTGATGGTGTGGTGTTCTCCTATTTTCTATATTGTCGGCGCAACGCAATGAAATCGTACAATGCCATATTGATTGGAAACGGAATTATGGGAGCCCGCCACAGGGCTCGTTTTGAGGCATGTGGTGTTCGCTTCGTGCAGATTGTCGATGTCGGGGATTCCGTTTGCGATGACGCTGTTGATTTCGCGGTGGTCGCATCGCCTGCGACGACGCATTATGCCTATGCGAAACATTTTCTGGAACGCGGCGTTCCCGTGTTCGTGGAAAAACCGCTTGCGACTTCGGCCGAAGAAGCCCAGGAATTGGTGAATTTGTCATTGCGCAATGGTGTCAAGCTGTTTGTGGCTCAGTCGGAGTGCTACAATCCGCTGTTCCTGAATTTCCGTAAGCATTTCCTGTCTGAACTGAACAAGCTTTGTGTTGCAAGAAAGAGTCCGCCTACCGGCGATGTGGCGACTCCATTGGTCCATCTGGAATTCCGTCGCGAACACCGCCCGTCGAATCGTTGCTTGGATGTCGGCGTCTCGCTGGATTTGATGGTACATGATTTTAGTTTGTTTTTAACTATGTTCCCGTATCGCGATATCCGTGTCGAAAGCATTGAAGAATCTCCAAACGGAAACCGCGCCCGCGCCCAGCTCAAGGTGGTAAGCGGACCTTTTGCCGGTGTTTCTGCTGACTTTGTCGTTGACCGCGAAAGTGCTACGGACCTTCGGAACATCACCGTGAATTTTCCCCGGAATGGTGAATTGCCGTCTTCAAGCTATACGGTAAGCCTCGCCCGTTACACACCGGAAGGTGAAATTGCCCATATTCCCGATTCTCTCGACAACGAACACAAGTTTTTCCTGAAACTCCTTGCGGGAGCGTGCGGGCACTGGGGAAGGCGCGCTGCACAAAATGCCGCCGATTGTGTGAGGTTAGCGGTGAGCGATGAGCAGTGAGCGATGAAAAAAATCCCGCGATTTCTCGCGGGACTGTTTGTATAAAGAAAACTACCGGCTACGCCGGTAGTTCCGTAAAAGCCTTCTGGCGGTCATGAGAAAAAAATCCTTTGATTAATATTGAAATGCGGTCTGCCAACTGCATCACAATAAAATCAAAGGATTTAAAATGAATGA